>CAYFSE010000037.1:0-19090 GCA_964345725.1 uncultured Dehalococcoidales bacterium
TAATGGCATTCAGGCAAACCGTCTTGCCGCTGCCGGTAGCTCCAGCAATAAGCAGATGTGGCATCCTGGTCAAATCGGCAGCCGCTGCTTCACCACCAGCACCTTTACCCAAAGCAATAGCAAGCTTGGAACGGGCCCTGATCTTTTGAAAAGCGGCGCTCTCTATGGCAGCACGCAGGGCAACTGAGCCAAATACAGTGTTAGGAACCTCAATGCCCACCACCGGTGCCCCAGGCACGGGAGCTTCGATTCTTATGCTGGGCGCAGCCAGGGCTAGAGCCAAATCATTGGTCAGAGAGGTAATCCGATCCACTCTTACCCTGGTTCTGGACACCTCTTCCACCTTCGCTTCGTAGCTACCATTTCTCCCTTTTTCTCTTACCTCTCTATATTTTCTATCCCAACCAGGCTCAACACCAAACTGTGTCACGGTAGGACCTATGTTTATCTGCACAACCCTTCCTTCTACACCATAGCTGGCCAGAGCTTCCTCGATCAGCCGGGCACGCTGGTCAATAGCGTCCTTATCCAATTTCACCTCAGATGGCTTGTCCAGGATATCAATCGGCGGAAGATGCCATCCTCCTGGGGTGAGAATTGGTTCGTGTTCCGACTGCCACGCGGGAGGAGTTGAACGCTCACGGCGTCGAGTGCTCGTTGTCTCTACTTCATCGGCTACCACCACTTCAGCGGAAGTAGCTTCCAGAGCGGTAGCTGTAGCCGGGGCTCGCTTGCCGAGGATGGAATTGGAAGCGTGTTTAAAAGCCTTGGTCAGAAAACGCCAGCCATCCTTGGCAGCGCTCCAACACTTCCCAGGAATGATAAAAATAATGCCAAGAACCACAAGCCCAGCCACCAAAAGTCCTCCGACTGCGTCGGGGGAATGCATTATTATGCTCTGCCCAATGCTGCCTCCCAGTGTGGCATCTTTCAGAATATCTTTCCCCGGGAAGAAAGCAAGGATTCCCCAGACAGCCAAAGCCAGGCTTATGCCCCCCAAAATCCAGTTCCATCTCTGTTTCGCAACAGACAACCGCCTCCGCCACGCCAACCAGACCAGCGAGCCCAGAGCAATGGCAATTATTATCAACCCATAGCCAAACAGTGTGAGCAGGCGGTCCCACAATGCATACAGCAGGACTACTATTACGACAATTGGGATAAGCCTTCGCCCTATGGGTGAAGCGATGAAGCTAAAGAACCGTTTCCATGCTGGCTGGCTTTCCTTTGCCTTCCGCCCCGACCTGGACCCACTTCTCCTTTTAGCCACGACTTATGCTCCCGAAATGAGTAGTCAGAAGTGCACTTTTACTGGCCACTGATTTCTGAATTCTTCGCTCTTACCTCCACAACTACAGGGATAATGACGGGACGACGATGAATTTGTTCATAAAAGAATCTGCTCAGGGAATCCTTTACTCGGGTATCGACGAAGCTCGGTTCGCCTAAGCGTCTTTTGTCATGATCTAGAGCAGCCAGCACGACTTCCCGCCCTCTCTCAACCAATTTCCGCTCCTCCCCCGTGTCAATAAGGCCCCGCGTCATAATGCGTGGCTTCTCAGCTAGCGCACCATTTTCAGCATCAACGGCAATGGTCACCACAACAACACCATCTCGCGAAAGTAGTCTGCGGTCCCGAAGCACAGCGTTGTCAAGCTCCCCCGTCGTCATGCCACTGACATAGATAACCCCGACTCGAGTTCTGGCGACCACCCTCCCTGAATCTTGTCCGAGTTCAAGAATATCCCCGTTTTCAAGGACAAAAGTGTTATCCTTGGGTATACCAACACTTCGAGCTAAGTTGGCATGCAAGCATAAATGGCGGTACTCCCCATGAACGGGAACAAAGAATTTGGGCTTCACCAAGCTAAGCAAAAGCTTCAACTCCTCTTGACTACCATGCCCGTGGACATGAACCTGAGCCAGCTTGTCATAGATTACACTGGCACCCTGACGGAAAAGGCTGTCTGTGGTCTTGCTAACCAATGCCTCATTGCCGGGAATAGGAGTTGCTGAAATCACCACGGTGTCGCCGCGGATTATCTGAACTTTGCTACTGGGGTCACGGTTAGCCATGCGCACCAAGGCAGAAGTAGGCTCACCTTGACTTCCCGTACTCAACACGATGACCCGATTGTGAGGCAAGTTCTTAAGTTCATCCAAGCGACAAATAATGCCTGGGGGAGCAGTGAGATAACCCGTTTTCAATGCCATGCTCGCTATCTCTTTCATGCTGCGCCCGATGATAAATACACGGCGACCGTGTTTAGCGGCAACGTCAAACACTTGCTGCATGCGGGATATGAGAGAGGCGAATGTAGTTACGATTACCCTCCCTTTTGCCTCGCTTACAATCCTATCCAACGTACCCCCAACGACCATCTCGGAAGGAGTATATCCAGGAAGCTCGGCGTAGGTGGAGTCAGAAAGAAGAAGGAAAACGCCCTTCGCCCCCAGTGAAGCTAATTGATTAAAGTTAGTAGCCTCGCTAATAACCGGGGTATAATCAATCTTGAAATCACCACTGTGAACCACAGTCCCTAGGGGAGTGTGAATTATCAGCCCCACACAATCGGGAATACTATGGCAAACAGAGAAGAACTCTACGGTGAACTTACCTAGTGTAATCTTGCTCCCCGGGTTGACCACATTCAGTTTTGCGCTGGTCTTCACTCCTCGCTGCTTGAGTTCCACGAGAATCAGCTCGCGGGTGAACTTCGTAGCATAAACGGGAGGGGTCATGCGAGACAAAATGTAAGGTAGTGCCCCAATGTGGTCCTCATGCCCGTGAGTAATCACTATACCCCTTACCTTGTTTTGTCTCGCCAGAAGATAGCCGATATCCGGGATAAGCAGATCGACCCCCAGCATTTCCTCGCTGGGGAACATAAGTCCAGCATCAATGACGACGATGTCACTGCCATATTCCAGCGCCATCATGTTCTTACCAATTTCACCCACCCCGCCTAGGGGGATAACTCTTAGCTTATGTGTTGGCATGGTTTCTTCCTTTCATCCGGGACAAAGCTCTAGAACAAGCTTAGTTGTTGACATTCAAGTGCATTCTCAGGCAGGTCCTTACCTTGAGCCAAGATTTGCGGAATCTTGAGCATATCTGCTTCGATAGTCCGCCGTAAGGAGCCTTGATGGAGAGCCGCTGCCGGATGGTACATCGGGTAGTAGATGACGCCTCCCAACTTGCGCGGCTTTCCATGGATCTTTCCTATGCTGTCATTGGGGAAATACCGCGCTAGAGAGTAGCGCCCCAGAGTAATAATCATTTGCGGCTGAATTACGTCTATTTGACGGTCAAGCCATTTGCGACAGCTCTCTATCTCGACTGGAAGTGGGTCGCGGTTCTGGGGCGGACGGCACTTAATCACATTAGCGATATGAACCTCATCCCGACGTAAACCAATTGAGGCTAACAGTTGATCCAGAAACTGTCCTGCTGGCCCGACGAAAGGGCGCCCTTGCTGGTCTTCGTGCCAGCCCGGAGCTTCACCGACAAAAAGTAGTTCCGCGTCTTCCGCTCCCTCACCAGGTACCACTTTAGTGCGATGTTTAGCTAGCTCACACTCCCGACAAGCTCTGATTTCCTCATAAAGTCGAGCCAAACCTGACATGTGATTCAACCCCAAAAAGCCTTGCGACTTTTCGCGGGCGGTTTTGATTCGATGGTAGCATATCAACCTTCGTCGGTCAATGTGGATCTTCTTAGATCGAGATTCCTCGACTACTCATTCTTCTTCCTCATCCTGCTCCCAAATGGGCTCGGTGAATTGGTCAATGAATTCAGCCGTAACTCTCTTTGCTATCCTATCCATTTCTTCGTCCACTCGCTCAGCCAGATGGCCAAGTTCAGCCAGGTCAAGTGTAATTCCCAACATTCTAGTCAGGATACCAAGCACAGCCAGGGAGGCTTTGGGATTTGCTATTTGCGTGGCATACGAAGGCACTTCGCCCAGTAAGCAAATCCCCTCCATTCCCCTTTCTTTAGCCATGCCTAATATCAATCCGTTCAAACCAGCGATGCGCAGATTACCTCTAAGAATCACGTTGTGCTTGCCTAGCTCGTCAACCAAGTTGGGATCTGTAGCCGCTCCCCAGACCTTCATCTCTTCACTATGGTGGATACGCGTTACCGCAGCCGCACAACTGTATACCCTTGACACTCTGAACCTCTGCGCCACGTCCAGAACACAGTTAACGAGCTCGTATCCTTTGAACGCCGGCTGCTCTTCCCCAACAAAAATCACCAACCCTTTACTGGCTTTGGGATACTGCCAGTAATAGAACTTGCTCTCGGGAAAACGCGGGCTCTCAACCAC
Source organism: uncultured Dehalococcoidales bacterium (assembly GCA_964345725.1). GTDB lineage: Bacteria > Chloroflexota > Dehalococcoidia > GIF9 > AB-539-J10 > RBG-13-51-36. The sequence goes on from CAYFSE010000037.1 coordinate 4,332, forward strand.
GTTCTCTTTGACCGTGACACCCACCGGTTCAAAAAAGTTGACAGGTTCAACCTCCCCTATTTCTGCAGCATTTAGCTTCTCTACAATGTATTTTGCCGCGGTTAGGGAGACGTCGCCAATGCCCGGCCAGGAGGCAAGCATAGAACAAGTCGTTGGGCGCGGGTGCCTACGAAGCTTTGTTAGGTGTCTCGTATCCATCCTAGTTCCCCTTGGTCGTCACCGATACGCCGGAGCAGTATAAAGGCGGAGTCTGCAACATGCCACCCACCCATCTTGCCTCCTGCCCTATACCCGGTAGCTCTCTTAACACCTGATATACGTTACCGGCAATCATAGTATCCTTAACTCTCCCCACTATCTCACCATTCTCTGCCTTATATCCCAGCAAAACGTTGCCACCAAAGTCACCACCCAGAATATTACCCTGCTCAGCACCGATAACTTCCTCCACGATTAATCCTTCTTTCATGTCTTCCACCATCGCCTGGAAAGACAGGTCCCCCTTTTCCAAAACGAGAGTGCTTATAGCAGGGCTGGGAGCACCGCCGCCTGCCCGTCTGCCGTTACCGGTACTATGTGTGCCAGCTAAAGCTGCTGTCTGCAAATCATAAAGGAAATTCGTCACTACTCCGTTGGCAACAAGTGGCAGGCGCTGCCCGGGCACCCCCTCGTCATCAAAAGGATAACTACCCACGCCGTAAGCAACGGCAGCATCATCCCACAAGCCCAATTTTTTGTCAAAGACTTGCTCCCCTAGCTTGTCTTTTAGACGCGAAGCTCCCTCAAGAACTGCTTTGCCGTTAAATGCTAGCACTAGAGGGCTCAGCAAAGCACTGGCTACTCCATCAGGCGTAAAAACCATCGGCAGCACCTTTGTAGGTACAGTGGCTTTCTTCTTGGCCATTTCCAGTTGCCATATCACCCTATCAGCCAGCTCATGAACCCTGACAAGGTCAGAGCGACATGAGCTTTCACTATCTTGCACCCAAAGCATATCCGTATCCCGGACAAGAATGCCCTCCAGGCTAAGACCAAACAAGCTCTTGTCATACGCACCCTCACCACCTTGAGAATTAATCAGGGAGACGGAGCTTGTCCCTTTAGTTATTTGAACATCGCACAGGATATCAGGAGTATGTCCCCTGATCTTAGCTATAAGCTCCCTCCCGATCTCGACCATCCTATCCATAGCCATTTTCTCTACCTCAGGGCTGAAGGTGCGCACCTCCGAATAGTCCTGGTGAGAAGGAAATTGGAAACTGGCCGGCCTGCCAAATTGACAGGTTTCCACAGCCATGTCAACCAAAGCCTCCACATCCCCCCCTCCGCTGGCAGTAGCAGAGCCAATTCTACCTCCCTTGAAAATCCGCAAGGCAGTGCTGCTGCTCTCCTTGGTCTGAACTTGTTTAAGCTCATTGGCTTCAAACTGTATCATCGTTGCCCGAGCCGAAGCTGAAAAGACCTCAGCTTGTTCAGCCTCCTTCCGAGCGGAACTGAGAACCTTTTCAAGATGTCCCAATTATCTGCCTCCCACTACACAATGACGAATCCTGATATGCGGGCTACCAGCAGAAACCGGTAGCGGAGATTGTCCCGCTTTGCCACAGCCACCACCCTGATTCATCTCCAGGTCATCGCCTATGGCATCTAGGTTCTCCAAAGTAGTGAAGACATTGCCTGTCAGCACGACTGGGCGCAATAGCTCTGCCAATCTCCCCCGGCGAATCATGTAGGCCTCGCCAGCTGAAAAGGTAAACATTTCCAGGCTGGTCGTCCCACCATACCAGTCCCTGACATAGACGCCTTCCTCAATACCACCGAGCATCTCCTCAAACGAAGCGCTGCCGCTCTCGATGAAGGTATTGCTCATTCGCACTATGGGGGGAAAGAGGTAATTGATGGCCCGTGCATTCCCCGTAGCCGTCTCCCCCATCCTAGCCGCTGTTTCCCGGGAATGGAGTCTTCCCTCCAAAACGCCCTCCCGAATAAGATAGGCCTTCTTTGCCGAGGTCCCTTCATCATCGTATTTATAACTCCCCCGCAAGTTGGGAATCGTGGGGTCATCAACGATATTGAGATGCTTGCCGCCGAATCTTTTGCCCAGGACCATGATTTGCCGCAGGTTTTCATTCTGATATACATGGTCGGACTCGGATAGATGCCCGAATGCTTCATGAGCAAACACTCCGGCCAGAATGGGGTCCAGAATCACGGTGTACTCTCCGCCTCTCACTTGGGGAGCGGAAAGAAGGGCAGCGGCACGCCTCGCCACCTCCCTGGCTCGCTCGTGCAGCCCTTCCACGGCGGAAAACTCACCACTGCTGCCCAGACCTAGTCCGGCTTGTTGAATCTCATTGTCCTCACGAGCTATGGCTATCAATCGTGCACTAAGATCGCTTTTGGTCTGCTCTACATAGCTGCCTTCGGAACTAGCGAAGGCAATTCTTCGCTTCACATCACGGTAGTTAATCCTTGTGCTTTGGATCTTCGGACTACTCAACATAATATCGTTATAGCCATCCAGGAGGTCCTTCTTGGTGGCCAGCGGTATGGTTGTGGCATCCTTCCTCAGCTGCGGTGCCACTGTATCCACTGCAGGCTCCGTGGCGAAGAGCTCAAACGGTTCCCTGTTGGCCAGCCTGGCCTCCTCCACAGCCAGAGCCACTTTCTCCTTCAAGCCGTCCAGACGATTGAAGCTGACGAATCCCCAGCTACCCTGGACTAAAGCACGAATATTGCCACCAGAACTACGGGCCCTGCTTATGTCCTCCAGCCTCTCCGCTCTGTAGGTAATGCTGGTAGCCTCGCTCTCCTCAAAGTGAATTTCGATATAGTCGGCATCATGCCCTTTCAAGGCCTCAGCAATCAAGTCGCGCATGCCTCCTATTCTAGCCTTTGCGCCGAATAAAGAAAAGAGCCGTGCTCACGTATGGGATTAGCTGAGCAATAGCCTCCCTAACCGTCACTGGCTCTTGTCTTATGATGGCGAGGCACTCACCCTGTCATTCTGAAGCACAAAGTGCCGAAGCAATCTCTTATTTGCTCCTTTAGGATTGCTTATCTTCCCGCTCACGAGACTCAGGGCTTTGACTCACTGGCACGGTGAGCTCTTGGTCAAGGAAGCCATGTTCGGAGACTAGAACAGTCACGGAGCAGGGCGCACGGCCCTGCCCCGTGACGCTATCTAACCTCTTAGCCGCTACTTAGTGTGGACGACGATACTTCCGCCACCTATAGCTTGGTCCATTCCGTTGTCATAGATAACGGTCTCGTTTCCGAACCCATCCTCCTCCCAAATCTTGATTCGGAAGGTGTCCGCACCATCAGTATCCGTGCCATCCCCAGTCCACAGCATGAATTTGTAATCACCGATACCATTGATGGTACCGGTCCCCTTGAATTTGGCATAATCCGAACCGGTTACCACCAGCCAGTCATAACACGAGCTGTGGAAGTTCAAGTCGGCAGCCCTGAATACGAACTCCGTCTGGCCGTCCGGTACATCGGCACCTTTCTTATACTTGGCTACAAAGCCGAAGGTCGCCTTACCCGTGGGAGGCGCCACTGGCTCAAAGTCATATGTTGTGGTTTCGGCATTGACAGTGAGCGTCAGGGCATCAACAGCACCGGTGAAGACACCATTCCAACCTGAACCGACGTTGACTCCGAAGCCGTACTTAATCTTTGCGTCTGGATTGTTCTGCACTATCGTCTCCCAGTCAACGAAACAGTTGAACGGGCAAACTCCCGGAATATCCTTTGTCGACCACCAGCCACCACCGAACCCAGTCTGAGAAGGTGCCATGGTATCCCAGGTTTGCCATGTATCTACTGCCAGATTAGACTGACCATAGCCATAGATTGGTTCCCAGACAAGGGTGGTGTAGCTGGAACCATCACCTACGTAGTCCACCTCAATGTTGATCGCCGGATACTGAGCAGGTGGATTCGTCGAGCTGCCATCCCTATATGTCGCATAGGTGATGCTCTCGATATCGGCCAGCAGTGTGCCTATATGGTCGTAGTTGAAAAGCTGGGCCTTATCTTGGCTTGCAGTAGTACCCATCTCCAGACTACCGACTCCCAGAGGCGGAGTTTCTGGACCATTAACAAAGTCAACGTATCCGTTGTATCTTGTGTCGTTTAGGAACCAGTCGACACCAACGTTGGCTTCGGTGACGATGGAAGAGTCACTAGGCATGTATGCGCCCGAAGGCGAATCAATCCAGCCGCCGCCGGTGACGAAACCAGCGCTGGGGTCATAGACAACTAAGAGTATGCACTCCAGGTCACTCACATTGTTCTCCGCATCCGTGCCACGCACGCACAGATTGTAGATGCCAGCTTCACTGGGTGCAGTAAGAGTATCCCCAACATCCTCACTGACCTCATCAAAGCTCCCATCCTGAGCTTCCATGCTATTCCAGTTCCCGCCGTCTAGGCTATACCACGCCGAGTCAATATTTGAGCCGCCTGTGTTGCTGTCGTCAATTGTAGCGGTCAAAGTCAGCTGGCTGCCCGCTGCCACCGGATTTGGCTCAGCCAGCACGTTGGAGACGATGGGTGGCGTAGTGTCAGGGAGCGCAACAAAGAACGGCGTAGCCCAGTCATACTGCCAGTACTGCCCACCAAGCGCGATTTGGTTATCGTCACCTGCATAGGTGAGCAGGCTCAATGGAATCTTTATCTCGGCAGTATTGGGATATGGACTACCGTAGCATGGTTCACCAACATAGTACTCAATTCCTCTGCTGGTAAACACGGATGGGTCGGTATTGCCCCAGCCATCTGGCCAGTTCCAACCAGAGCCGTCAGTCTGTGCAAAGCCATCTCCATACACAGATATGTGGGTATATCCCTGGTCTGGCCAGCTTGCTGATTGTGGCGTTTGGTAATCTAAGTTGGCGGAAATACAAAGGCCTGCAGCCACACTCCATCCGGGCTGATTCGTGTCTGCTTTATATGCCGCATAAAGATATGTGCTATCAGCAAACCCATAGACATCTACAGACATGCCGCCTTGCCACTCTGTTACACTGGTTCCCAAGTAATACGCGTCCCACTCGTCTGCACTTATGACACCGTCAATTACCGGGGTCGCATTGGCGGCCACCGGCGCTGCGGTCACCATACTAAGGCTAAGAACGAGCACCAGCGCAAACAGGATACTGAAACCTTTTGTTTTCATTTTCTTACTCCTTTCTTTTCAAATTTGCCTTGTCGTCCCTCGATTTCGAGCATCGCGCCTTCTCTATAGGTTTTTTATGCCTCCTCCAAATCCGTCACCTCCTTCCCGCAAAAGATTCATGGCCATATTCGACCTTAGTTCGCACCAGCACCCGAGAATAAAATAGCGAAACCCACCTTCGAGGTCGGTTTCGCTATTGACTCTGCTCAACCCAAGCGACCAGCTGCAGGTTCAGCATCTTAGTCTCCTCGGCCTGAACCTTACTCTACCATTTCGCTTGGTAATAATACACTGATGATAGATCTTATGTCAATATACTTATCTTAACTTTACCTACATTCTTGAGGAAATGTCTCATTTTTCCGGTTCTGGTCAACGAACAAGGAATGAATACCAATATCCCGTGTAGTGAGCTTGGTATCACCAACTTGCCCAATCCGACGTACTGCTGATGACCCACTAGCAGAGCGTTCACCAACCTTTGATCAATACGCATCTTGTGATATTATCCTCGTTAGGGCAATGAAATTCACGGATAAGCTGCTCAACGCCAGCCGAAAGAACAAGAGCTGGCTTTGCATCGGGCTGGATCCCGACCCTGAGCTTATGCCGGCGGTAGAGGTTGTGCACTTCAACAAAACCATTATCGAGTCCACCAGCGACCTGGTCTGTGCCTATAAGCCCAATCTAGCTTTCTATGAAGCTTTAGGAACCGAAGGGCTTACAATCCTCGAAAAGACTGTTAAACATGTACCCCGTGATATACCTGTTATCGGTGATGCCAAGCGGGGCGACATCGGCAACACTGCTAGGGCTTACGCCAGAGCTCTCTTTTCGGTTCTTGGCTTCGATGCCGCTACCGTCAATCCCTACCTTGGCTTCGACTCCATGGAGCCTTTCATTAGGTATCAGGACAAAGGGGTGTTTATCCTCTGCCGAACCTCAAACAAGGGGGCCGCAGATTTCCAGAACCTTTGCGCTAATGGCCTGCCGCTGTACGAAGTAGTAGCCCAAAAAGCCAAGGAATGGAACATCAATGGCAATATCGGCCTGGTCGTCGGGGCTACCTATCCTGAGGAACTGAAGATGGTCCGCTCCATTTGCCACGAAATGCCTCTGCTTATTCCGGGCATTGGCGCTCAGGGAGGGGATTTAGCTTCAGCGGTTGAGCACGGAGTGGATGCCCGGGGTGAGAAGGCCATTATCAATGTGTCCAGGCAAATTCTCTATGCTTCAAACGAAAAGGACTTTGCGCAGGCAGCTAGAAACGTAGCCGAAAAGATCGTCCACCAAATCAATGACTATCGAAGTAAAGCTCGGTGACATAGTCCGTATGCGCAAAGCACACCCCTGCGGCAGTTACGAATGGAAGGTGGTGAGTGTGGGCGCTGACATCAGCCTTAAATGCCTCCGGTGCCAGCGAAGGGTGCTTTTGGCAAGAGACGCACTTCGGAGAAGGATGAAGGGATTTGTCTCCGAAAGTGACTAACTAACCAGCCTGGCCAGAACAAAGACCACCCCGCAACGGTCTCTGTATTGCGTTAACAAAAAAGGCAACTGTTCAGCGGTGGAGCAATATTCACAATCATAAACGCAAGATGCCACTTGCCGGATTACAGCTGATGCCAATAATACGGGAGCGGGAGACAGAATACTTGGACCAGCTAGGAATAAAGCACAGAACCGCTGGTACCTTAGTTTCCTTTGACAGCACCTGCCAAACCTTTTCCATCATTTTCTGCAGATCGGCTCGGCTTCTGCTTCGATCTACGGGTTGCTGAGATATACATCTCGGCAGCATGGAAGGAGCTACGTACTAGCGGACCAGACATAACAGAGATAAACCCCAGTTTCTTTCCCATAACTCGACATTCTTCAAATTCTTCAGGGCGAATGTAACGGGCCACATTGTGGTGCTTTAGCGAAGGCTGTAAGTATTGCCCTATCGTTAGAAGATCGCAGCCAGCCTGCCTAAGATCAGCCATTACTTCAGTGACTTCTCCCCTCGATTCACCTAATCCTAACATGAGGCCAGATTTGGTCAAGAGATTGTTGTCCAGCAGTTTAGCCTGTTTCAAAAGGTCGAGTGACTGCCGATATTTCGCCTGCGGACGAACCTCGCAGTAAAGGCGTGGCACTGTTTCTATATTGTGGTTTAGAACAGCAGGGGAGGCATCTACTACCGTTTGCAGCGCAGAGGCTGACCCTTGAAAGTCAGGGATAAGGACTTCGACTGCGATATTTGAACCATACCTATGGATCGCTCTGATAGTTTGGGCGAACTGGGCGGAACCGCCATCGGGAAGGTCATCTCTGGTTACAGACGTGACAACTACATACTGCAGCTTGAGTCTCTCGACTGCGTCCACAATATGCTCTGCCTCTTGCGGGTCGGGACCCTCGGGCCTGCCACGCCTGACCGCACAGAAAGTGCAATTGCGAGTACAAATATTACCGAGTATCATGAAGGTGGCTGTACCTTCGGAAAAGCATTTTGTCCGGTTGGGACAACGAGCACTCTCACAAACGGTGTGCAGCTTCAAGCCACGGGCGAGCTTCGTCGTCTCGTTCAGTATCGTGGGCTCAAGAGCGCCTAACTTCAGCCATTCTGGGCGTCTAGTATACCCAGCCATCTATCACTCTCCTGCTCACAGTTTAAGCAAAATGTCTCCGAGAACGAAGGAATTAATTTCCCTATGATGGTTTTCATCCCTACCGAACGCCCTAACAACTCTGAAACTGAGGTCATCACTTCGCCTGGCAAGCCGCAAGGCATCACATATCTAAAATACCGCAGGTCGTTACTTACGTTGAGAGCAAAGCCGTGCGTGGTAATATAGTGGCTGACATGTATCCCTATGGAGCAGACTTTCCTTTCGCCCACCCAGACACCGGGGTATTCTGCTACCCTGTGGCCCTGGATACCAAGAGCCACCAATAGCTTGATGATAGCTGCTTCTAGTTTCCCGATGTATTGCCGCACATCAAGACCGTTTTCTTTGAGATTAACGATGGGATAACCTATGAGCTGTCCCGGACCATGGTAGGTAATACCTCCGCCCCGATCGGTGTGAAAAACGGCTATTCCATCTCGAGCTAGTATCTCTGGAGAAACAGTTATGTCCTCTCCACCCCTGAACCGCCCTATGGTGAAAACCGGCGGGTGCTGTAGGAGCAGTAATATGTCACGAATTCTGCCCTCCGCTCTCGCCTGCATCAATCCTTTCTGCAGCTTTAGGGCAAGTTCATACGGCACTACCCCCAGGTAAGAGACAATACAGGTCTTCTTGAACGTAGAAATACTCATCAGTGAAGCCTAGACCCTCAGGAAGTGAATGGCACCGTCGAGTTGACCCATTGCTGTTTCACGCACTGCCTCAGGTAGAGTAGGGTGGGCATGGATGGTGTGCACAATGTCTTCGGCCCTTAATCCCAGTCGTACGGCAAGCACGCCCTCAGCGATAAGGTCGCTGGCATGGGGGCCCATGATATGCATTCCTAGAACTCTGCCATCATCAGCAAGACAAATCATCTTGACCACACCAGTAGTCTCGCCCATGGCCACCGCACGGCCGCAGGCGACGAAGGGGAATTTGCTCACTTTGTAAGGAATCCCACCGTCCTTGGCTTCCTTCTCGGTGATGCCGACACCGGCTATCTCGGGTTGAGCAAAGATGCAGCTAGGGACGGCGTGATAATCGGCTTGACGGGGATGACCAAGGGCATTCTCAACAGCTATCTCTCCTTCATAGGAAGCAACATGCGCCAGCATGTTCTTGCCAAGAACATCGCCTATGGCATAAACATCTTTGATGTTTGTCTCAAGATATTCGTTCACCTTGATAGCTCCCCGCTCCGTCTGTATGTCGAGTTCTGATAGGTCCAGGCCCTGGGTATACGGGACGCGGCCGGTAGCCATAAGGACCCTCTGCCCATCAACCCCCTGCTCCCCCTCTGGGGTATCCCAGATCACTCTGAGGACCGCTCCCTTCCTCCTGATGGCCTTGACCGCAGCTCCAATCTTGACTTCAATACCTTGCCTCGGTAACGTCTGGGCGAAACGTAGACCAATCTCTTCGTCAATAGGCTCTAGTCGGAGAGGACGTCTCTTGACAATGGTTACCTTTGTCCCCAACGCATTGAAGATGCCAGCAAACTCAACACCCACGTGACTGCCCCCAATGACTACTAGGCTCTCCGGGAGTTCTGCTAGCTCAAGGATCCCGTCCGTGGTCAGCACCCCGGGCAGGTCTCCACCGGGGACAGGGAGTGGAGCCGGCTCCGAGCCAGTAGCGATAATAAGCTTCCTGGTTGCTATGTCTTCGTCATTCACTTTCACGAGGTGTGGGGACAGAATCCGACCAGTACCCCTGCAAACACTTATCTTGTTTGCTTTCATTAACTGTTCAACACCGGACACTAGTTGGCTGACGACTTTGCTTTTGTGACCCATAATCTTGGGGAAATCTATCCCGATGTTGTTAACCTCTATACCGAGATCCTTTGCCGTTCTTGCTTCAAGGAGCACCTCCACGCTTCTGGCCAGCGCCTTGGTGGGAATGCAGCCTCGGTTAAGGCAAGTACCACCGAGCTTGCCCTTTTCCACCACAGCCACTCTAGCCCCCAGGTGAGAAGCGTGAATTGCTGCCACATAGCCGGCAGGACCTCCCCCAATTATCACTATGTCCTTTTCATCCAAAGCCTTAACTCCTCATCTGCCAGCGCAGGTCTGGACTTCTGGCGGCTCTGACATCGTCCAGCCGTCTAACCGGTGTGCTGTGGGGGGCAGTATGCAAAACCTCAGGGTTTTCCTTGGCGTCTTTGGCTATTTCTTTCATAGCCTCGATAAAGGCATCCAGCGTCCGTTTACTCTCCGTCTCAGTAGGTTCGATCATCAGTGCTTCGTCAACTACCAAGGGGTAATAGACGGTGGGCGGGTGAAGACCGTAGTCAAGCAAACGCTTGGCGATATCTACGGTACGAACCCCCCTTAGCCTTTGACGTTTTCCCGAAAACACTACTTCATGCATGCAGATGCGGTCATAGGGCAGGTGATAATATGGTTTTAGCTTTTCCTTAAGGTAGTTGGCATTTATCACTGCGTTCTCACTGACCTCTTTCAGCCCTGCGGCGCCCAGGGAGCGGATATAGGCATAAGCCTTACACATTACGCCGAAGTTTCCGTAGAAATTAGCTATCCTTCCTATTGACTTGGCTGGCGACACGAACCTACACCTCTCATTGTTCTTTGTCACGAGGGGTGAGGGCAGAAAATCGGCGAGATCTTCCTTAACGCAGACGGGACCTGAGCCTGGTCCACCACCGCCATGAGGAGTGCTGAAGGTTTTGTGCAGATTTAGCTGGACATAATCATAGCCCAACTCCCCAAATTTCACCCGCCCCAAGAAAGCATTCAAGTTCGCCCCGTCCGCGCCAAGGAGCCCTCCCCTTTCATGAACCAGCTGGCTAATCTCCAGTATTCGTGGGTCAAATAGACCTAGAGTGGTAGGCATGGTTAATGTTAAGGCAGCCACCTCCTCATTCATCGCGGATTCCAAGCTCTTCATATCTACGTTACCGTCACTATCGGAAGCCACGACGCCTATCTCAAATCCGCACATAACCGCACTGGCCGGATTGGTTCCGTGAGAAGAATCGGTTAATAGTATCTTTTTCCGAGCTTTGTCTCCTCGGTCTTGATGGTATGCTTTTGCCATTAGCAAGCCGGCAAACTCGCCGTGAGCCCCGGCTATAGGGACTAAGCTGGTGACATTCATCCCGGTAATCTCGGTCAAACACTCTTGCAGCTCAAACATAAGCTGCATGGCACCCTGGACAGATTCCTCTGGCTGGAGCGGATGAATTGAAGCAAAACCAGGAAGTCTGGCAATGTCCTCTTGCCATTTTGGATTGTATTTCATGGTGCAGCTGCCCAGCGGGTAAAATCCCGTATCCACTCCGTAGTTGAGCTTACTCAGGGCAGTGAAATACCTCATTAGCTCGACCTCACTAACCTCAGGCAACTCAAGCTCTTGCCGGAGTAGCTCCTCAGGAGGCAACTCTGTCGGAGGTACATCCAGAGCTGGGAGACTGCACCCGATCTTGCCCGGCTGGCTAATCTCAGGGAGCAAGTAGTGATGAATCATGTGGCGCCCCTAAAATGCTCCTAGGATTTCAACTAGCTTGTCTATCTCTTCTCTCGTGTTCATCTCGGTAACACAGAGCAGCATAGTATTGTCTAGTATGTGGCTTATATCTAGACCACCGACTATCCCTTTCTTGAAAAGGGCCTGATTGATCCGCGAGGGCGCTACCGGGCAGCGAATGGCAAATTCCTTGAAGAAAGGCTCTGGGAAAACGAGGGCATAGCCCTTGAGGTCGGCTATTCTTTCAACGGCGTAGTGAGCCTTGTGATAGCATAACTCGGCCACGCGCCTCAGACCACTTTTGCCCAGTGTGGCTAGATAGACTGCTGCGGCCAGAGCCATCAAAGCCTCACTGGTGCAGATATTAGATGTGGCTCGCTCCCTTCGGATGTATTGCTCTCGGGTCACCAGGGTCATAACATATCCTGGCTTACCTTCGGCATCCACCGTCTTGCCCACAATCCTGCCTGGCATCTGGCGCAAGTATTCTTGACGACAGGTAAAGACGCCCAAACCTGGTCCGCCAAAACTTGTCGGGTTGCCCAACGCCTGACCGTCAGCGACAGCGATATCAGCCCCATAATGCCCTGGCGGCTTAAACAACCCCAGAGAAATGGGGTCCACTGTGGCAACGAATAAGGCACCAATATCATGGGCTTTCTGAACCTGGGCTTCCATCCCTTCCAGACAGCCAAAGAAATTGGGCTGTTGAACTACCAAACAGGCACAGTCCGGAGACAAGCTTGAGTTCAACTCTACCGTCTCCATAGAAAGATTCCGACCTTTGACATAAGCACTTATCACCTCACGGTAGGTCGGATTTACCGTGGTTGACACAGCGACCTTGTCTCTTTTGGTTATCATGCATGCCATTATGGCTGCTTCCCCAGCCGCTGTGCTGGCATCATACATCCCAGCATTGCTCACTTCCATCCCGGTGAGTTGACAGGCCAGCGACTGGTATTCATAGGTGCTTTGTAGTGTACCCTGGCTGACCTCAGCTTGATACGGAGTGTAAGCAGTATAGAGCTCGCTCCGACCGATAACGTGTTCAACCGTGCTAGGAATGAAGTGGCGGTAGCTCCCGCCACCCAGAAAGTAAGCATAGTTATCGACGCTGGCATTGAGGCTCGCCAATTGATTGAGCTCTTTTTTGAGCTCCAGCTCAGAGAGTGGGGATGGTAGCTTGAACTGTGCGTGACGTAACCGTTCAGGAATATGCTCGAATAACTCCTCAATCGAACCGACACCGATTTCTCGCAACATAGCGCTGCGATCAGCGTCGGTATTAGGCAAATAGGGTGATGGCATTGTACTCGTCAACCGCCTGCTTGCCCTGATTCGTTCTCAGACAATCCGGCCACGAATTCATCGTACTTATCGCTATCCATCAAGGCATCAAGCTCTGAAGGCTTGCTGAATTCTAGCCTGACCAGCCAACCAGCCCCGTAGGGATCTTTATTCACCAGCCCGGGCTCATCAATGACCGTTTGGTTGATTTCCAGCACTTGCCCGCTGACTGGCGCGAAGATATCCGAAACGGCTTTCACCGATTCTACCTCGCCCATCTTTTTGCCCTGTTCCACTTGGGTTCCCGGCGCCGGCAAGTCCAGAAACACTATGTCTCCCAGCTGCGATTGCGCATAATCTGCAAGCCCTACCTTCCCTTTATTCGTGGACTCCGGACAAATCCACTCATGCTCCGGTGTGTATTTATATTCTTTGGGGGTCATCTTATGCTCCTCTCTTGTAGAATTGTCTGTTGACTACCTGAGCAGCCACCGGTTTGTTGCGAATCATTATCTCGATATCAGTGCCGATGGTGGCTAGCTCAATAGGAACGTAGCCGAACCCAATATTAACATCCAGAGTTGGTGCATAGCCACCGCTGGTCACTTTCCCCACCTCTTGACCACACTTAACAATTTTGTAGCCTGAACGGGCTATACCCTGCCCTGTCATTTGAAAGCCGATATGCTTGCGCTTTGCGCCTTGACGCTTAATTTCAAGGAGAGCGCTTTTTCCGATGAAGTCGCCATTGTCCATCTCCGCCAACCACCCCAAGCCAGCCTCGAAGGGATTGGTGCTCCTGTCCATGTCCTGCCCGTACAACAACATGCCGGCTTCCAATCGCAAGCTGTCACGCGCGCCCAGGCCACAGGGTTTCACCCCCTGCCTGATAAACGATTCCCACAATTGTAAGGCATTTGCCGCATCGCCGATTATCTCAAACCCATCCTCTCCCGTATATCCTGTTCTAGCGACAAGCACCTCTATGTTCTCTATCCTTGTCTGGGTGTGACCAAAGCGAGGTAAACGGGAGACGCCCTTCAGATTCTGCAGTTGGCAAACAGCCGGGCCCTGGACAGCCACCATGACCGTATCGGCGGTTTTGTCTTGAATGACGATATCAGGGTCCGAGCCTGCCCAACGCTGTAGCCAGCCAAGCTTTTGCTCAATACCGCCTGCATTCCAGACTATCAAATAGCGGTCGGTTTCCACCCGATATGCCCATAAATCATCAAGAATGCCGCCGTCCTCTAGACACAAGAGACAGAGCTGAGAGGAACCTATTTCCAGTCTGCTTGCCGGTCTGGTTAGCACCCTGTCAAGAAAGGCTCCCGCCCTCCTTCCGGTTATCCAAACTCTACCCATGTCAGAGACATCGAATATACCTGCTCCAGAGCGGACAGCCCTGTGTTCCTCCAAAATAGAAGTGTACCAGATAGGTAACTGCCAACCGGCAAAATCTGCCATTCTAGCTCTCAGCTCATGATGCACTTTATTGAGAGGTGTCTTCTTCAGCAGTGCTACCATTTATCTTCCTATACAAGACCTTCTTGAAGAATTCTCATCCTTCCCCAAAACAAAAGGGAAGACCTTTTTACAATAGGTCCTCCCTGTCTCTTTACCTGAGAGATCGCCCGCCAACTATTTGCGGGCTTGCCCCTTCGGTGCCCTGATATCGAAGTCTCTCCAGGGATTTTCCTTACGGTAGTCCTTTTGCCTGAAAGTTTCGGGACTGCTCCCTTTCCTCTTCGGCTCCCTATACCGGGTATCTCCTACCGTAACTTACCAACCTTATCCAGTATTATGGCACAATGCTATGGCATATTCCACCCGGAGTCGCAAATCCGTTGACAGCGTCTTCTCTCCCCATGGAATTGGTGTCTGCAAGATAGGAGGAGGTCACGAGGGAAAAAGTCATGCTCAGCTAAACGCCTTCCCTTTAAGGGAGATGGATTTCTTCTACGAGATCCTCCAGAAGACTATAAACGAAATCGGCGGCCCCACCAGTAGTACCCCAGTGCAGCGATCAACGCTATTGAGGCGATGGGTGCCCACACAAGTTCCGGATTCGAGGGGAACCCATCAAGCAGTAGTCCTCCGACCAGCGGACCGACTGCTATACCTACGGTTTGGCT
>CAYFSE010000038.1:0-2646 GCA_964345725.1 uncultured Dehalococcoidales bacterium
CTGCAGCCGTTTGGGCAATAGCTCCGGAGAGGACTCTAGCTACCGGGCTGACTGTTCTGGCCGGTACTGCCATCTACGGGGCTGCTGTTCTGTTGCTGAAGGGGTTTACCAGAGAGGAATTCCGGTTCTTCAGAGGGTTATTTCAAAGAGGCTGAGGCGAGCTTTCTGTCAATATTTCCTTTATTTCTCCCCTGGCGAGCAAGATCCCAGCCTGGTCGGACCTATATTCCTCAATTGATCTCATTTTAGTCTTTCGGTTTCCTGCCGCCGGGGAAATGACGAACATGTCTTCGGTCTCAGAGGCATTTGTAGCTTCGTCGGCGGCTAACAGTTCCTCGTAGATTTTCTCGCCCGGTCTCTTGCCACTTATTTCTACCTTGATGCTTTTGCGATTGTACCCGTATTGAGGCGCCAGTTCCTCAATCATTGCTTCAGCCAGGTCGCCGATGCGCAAAGCCGGCATTTTGAATATAAAGATCTCTCCGCCCTGGGCCATTTCCGCAGCCTTGAAAACCAGAGCTACCGCCCGTGGTATACTCATCACGAATCTGGTCATATCGGGGTCTGTGAGCGTAACCGGACCGCCCTTTCTGATTTGCTCTCTGAATGAAGGCACAACAGAGCCCCTTGAATCCAGCACATTCCCGAATCTAACACAGGAGAATGCCGTCTTCTTAAACCCCCTGTAGTAGTTTGCAGAGATAGTTAAGCGTTCAGCCAGCAGCTTGGTAGCACCCATGACATTGACCGGGTTCACCGCTTTATCGGTGCTGATGGTTATCAGCTTCTCCACCTCATGCTCCATGGCCACCTCGATGATGTTCTGAGTGCCCAGCACATTCGTTTTGACCGCCTCGAACGGATTGTACTCACAAAGAGGAACATGTTTTAGAGCGGCGGCGTGAAACACAAAATGTATATTCTCTACGGGGCGCCCTAGTCTCTCTTTATCTCTGACATCTCCCACCAAAAATCTCAAATTAGAGCGACCCTGCAGTTCCTGTTCCAAACTGAATAAGCAATTCTCATCATTGCTCAGGATTCTTACCACTCTGGGTTCATATTGCAGCAGCTTTTTCACTATCTCGCTGCCTATAGACCCGCTCCCACCGGTAACCAGTATGTTCCTGTCCCCGAAGATATTTGCCATTTGCGTTCTCCTTAATCCTATTTCGCGGCACCACGGGAAAAGAAGGCTGCGACCTGGTCTGCAATAAAGTCTATCTCGTGTTCAGTAAGCGTGGGATACATGGGAAGAGTCAGGACTTGGCGGGACAGGCTTTGGGTGATTGGCAAATCGCATTTGTAGCTCAGCTTGTCCCTGTAGAAGTGGGTCTGGTGAACGGGATGGAAATATACTTTGGCCATGATGCCTTGCCCGGCCAGATAAGCTGCCAGGGCATCCCTTTTCTCTTTCCCTTCGTTCACCCTTATAGTATACATCTGATATACGTGAGAGAAATCATCCGGAGGACGGGGAACTTCAACCCCCGCAATTCCCGACAGCCTGGCCGACAGCATCTCAGCATTCCTTCTGCGCATATCGATAAGCGTATCTATTTTCTTGAGCTGGGCGATACCTAACGCAGCAGCGATGTCCGACATGCGGAAATTGTAGCCCAAAGCAACGTAGTCCATATACGCAGTCGAAGAGAAGTAGTTGGCAGTCTCGGCTCTGCCATGGGACCGTGTCAGTTTGAGCTTCTCAAATATATCGACGGAATCAGTCACTACAGCTCCCCCCTCGCCTGTAGTAATCACCTTGTTTGAGCAGAAACTCAGGATAGCTACCTTGCCGAAAGTTCCTACCTTCTTGCCATTAACGGTGGCGCCAAGAGATTCGGCGGCGTCTTCAATGAGGAGCAGATTGTGTCTTTCTGCAATCGCTTTCAGTAGGGTAATCAGGCATGGCGCGCCTCCGTAATGAATGGGCATGATTGCCCTTGTTTTACGAGTGACCTTCCTCTCAACATCCTCAGGGTTGAGCCCGTACGTCTTTGCTTCGATATCGGCGAAGACCGGCCTAGCTCCTACGAAGAGGGGAGCGTTTGCCGTCGCAATGAAAGTGAATGACGGAACTATAACCTCATCTCCTGGCCCGATTCCGCAAGCCAACAAGACTGCGTGGAGAGCCGAAGTTCCCGAATTTAACGCCAATGCGTACTTCGTACCGACATACCGGGAAAGCATCTCCTCGAACTTCTCTATATTGGGACCGATTGCCCAGGACATTCCTCTCCGGATGGCCTCGCTAATCATCTCTATGTCTTCCTGGTCCCAGTATATCTTGAACAGGGGTATCTTCCAGCTCATCTGTCTAACTATCCTGGTCCTTATGCTCGATGATTCTTGCCGGCACACCTGCCACGATTCCATCATCAGGCACGTCCCTGGTTACAAAGCTCATCGCTCCCACGACAGCGTTCCTACCGATTGTAACGCCGGGCATTACAATGCTGTGGCTGCCTATCCTGGCATTCTCTTTAATTACTATCCTGCCTTTCTTATCATCAATCGTGGACAATGAGTATATGGAACAGTGTGACCCAATCTGGACATTATCGTGGATCTCAACCCCGTATTTGGCATTAATGTAAGTAAATGCCCCGATGTCTGTGTTTTCACCCAGCATCAAACTCTCGTGAT
>CAYFSE010000039.1:0-2429 GCA_964345725.1 uncultured Dehalococcoidales bacterium
CATGATCGGCGGCGGACAGATTGATAACCAGGTCCGCAAATACACTGGCGCCGACGCCTATGGGCGCGACGCCGTAGCAGCCGTTACACTTGCCAAGCAATGGGTAGGGGAGGAGTAAATTGGACATTAATTGGGAAGAGCTTTCATCAGCCGAAAGACTCGAGGAGATGTTCCGGGCTTGGCTTTCGCCCGAGGGGGTAGAGTTTGTGAGTCCGGAAGCCGAAGAAGCATACAAGCAGAGAATAACAAGGGTTAGAGATGCTCTCCAACTGAGAGTCCCTGACAGGGTGCCATACATTCCTCTTTATGGCCTGTTCCCTGCGCACTATGCGGGCATGACCGTTGAAGAGGTCATGTATGACTACGACAAGGCACACCAGGCTTGGAAGAAGACTGTCTTGGCTCTGGATCCAGACCTGTACGTCAACATCTCAATTGCTTATTCTGCGCTTGTATTTGAGCTTATCGGCTACAAACAAATTAAAGTGCCTGGCAAGCAACTTGCTGATCCCAAGCTGACATATCAGTTCATCGAAGACGAATACATGAGAGCGGACGAATATGACGAATTCATCGCAGATCCCACCGATTTCATGCTCAGGAGGTATTACCCGCGTGCCTTTAGTGAATTAGAGCCCTTGCAGAAGCTTCTCCCCTTACGTACTGGAATGTGGACGTGCTGGTTTGATTTATTGGCCCCATTTGGTGATCCGCAGGTTGCCGAAGCCTTAGATTCACTTGTCAGAGCTGGGCAGGAACTGGTTAAGTGGTACAGGGCTATCGGCAAATTTGATAAAGAGATTCAGGGGTTGGGATATCCCAACATGCTGGGCTGCCTGACGTTTGCTCCATTTGACCTAATCGGGGATTCTCTCAGGGGAACCAGAGGGATCATGCTGGATATGCTCAGAATACCCGACAAACTGCTCGAAGCCCTTGAGAAAATGACACCCTTCGCCATAGAAATAGGGATAAGGGCTGCCAGGGCGGTTAGAAACCCTATGGTGCTGATACCTCTCCACAAAGGCGCCGCAGGGTTCATGTCTGATGAGCAGTTTAGGACCTTTTATTGGCCGACTTTGAAAGAGCTAATACTCGCCCTGGATGAGGCGGGAGTCATCCCATACGTGTACACAGAAGGGAACTATACAACCCGCTTAGAGTATCTTGTGGATGTGCCTAAAGGTAAGGTGCTTTACCACTTTGAGACCGTGGACATCTATAAAGCAAAGGAGCTCCTCGGTGACGTTGCATGTATCTCAGGCAACGTACCGCTATCCCTACTGCAAACAGGCACAGCCCGGCAAGTCAAAGATTACGTGAAAGAGCTTATTGATGTCGTCGGTAAAGGCGGCGGCTTAATGGTGGACGCCGCAGCCGGTTTTGATGACGTCCCACCCGAAAATGTAAAGGCAATGGGGGACGCCACCAAAGAGTACGGCGTCTACTAACAAGCAGCAAGGGAATCTGGCAATCTCGCTGCTATACTCGTGGTTCCCTCAAACTAGGACAAGCAATAAGCAGACCGACTGCTTGTGAGTTCAGGCCATTAAGAAAAAGTGAGGACTGCCATGCCCAAGTACGGCGCACATACTTTCCTGTGGATTGATGAATGGACAACGGAAAAGGGGAACCAGGCGATTGCCGCTACAGGTGAGGTCGGCTTCGATTTCATCGAGATCTCCCTATTAAAACCCGAGGAGTTTGATGCGGCATCGCACAAGAAAGCCCTCGCCGATACCGGCATTGAAGCGATGGGGTCGCTCGTGCTGCCCGAGTGGGCGCATATGCCCGAAGAGCCAGAGAAAGCCAAGCAATTCCTCACCAGCGCGCTTGAGGCGCTCGAAGCCGTCGGGGGAACCTACCTTGGTGGGTGTATCGCCTTCGCCTTGGGGAAGTTCACCGGAGATCGGCAGGTGGTGATCGACACGCTGGGTGAGGTAGCAGAGGAGGCCAAGAAGCGCGGCATCACACTGGGTATCGAGGTGGTCAATCGCTACGAAAGCAACCTGTACAACACGCTGGCCGATACCCGAGAGACCATTCTCGCCATCGGCGCAGATAATATCAAGATACACGCCGACACATACCACATGCTGTACGAGGAAGAGGGTCTCTATAAGCCGCTGGTTGACTGCGCCGATGTGCTGGGCTACATGCATATGAGCGATAACCATCGCGGCTTGCTTGGCAGCGGCACGGTCAACTGGGACCAGGTATTCCGGGGACTGGCGGATGCGAACTACACAGGACCAATGGTCGTCAAGTCCTTCCCCGCGGTCAACCCGGATTTGGCTGCGGCGATCAAGTTGTGGCGACCACCGACCCAATCCTCCGAGTTTCTAGCAGGGGAAGGCCTAAAGTTCCTAAGGGAGCATGCTGAGCAATATGGTTTAGAGTGATGGTTAGTAAGGAGGTAATGCAACGAT
>CAYFSE010000040.1:0-9565 GCA_964345725.1 uncultured Dehalococcoidales bacterium
TGGCTCAAGAGGAAACCGAGATATTTCTGTATCTGGGCATAGCTCATATTGGCGCTGTACATAAGCTCCGTCTTGCCGGCGCCATTTTCACCGACCCGGAGCATATCAGCTATTATCTCCATATTCTGGACATTGGCACTTGGTGGTTCGGATTTGTTCGGGATTCAGGGCTCAGGATTTGTGATTTCCCTACCGTGGTGGCTCCAGTTGCGCGGCCTCGAAGACCCTTATTCCCTGCCGATCCGCAAACTGTCTGGCTTCCCTGGTAAGTCCGGGAACAGTAAGCAAGACCTTGTCCAGAATCCCGGCATCATAAGCCTTGTCATCGAAGTCAAATACTCGGTCCAGTCCCATCGGTTTGTCAGCCACCTCGATGCCAATGGCAATACGATGAGTAATGATGCCCTCATCCTTGGTGGCAAGTATGTCTATGTTATGGCCAGCGCCAGACCGTCCTTTGACTTCAGCATTTTCCCGTAGTCTGTAGCCCCGTTTCTTCAGATATTCGATAAGCTGTGATTTGGACTTAAACTCAAATGGCTCTCTAACTACTTCTGGGCGCGGTTGGGCACTGGCGCTGAGCAACATATCCAGGTCCTTGGGTTCCAGCACCCTGATACCATGATAGCTGGCGAATTTCCGCGCCTCTTCACCCAACTCGGGGATGATGATCAGTACTTTGTCGTGAAAGCCACTATCGAAGGCCTTAACATCAAAATCCATTATCCTGTCCAGTCCTATCTGTTCCCTGGCAATCTCAATTCCGATAGCGACATTATGCATAACGACACCATCGTCCCTGCTGGCCAGCATATCTAGCCTGTGTTCCACCCCCGATCTCCCCTTCACCCTAGCCTTCTCCGTCACTCCATAGCCGTTATGTACCAGGAACTCAACAAACCGCACTTTCGGCTGAATCTCAAATTCCAGCCAGTTTCTTCTCCCCTCATCAAGTGTATAGGCATAAATATTCACCTCGATAATCTCCTCCTCAGTCGAGAGCGAAGAGCATTTCAGGCAGCGCCATTTTACCATCGGCGAGCTGAATATTTCGCTGCAGTCACGGCACTTGCGGAGCACCCCCCGGCTCAGGTAGTCGGCGCCCACAGTCCGCAGTTCCAACTTACACTTGGGACACACATATTTGCCCTTGGTCGTGAATTCCTCTTCAACGCCAACATAGTCGCAGGCTAGGTGCTCCAGAATCCGGCCGCGGGCAATATCCCCGGAGCCACATTTCGGGCAGTGAGTGCTTGGTCTTTGATTTATCGACTGACACCGCGGGCAATGGAGAAGCCTGTCGAAGTAACTCTTTCTCAATACTCCCCTGTCGGCCAGAGACTCCACAATGGCCACTGCTTCCTTGCCTTTGACCCTAGCCGTCTGCTCAACGAGCGGATACAGGAACCCCAGCTCAGTGGTGAAATCAAACTGAGGTTTGATCTCAACCACCCTGGCCGCCAGCATTGCCGCGACCACCTTCATAGCTAAACCGCTTTTCTCGCTGTCGCTCAAGGTTTGTGCGCTCTTCGGCGCTTCTACCGTTTCACCTACTTTTGCCATGCCTTGCCTCCATTCACATGGTTACAGAAGTATAATTTGGATTAGTGCGCAAGTCAATGAGTAAAAAGTACCACGTGTGTGAACCTTTCGTCTTCTGTGCCAGTGTCAACGCCCGCCTCCTTGTCATTGCGAGCCCCGACCTGTCGAGGCGTGGCAACCTCACAGACAAAATCTCAAAGCTCAAAATGAAATATCCAAATAAAAAATGCAGAGTCTTGAACGTTTACACATTTGTCGTTCGTGTTTCGGATTCGATGCTTAGAATTTGACGTTGCCGGGATCTGGCGCCCTACTCCGTCCACGGCAATCCCTTTGACAAGGCCTGGCCACGAGCCAGCTGGATGCTCAGGACATACCCAAGTAGACTCTAATTCGCAGATTCGAATCCCTACGGTGTAGGGCAGGGATTGACTTCGTCTCGGCATCTTCAGCTTCCGCGGCAAAGCTTCTGGCTGCCTCTTCCGTCCTCGTGGCGAGATCTTCATCCTCTGTCATCCCGAGCCCCCGCTCGTCCGACCGAAAGATCTCGCCTCTCCTCAGGGTGGACTCCGCACGCCAATCCCCTGGTTCCGGAGAGATCTCAAACACTGAGCGACCAATCTCCCCTCCTCGCCATGACGGCAGGCTGTGCTCCGAAATGACCAGTGGACGTGTCATTGCCAGCAAAGCGCGGTAATCTGTCAGTATGGTCGCTAGTCGTTCTCTTTGGCTGCCAGGGTTGTCCATGTTGCTCATAGTACTAATTGCCTACTCCCTTTCTAATAGTACTAGTCGCAAAAAAGGAAAGAATCCCTCGCTCCTCTAGTACTTTGGAGTGACTTTCTGCGGGCATCATCCAGCAAAGCGGAGGTGACTGACAATCTCGCTGCCCATGTCACGCAATCGCGGAGCCCGTCACGAGCAAGATCGAAGAGCCCCCGTCCTGGCAATGACACGGGCAGCATCAATGGCCAGAGGAAACCCAAGCGGCAAAACCCTAATGACAAGGAAAATCCGAACTTTTAGACACGAGAAGTCCTGTTGTTTCCGATCAGAGGTTTCTCATTTGTCACTGAGATGCAGTGTTTGACGTCTTGTTCTCTGAATTTCACCGGTGTCGGTTTACTGCCGAGGGAGGGACTCGAACCCACACTCCCTTTACAGGGAAGCGGATTTTAAGTCCGCCGCGTCTACCATTCCGCCACCTCGGCTTGATCGTCGGTAGCTGAAAAAGGCGGCGGGCGGATTCGAACCGCCGCATGGGGGTTTTGCAGACCCCTGCCTTAACCTCTTGGCTACACCGCCACGGCTACAAGTCTACTGGAGCGGAAGACGGGATTCGAACCCGCGACCTCTTCCTTGGCAAGGAAGCATTCTACCGCTGAACTACTTCCGCCCCAAACAAATTCTACCGATTTTTCCCAGTCCCTGCAATCCAGTCATGGTGCCGAGGGGGAGATTTGAACTCCCACGGGCTTTCGCCCACCACCCCCTCAAGATGGCGTGTCTGCCTATTCCACCACCTCGGCATGACGCCCCAGAAAAATCTCATTTCTAAAGGGCTCAAACAAACCTTTCACTGGCAGGGGCGGCAGGACTCGAACCCGCGACCTGCGGTTTTGGAGACCGCTGCTCTAGCCAAACTGAGCTACGCCCCTGAAGCTAAAGGTCGGTTACCGCTCAACTTTATGTCCAACTGTGGCGTTAATTTGGCGTTATCTTTTCTAGGCGCCCCATTCTTGCCTTCGGGTAGGACCCCATCCAGCAGCATCATGGCATCTTGCTACATCCCCTCTATTATATGGGAGTAGACGTCCAGTGTAAAGGCAACACTGGAGTGTCCCAGAGCCTCTGAGATAACCTTTGGCTTAGCTCCCCGGAGCAACATGAGGCTAGCGAAATAGAATACGGACAGGGTGGACAAAATGTCCGCCTTAGCTTTAGCAGGAAAGACAATGATGGCGGACAAAGCGTCCATTTTGATTCGCAGCTTCAGAAAGCCTACGAAAGCCTAACATTTGTGGGGTGCTTTCACTGCAACACACAGAAGGAGTCGTGACAATGATGATTATTCCCTGTCCAAAATGCGGTGAGGACGTGGTGGTCAAAGGCCTAGGGCGCAAACTCCTAAACATCCCACTCAAGAATGTTTATGAGCGCCTCAGAGAATATCGTAGTGTAGACAGGGCGGCCCAGGAGCTTCGGTGCAGCCAAGGATACATTTTCAAGGTGCCAAAAGCCAATGGATTAAAGCTTGAAGATGTATTGAGATGGTGAGCTTGGTACATGCCCCACCTCTTTTTATAGACTCAAAGAATTCAAATTACTCACCGTATTAGCTTTGTTACCCCTTTTTTGTGGACTCGAAGAATTCGATAAATCCCTCTGTTTTAGTACCTGAAAAAACTGAAATATCGAACATTCCAGCTTTGATTTCCTTTTTTGGGATTGAAAGAATTGAATGAATCCATCAAAACGACTTTTAGCAATGGTTGTGGTACTTTGGGGGTATTGACGGCTTCGACTGGTCGCCATAGCATATATGAACAAGTGAAATGAGGATTGACAATGAGACAGGCATTCTTGGTTTTGCTGGTGATTATGTGCCTCGCAGTTGCAGCCTGGAGTGCTTATCTGCTCTTCACTAACCAAACTGACCAACTGACAGGGTGGATTATACTCGCAGTGAGTATCGGGGTTCTATTCTGGAACATATCCATTCTAAGAGCATATAGAGTACGAGCAGGGACCGTCGTTGCTGCTTTTCTGATTATCGCTTTGATAGGAATGGTAGTGGGTGCGTTTGCGGGAATTGAGCCACTAGCGACATATGCTGAAGATGTGAAGGGATGGTTCGGCATATCTACTACTTCTGATAGCCCTTCTGGGACCTATATCGCAACGTTTTTTGGTTATGAGCAGTCCATAACATTCAGGGGAAGCACTATAGAGTTTTATAATAGGCTTGACGGGAAGAGGGTCTATGAATTCTCAATATCACAGAACGGTAATAGCATTACATTGAGAAATGTGGCTACGGGAGGCACAAATACACTCAGCTACAGATATATCAAAGAACATGAAATCGTAGTAGTAGGAGAAACCGAATATTATCGGCAATAGCAATAGGGTAGTATGCAGAAGGAATACTGCCGCAAGCATAGCAGAACGTTCTTCTATACCTGTCCAGATAGCTACTCCAAAATACCCATAGGTCAGAGCCAGGTATCTTGATTTCAAGAAGGGGTATGCCCTTTGGGTTGGGCCATGGGCTTGCTGTAACCCCAGCCTCACCAGAATAGGCAGATTCCCATACGACGTTTAGTTAGATATTCTCGTTGCCCTCTCTGACATAATCACTATTTCGAATTTTGGGGTTAGCGTTATTTCAGCCACTTTTGCTGTTGTCGTCCCTTGTCATTTTTTTGCTATGGTATTATCGTCATTGCCGTTGGGAGAGGAAGAGCTACTAGAAGCTTTCACCCATATTTGATTTTCGGTACTTCAAGGATATAATGGAATTAGGGGAAAAAGGCGGTGACAAGGATAATCATTTCAGTCATGCTCGTGGCCCTACTACTCGGTTCAATTCCATTCGTGCTTAGTTCGTGCAGTCCAGCTGAACCCTTAGACGGTCCTGAACCCATATCTTACATGTTGCCAACCCTAGACGGGAAGTGGAGCCCAGCGGTCCAACAAGACGGACGAAAGCCAACGGGGGTGGGCAATGTGCTCATTGAGGGTATTGGCGAGTTCTCATTTGACGCAGGACAGGTAGAGACTTTGCGCCCGGACATTTTCCAACTAGGACATTTCTCTGTCTTTGACGCCCTGGTTCACCTCTCTGAGAAGGGCGATATAGAGATGGATTACCACTTTGACGGGAGTATGGACACACACATAATCGATGCCATTAACGGAGAACCGTACTGGTGGTACCAAGTGAAGTATTCGGGTGGATGGTATGAGAACAATGTGTTCCGGATGGATATGTACCCCTACAAGGATGGAACTCAGATACGTTTGAACCGGCAGCCTGAAGAATATCTAGGCAGAATATGCCGTACCTTTGGAGACGAAGTATTGAGGCGAATGCAAAATGGCGGCGACGTAATACTCCCTGAGGTAATTATTCAAAGTCCCCGAGGAAATACTATGAGATTCACAGATGTGGAAGTGACGCCCCATGATGTTAGAAGTGATACACTGCAACCGGGAACTATTACCGCACTGGATATCCTACTGAGTTTGGGTGAACAAGGGAAGCTATCGGCTATTAAGCTAACTTGGTATGCAAGCATAGGCGAGGCAAATCCCGTAGACAGCTATTGGGTTGAGCAAATCGACGAAGATGTTGCATATGGTGGATGTGGATTTGTCTACGAAACAGGCCCGAAGGAGTTCTCCGGCTTTGCCGGAAGTCATATTCACATCCCATCCGACGTTCGTGTGATGGTGTCTCCGGAGTATGCCCTTTGGTTCTGGATATGTTTGTGATGCCTGAGGGAAGGCAAGTTGAAGATTGAGGTAAAAGCAAGGTATTGGCTCGCGGTTACCTTGGCGATTGTCGCAGTGCTCTTGGCCGTCTCTGTCTTCCTCCTATGGGTTGTTTTCCCCCGTGGTTATTTTCCCAGCCGAGTCGTGTGGGTGCAAGTTCATAAGTGGGGTGGACTGGCTCTTGCAGTAGGAGTGCTTCTCCACATAGCACTACATTGGAAATGGCTCCTGCAAATGACGCGACGTTACATAGACAAACTGCCAAAGAGGGAAGAGAGATAACCCCGTTGCTGACATAGCAGAAGGGCTACCAAACGCCCTCGGGCATGATTCTGGGAATCTGTCAGACTCTCTGGACAAGGCTGTAAGCCTCCGATAAGGCCTGAAGCCATCCCCAGAATCCAAATTGGTCAGTGCCAGGTCTCTGCATATCAAGAAGGGGGTATGCCCTTTGGGTTGTGCGATGGGCTAGCTTCAAGTCATCTCAAAGCCCGAATGAACCAGGGGTACACCACCCCTTGCCTTGTGAACATCCAGCCTTGGCTTGTGAACAATCCAGCTATGACCTCCTGATGCCTACACAGAATCCGTATTGTGACCGTTCAACAAGTGCACTTGTAGAGCATGTGACTGCAGATGAGATTAGATTGTGCTTGTGGCAACGATAGAGGTCACTGGTAATTCATAGAACTTCAAGCTATGCTCGAACCTCATTGGGTTGGCAAGTGGTATAATCTGGTCTGATGCTTGAGGAGGGAGTATGCCGAACATAAGGTCATTCTTTTCAAATATGTCGGCAAAAATGCCGCTGAATAAGAAGCTCTATCTTGTGTTCCGCAACTGGGGAATAAAGATAATTAAGAGACAGAATTGTTGCGGGCATCCAGGTGAACCTGGCTGTTGCGAGTAAGCCAGGTGACCTTTTTCTACGAGCCAATCATGTCCCCGTTAGGCGTAGGTAGCACCAATGTCCCCAGGGTACACCCCCCCTGCGTTGTGAACAGATAGCCTTCCCTTATGAACAGTCTAGCTTTGACTTCCTGATTGGCATTCATTGTTGTTCCACAGGACGATAGACCTGTCGTGCATACTTGAGGCGTATTGACTGTTATCGGGGCGGATCTGTACACCGAGACCTCAGGATTGCCTACTTCCCTTTCATCTGCCCTAGAATGAATTCGCGGTCTTTGTCAGGTCTCTCCACGATTTGGAGGGAATGCTCAAATCATCTCTCTCTACGCATTTTATTTGACAATACGATTTACTTTGACCTACAGTGTTGTTGGAGGTGCCTTCCTATGAAGAAGAGGCTACAAGTATTATTGTGGCTGATTATAGTCATACTTCTTGGAACGGTACTATTCTTCGCTACTCGTAACCAAGATGCAGTGCATTCTTTGGATGAGATTCCGGGAGGATTCAACGGACCTGATGTGCGGGATATCGGTCCTCACTCAGCAAAGATTGTTTTCATCAGCGGGGTACCCCTAGTATGTAATGTTGCCTATGGGACGGACTCTGAATACGGTAGGCTGACCTTAATGGCAATGACAGGACCGTTGACAGACCATGAAGTATTACTTCTTGGACTCGAACCAGATACCGAATATCATTACAGAATTACGGCAACAGATTCATCATCCAATATCTATCAATCAGATGACCTCACTTTCGTAACAGCTGCAGCGCCAGATGAGAGACAGCCAAGCGGAGAGAATGTTGCCTCAGCTGACGCTGGTGCAAGAGTAATCGCTGTCAGTAGTAATTGGGGAGGTGGTGATGCCGACAGTTCATTTGGGGCAAACAAGGCAATTGATGGAAATAGTGCTACTGAGTGGTCTTCTGACGGTCAGGGAAACGATGCCTGGATTGAGATTGAATTGGCACAAACATATGACTTAGAAATGGTCGGATTCTGGACTAGGACGATGGGCAATAGTGCTCAGATTTATAGCTTCAAAGTCGTAACGGATGATGGCACGCAGCTAGGTCCTTATGATTTACCTGATGCTGCAACTGCTTATTACTTCGATGTTCAGGTTACGACTAAGAGGCTTCGTTTTGAAGTGGAGAGCAGTTCGGGCGGTAACACGGGAGCGGTCGAAATCGAAGCCTACGCAGGATAACAAACCCATAATCTTCATAATCTGCTATCCGCAATATATACCCCGATAGCCTCGCTTCTATAAACCGTTTAGCTATCCTCAAACTTCACTCAGCCACCAAGCAGCATAGCTCGATGCCAAAAATCGGTGCACTCTCTTTTAAGAGAATCGCTCACTCCAGTCTCTCTTCCACTGTTGATTGCCCAAGGGTATAATTGAGTTGAAGCAAGAGGAGGAGAAAATGACAAAAAAGATCGAACGCATTCACTGGCCTGATGCCCCTGATGTCTGGATGCCCTATGCCCCTGTCATAAAAGTTACCGGGGGAACTCAAGTATTTCTCGCCGGGGTCACAGCCGCACCGGTATATCACAGCCATCCTCATATCCCGGAAGAATTTGCCAGCATGCCGGACGACATGGAAGGACAGGCACGGGAGACGCTGGAAAATCTGAGGAAGGGGCTTGAATCAGTTGGCGCCACATTCGCCGATCTCGTGGTGGCAAATCGTTTCCTTACGGATCTTTCACAGCAGGATATCCTGAACAAGGTATGGAACGAGGTTATGGGCGAGAATAAGCCAACGACTACTACTGTTCAGGTTGTGCAGCTGGCAACCGATCCGCGCTGTCTTCTGGAAATTAACGCAACGGCTGTGATCGACTAGCGGAGTGATCCCAGAGCAGCAACACATACATACGTCAGCTTCAAGCGAGGGGGGTGGACGTTTTGTATTAGAACTCAAGGAGCGAGATCTAGGCGATAGAGGCTATAGGTTGGCTAGGCCAGACACGTCCCTATCGCATGCCCTGCAATCGGTAGCTTGCCTGACGCCTGTTCGCTGTCTCTCAGTCGCCGAATCTAGAAACGCCTCAACCTATCCCGAAGATTCAAATAGGTCAGAGACAGGTATCCTATGTCAATAAGGGGGTACGCCCTTTGGGTTAGGCTATGGCGTAGCTTCAACTGTTGTCTATCACGCAAGCTATCCTGGAAGTCTACTGAGCTAGTCAGTGGCGTAACGACGATTTGCCTGTAGTTATTCGGTTACTGGGGGCATATTCGTGTTAGTATTATGCCATCTGAATTGAAGGAGAGATGTAGATGGATACATGGAAGTTCTACGACGTAACCCATCGCTACCACGAAGTCTGCAATCCGACAAGTAGAGCGAAGCTCGATGAACTAGTCGGGCTCCTGAGACTGAATCCAGGGTCTACCGTGCTCGACATTGCCTGCGGCAAGGGAGAGTTATTGACAAGGCTGGCAGAGCGGTACAAGATATCCGGCATCGGGGTCGACATCTCTCCATATTGCGTGACGGATGCGATACAAAAGCTGAGAGAACGGGTGCCCGGTGCTCAAATCCAAATCCTCAACATGGACGGAGCAGACTACAGCCCCGACCAACTCTTCGACCT
>CAYFSE010000041.1:0-4907 GCA_964345725.1 uncultured Dehalococcoidales bacterium
TCTTCTAATACAGTCGCCTCTATAGAGAGCATACTGCGTTTAATAAAGGAGTTACCTGTCCCCTCGAATAGGCCCCTGAGCGAAGTCACTTCTAATTGGGATTCAACTATGGGCCGTGAGGGGTCATATACAAGATATTCCCGATGGTACATGATTGGTCTGTCCTGTGATAATATCAGTCGGCGAATGAATAGTATTCGCTGTCCTCTTTTCATAGCCATCTTGCGCGGTACTCTTCCCCTGGCTAGGTTAATCGAAGCCTCCAGTATTCTAATCCTTATCCCTCTCTCATCAGAGAGTAGATTCTGCAATTGGCCAAGGCTGAAGGTGGCGGCCCAGAATTGCATCGGCTTGATGAAGGTGCCCTGCCCCTGTCTAGTGCCTACTAGGCCCTGTTCGACGAGAATGTTGATTGCTCTCCGTATTGTCATGCGGCTAACACCGTGATGCTTACAGAGCTGGGACTCAGAAGGCAGTCGATCTCCAGGTCGTAGTCTCCCCACTGCAATCTGCTCTTGCAGAATTCGCACCAACTGAGCATAAGTTGGTTCATGAGAATTATGATCTACTTTATGCATTTGCCTCATATAAAACATTGTAGATAGTGAAATCCATCAGGTACTTCGTATAAGGTATTGACAACTTGTATATACAACTGTATAATACCAGCGCACACCTGAAATTTCAATATCACGCGCACCATTGAACTCCAGATTAGCGGAAGGATGGCACAAAACTGAAGAAGATAATAACTCCGTTGTAATCCTTTCGTCCCCGGGGGAGGAATACACCGAGATTACGAAAGTAGAGACCCTAGATACCACAAAATGACCGTGGGTGCCAAACATTGAACGGAAGATCAGATTATTGTGACATATACCGAAAATTAACAGGATTTTAACATCAGTGGCATACTATAAAGATACAACAAAGATAATGAAAGGAGGTGAGGACGCGCAATATTAGGAAGGAAAGTTGTTAGGGATAGCGGAGCAAAAATACAGAAACAAGGGGGTGATGCCGAGCGATTATAGAACGGATAGTTTTAGCAAGCTTTTGAAAGATTTTAGAAAGGAGGAGAAACAGTGAAGAAAATACTTTTTATCTCGGCAGCGGTGGTGTTGGCCTTGGGTATAGGGCTCGTCGGCTGTGGGGGCCCAGTTCCGCCGCAGGCGCCGGAGAGCATCAAAGTTGGTCTGGCCAGAGACCTGGATGGACCGCTGGCTGTTTTCGAGTGCGGTTACGGTGGAACAGTCTATCGGTATTTCGCCAATAAGGTCAACGCCGACGGTGGGATCTTTCTGAGCGAGTATGCTGAGAGCGTGCCCATAGAACTGGTGGTGCGCGATTTCGACGTTGCGACATGGGACTTGGCGGACGTCACTGAAGCCTTGATAGAGACAGACGAAGTTGACGTTATATGGGGCGGTCCGGGCACTGACCCTATTTTCACTCAAGCTCCTGTCTGCAATGCCGCGGCGACTGTGTTTATCGGACTGGAGGGTGGTGCTAGCAGTATGATCTGGGACGAAAAAATAGATAGCTGGCCCTATGTGTGGGCCAGCCTGAGCTTCTCCAACTGGTACGAGATCCCTGTTCTGCACGATATGCTGGACGCTAGCCCACACGTAGCTGGTGACCCGACAGCATACGTAACCTACATTGGAGAGGCTGGATCTACGCACGGCATAGAATATAGAGACGAAACCTTTAACGAGTTCGGTGAGGAGAACGTCATTGACGGAGGTTTCCATAGCTACTGGCTGCCCGACCATCCGGGCGAACCAGAGGCAATAATCGCAGCGGCTCAAGCCGCCTACGATGCGGAACCTTATGATATCTTCTGTGCATATACCTATCCCTGGAACGTCGCAATGCTTACTCTGGCATTGATGGCCAGCGAGTTCAACCCGCCGGCTATCCTGTTTGGACCGGGCGGCAACGCCAATATGTATCCTGTTGACTTTGGGCCCTATGTGGAAGGAACACTGAGCTTCATCATAGCCGACGATTACACCTCACCTGAGATCTCTGAGATGTATGATGATCTCGCGGCGCAAGCAGAGGCGGACTGGGACGACCCCGCCTTGGGATGTGACCCGGGAGCCGCGACCAGTGGCTTTGACACTCTCGACTACTGGGGCCAGCCTTGCTACGTTGCAGGGCTGGAGATGTGGGCGGCGGCTGTAGAGGCGGCCGGGAATCTTGACTCGACCGAGGTAAGGAACGCCCTGGCTGATTTTAGCTCCACGAATCCGGCTGACACGGTCCTCGGTGACTGCTGGTTCACGGTATTCGGAAATGGCAACGGTGGCGGAATCTTAGCCTACGAGTGCCACCCCGGGGAGATTGGCCAGTGGATAAACGGGGAGTACAGAATCGTAGGAGGTAACAGCCCCACTGCGGACTTTGTCTACCCCAACACAGACAACTGGTTCTGGCTGCTAGACTAGGAGGATAAGACTACGTAAGGCAAGGAGTCTAGAATAGAAGGCAGGCTGTCTAGAAGAGATATCGGGGTGTTTTTCTGGGCAGCCTGCTTTTGCGTGTGTCAAGAAGAAACAAGAGAGGGTATTAACGAGTCAGCGCCATGGCAGACGTAGAGATACTTTTAGGCTTAACGATGATCGGCATATTGGCGGGTGGGGTGTATGGCTTGCTGGCTGTGGGTTTGAGTCTGCAGATTGGCGTTTGCCGGGTGCTGAACATTACCCACGGCGAGTTTCTTATGCTGGGAGGTGTACTCACCTTTACCCTCGGGGAGCTGGGTATTAATCCGCTCTTGGCACCGGTTATCATCGGTCCCCTCTTATTTGGCATCGGTTTCTTGCTTCAAGCAACTCTTTTCAGAGGTGTTAAAGCCCGGGCGCCGTCACCGGCTGCCTTTCAGGGCAACGCTCTGCTAGCTGCCTTCGGCGTCATGTACATCATCTCGAACCTAGCCCGGATAAGATTTGGCACCGTGTCGCTGCCAACTCAATATTTAACCGGAGGTCTGCCGTTTCCGGGGGTGAACATCCCGGTCAACCTGGTCGTAGGTTTTGCCGTTGCGGCAGTCCTGGGCGTAGCGGTTTATCTCTTTTTGACCCGCTCCCGGCTGGGAAGAGCGATCAGGGCCACGGCCGAAGACCAGTCGACGGCGGAACTGATGGGGGTGAATGCCAACACGATTCTGGCTCTTTCTTTCGGACTGGGAGCGCTGCTGGCGGGCGTTGCCGGCACACTGATCAGCATGAGAACTCCAGTCAACACGGGTATCGGCTTCAACAATACCGTAATCGCCCTCATTATTGTCACCCTGGGCGGACTGGGCAGTGTCCCGGGTAGTTTTGTTGCCGGAATCATAATCGGTATCGTGTCCATGCTGGTTGCCGGCCTCTGGGAGTCGGTCCTTGTTGTGCCTGTTTATTACGCAATGCTCATGCTCTTGTTGCTGGCGAGACCAACCGGTATTTTCGGCAAGAAGTAAGGGAAATGAATGTAACCCGGCTGTTTACCGAACATAGAAAGCCGCTGCTGGTGGGATTTCTCATCCTGCTGGTAGCCTTTGTACTGACCTTTCCCCTGTACGGTGGGGTATATCCTATCCGCGTGCTAATTACCATGCTCATGTATACCGTCCTGGCGGTGAGCTGGGCCATGTTTTCCGGCGCCACCGGTTACATGTCATTGGCGCCGGCAGCATTCTTCGGAACAGGTATTTATTCTACGGCCCTGCTGCAGGACTATCTACCCTTCCCAGTTATTATAGTCGTGGGAGCTCTCGTCAGCTTTGCACTGGCTGTTCTGCTCGGACTGGTGACCCTGAGGCTGAAGGGCATATATTTCACCATATTCAGCTTCGGACTCGTCGTGTTCATTGGCAATACTGTCAACTACGTGGAGGCCGATGTGTTAGGGAGGCATGGCTGGTATTTCAACGTGCTGGACCGCACAATGCTTCTTTACACGATGCTCGGCCTGGCGGTGGTGACGGTGCTCGCCGTTTATTTTATCAGGCGCTCCAGATTGGGATTGGCTATGCAGAGCATCGGTGGGAACGAGGAAGCAGCGGAACACATGGGCGTCAATATCACAAGGATCAAAGTCCTGACCTTCGCCATCAGCGCCATTTTCATGGGGGCGGCCGGGGCGATCCTTGCGCCTTCTCTTTCTTATTCTAACGCCAGTATTGCCTTCAGTGTAACCAACTCTTTCATACCGATCGTGGCGGCCGTGTTTGGCGGCATGGGAAGTCTCCCTGGTCCAATATTGGGTGCCCTTGTTTTTGGTTTTCTGGAGAAAACGCTGAAAGCTCAGTTATTCACGTATTTTATGCTCGGTTTTGGCATTATAATGGTGGTGGTTATCCTGTTCCTGCCCAGTGGGATAGTAGGATTGGTGCCGATGCTGCGAGATAAGCTGGGAGGGGTGATTTCGAAGCTACTGAAAGGAGACGCAGGGGAGCAACATGCGAATACTTGAAGGCCAGGGCGTAAGCAAGTACTTTGGGGGGTTAGCGGCCGTATCTGATGTTGACTTCCATGTTGAGCAGGGCGAGATCGTGGGTCTCATCGGTCCCAACGGAGCTGGCAAGACAACGCTGTTCAATCTAATATCGGCGGCTTTGCCTGTTAGCTCAGGGGAAATAAGATTCAAAGGCCAGAGGCTCACCGGCTTGAAGCCCCATCAAATCTGCCAGATGGGGGTGTCCAGGACGTTTCAAGAAACGAAAGTCTTCGGCAATATGCCGGTCCTTCAGAATGTACTGGTGGGGGCATTTTTCGGGACGCCAACCCGTGTCTCAGGGGCGGCCGCCGCTACGGAAGCCGCCCAGTCATTAGAGTTTGTGGGACTGTCGGCGCTGAGCATGACTCCAATTCAGGACTTGACCCTGGCTAACCAGAAGCGGGTCGAAGTAGCCAGAG
>CAYFSE010000042.1:0-1507 GCA_964345725.1 uncultured Dehalococcoidales bacterium
TGTTGCTTCTACCACTGTTGCGGTACAGGCGCGACGGCAGCCTTAAAATGTGAGGAGAAAAAATATGTCTGAACCGGTACATGTCACCGACGATACTTTCGAGGCAGAAGTCATCCAATCAGATATGCCTGCTATTGTTGACTTCTGGGCAACGTGGTGCGCCCCTTGCCGCATGATTGCCCCAGTTCTGGAGGAAATCGCTGAGGAATACGATGGTCAGCTTAAAGTGGCCAAGTTAGATGTAGATCAGAACCCCCAGGTAGCGACCCAGTTCGGTATCATGAGCATCCCTACAATGATCCTGTTCAAAGATGGTGAAGCTATGGAGCGGCTGAGCGGCTACATGCCCAAGGAAAGACTGCTGGAGAAAATAACACCCCACCTGTAGGAAGAGCAGGGCCATTTCAAAACCAAGGTGCCGACGCACTTGCGTCTTTCCAATCCTGATGTGAGTATACTTTCATTCCCGCCGCCACGGCGGGTTTTTTCCTTTGCGTAAGTTGAGCCTCGGCTAGCTGTCACTCGCTATGGGGACAGTGAAGCTGAAGATGCTGCCCTGGCCTGGTTCGCTTTGGAACCACATCTGGCCGTCGTGTAGCTCCACGATGCTCTTGGCTATGGAGAGGCCCAAACCCGTCCCTGTGCTCTCACGCACCACAGGGTCATCGCCGCGGAAGAACTTGTCAAAGATCTGCGTCTGATCTTTAGGTGATATGCCAATGCCTGTATCGCTGACACTCAAGCACAGATAGCGAAGGCGTTGCTCGCCTGGGGGAGCAGGTGGAGCTTCGCCAGGTGGTGAACCGTTGGGCCACACAGTTGCCTTCACGCTGATCTTTCCTCCAGGCAATGTATAGCGACAAGCGTTGCTCATCAAATTGGCCAGCACTTGGATGAGACGGTCCCCGTCGGCCTGTACCGGGGGCAAATCGTCAGCAACTTCAACTGTCAGAATCAAATCCTTGGCTTTGATCCGTTCCTGCATGGTTTGTACCACTTCATCCACAATGGCTTTGATGGGGATAGACCTGGTGCGTAGTTTCAACCTCCCGCTTTCGATGCGTGAGATGTCCAAGAGATCGCTGACCAGGGCGTTCATCCGGTTGACGTTGGACCTTATCACCCGCAGGAATTTTTGCTGCATCTCGCTGATCTCGCCTGCAGTGCCTTTGAACAAGAGGTCAGCATAGCCTTTGATAGAAGTCATCGGAGTCTTTAGCTCATGGGAGACCATGGAGACGAACTCGGATTTCGCTTCGTTGGCCCGTTTGATATCGGAATAGAGGCGAGCATTCTCAATGGCGATAGCGGCGTGATCTGCTAGGCGCGTCATAAAGGTCATATCATTCTCATTAAAGGCGGCTAACTCTGAGCTTTCCACACTGATCACACCCATTACCCGGTCTTCGCGTCGGATGGGTACTGTGAGCTGAGAGCGGGTCTCCGAGATAGCACTGACGTAATCAGGATCCTGAGTCACGTCAGACACGAGGGCAGGCTGCCCCGT
>CAYFSE010000043.1:0-1541 GCA_964345725.1 uncultured Dehalococcoidales bacterium
CTCAGAGCTTCCAGCGCTGTTATGGCCGATGTGCTGGCGATAGCTAAGAACATCTGTCGCGGCGTAAACAATGTCCCGGAGCTGAGGCTAAACCAGAGAGTAAGTGTGAGGCCCATGTCCGAGTTGAAGACACGATACTACCTCAGACTGAATGCGCCTGACCGCCCTGGTGTCTTATCTCAAATTTCCAAAGTCCTGGGCGACAATTCCATAAGCATTTCGTCCGTAATCCAGAAAGAAAGCAACTTAGCCACACAGACCGCCACGATCGTCATTATGACGTATCCCGCCAAGGAAAAGGCAATGCAAAAGGCTCTCAAACAACTAAAGGAGCTGCCAGAGGTCAACGAGGTCAGCAACTTCATCAGAGTCGAGGAATGAAGCCAGGGGTCCTGAAGAGGTATCATAATTTCCTGCCACTTACGCCGTCTACGCCTCTGATTACGCTCGGAGAAGGTGATACTCCGTTAGTGAGGTCGCGGGTTTTAGAGAAAGAACTTGGCTGTCGTGAACTCTATTTCAAGCTCGAAGGCTGTAACCCCACCGGGTCCTTCAAAGACCGGGGCATGGTGGTGGCGGTGGCCAAGGTAATCGAAAGCCGTAGCCAGAGCATCATTTGTGCCTCCACAGGCAACACCAGTGCTTCAGCAGCTGCCTATGGCGCTAGATTCGGACTCAAAACTATTGTGATTATTCCCAAAGGGAAGATAGCCACGGGTAAGCTTGCCCAAGCCCTCGTGTACGACGCCCAGATTATAGGCATAAAAGGCAATTTCGACCAGGCGCTTCACATAGCACGTGCCTTGACCCAAAAACACGCCATCACTCTGGTAAACTCCCTAAATCCCCATCGCATCGAAGGCCAGAAGACGGCAGCTTTTGAGATTGTGGACGACCTTGGGGATGCTCCCGATTACCTGTTCATACCCGTAGGCAATGCTGGCAATATCACCGCTTACTGGAAGGGGTTCGTGGAATATCACCGTGCCGGCAAAGCCAGACGCACTCCCAAGATGATGGGCTTTCAGGCAGCTGGCGCTGCTCCCCTAGTACTGGACAAGGTTGTCAGACGACCCAGGACCCTTGCCACAGCTATTCGCATTGGCAATCCCGCTAGCTGGCGGAAGGCCGTAGCCGCCCGAGATGAGTCAGGAGGCGTAATCGAGTCCGTCACTGACGATGCAATCGTCAATGCCTACAGATTGATGGCAATCAAGGAAGGTATCTTCGGCGAGCCAGCTTCAGCAGCTTCGCTAGCTGGTCTCATCAAGCTGGCCAGAAATAGTATCTTTTCTGGCAAGCGTGTAGTCTGCATCGTCACCGGCACCGGCATGAAAGACCCCGGCGTGCCAGCAAAATATGCCCCGGCACCGATTGAACTCCCTGCTGAGCTGGCAGCTGTTGAGGAAATGTTGAAGTTCTCAACATAAAGAAACCTGAACCCCAACCGCCGAATACTGAACGAGATTCAAAAGTCAAAGGTTAGAAGTCAAAATGACAAATCAAAATGTGAAAATTTCTGACTTCTGCTCTGTTATTTT
>CAYFSE010000044.1:0-9058 GCA_964345725.1 uncultured Dehalococcoidales bacterium
GACCTTAGCGTGAATAGCGTCAGTATGATAATCGACCGCATGGTCAAAGCCGGTCTGGTCAAACGGACACGAGACAGGAAGGACCGCAGGACAGTATTCCTGAGTAGCACCAGCAAGGCGGATAAGGCCTACGTACTGGCAAGTGTAGCGGGCTGGGAACTCATCCAGGATATCCTAACGCCATTATCTGATAACGACAAACGCGCCTTGATCAAGTTGCTGGAACCGCTAAGAGACAAGACGTACGATTATCTCGGTTCTGGAGAAGTTGCAGAGGTAGTGAAGGGACGTGAGATGGAAAACATGGCCCGGCTTATGAAACAGGCGGCCAAGTACAAGTCTCTCTCCGCTCCTCAAGCCAAACGTCAGGGCGGCAAAAAGAAGAAGACCATACGTTGAGGGCAATCCGCGTGACTTATGCTCGCTGGCGTAGACCAG
The DNA here is from genome assembly GCA_964345725.1 of uncultured Dehalococcoidales bacterium. Taxonomy (GTDB): domain Bacteria; phylum Chloroflexota; class Dehalococcoidia; order GIF9; family AB-539-J10; genus RBG-13-51-36. The sequence goes on from CAYFSE010000044.1 coordinate 439, forward strand.
CTCCGCAGGATCTGCGGTAATGCCACCAGAAGGAAACATGCTCCCTACCTCAACTCAATGGTAGAACACGTTAGCCACCGCGAAAGACCATCGGCATCTTGACTAGTACAAAACTTACGCTGAACTCAACGACGTAGAAATCAGGTTATCAAGACCCTGCGGTTTCCCTCAGACAAACAAGCTTAGCCTAGGTGAGTTGGCTCGCCAAATCAAGGAGATGAGATCCCGGCCGGATCAGTTGAAGAAAGTGAAACTTCAGATTGAAGCCGACAAGGTCGCGCGAGAAATCAAGCACGCAGACGCACAATTGGTGAAGTCCTATGCCGCAGACCTGGAACATTTCCTCCAAGAGGTTAACATGGTCGAAACCAAGGCTTTTCTCCACTCATTCGTCAAGATTAAGAGAAGTGAGATAGATGGAGAGAATGCCAAAGTACATTACATTCTGCAGATGCCGCCAGACGCGAAGACAAGAGAGCTGCACCGAGTTCCACCTATGGTCACCGTCCGTGGGGAAGGGGGGACTCGAACCCCCACGCCTTTTAGAGCACATGATCCTAAGTCATGCTCGTCTGCCAATTCCGACACTTCCCCGATAGAAAACCACCTTATACAATAGCATTTTAGAGGACTAGCCTCAAATCGTCGGACGTGCCGTCACACTATGCCAATTAGAGTTATTAGAAACGAAGTGTTGTGTCACCAGAATCCTCGGGAAAGAAGCTCTATACGAAAAACGAGTTTTGTGGTAAGATACATAGTCAACTCTTGCACGGGGGTAGTCTGAGACCATGGTTGTACGAGCACAAGAACTGGAAACAATAGCGGAGAAAGTCCTCCACCTCTTGGGCGTTATGGATTATTCCGACCTGCAACTTACATACGCACTGAAGGCTGAAGGAAAATGGAAGGTAAGCTTTGAGTATGACCATTCTGGCGGCTTTGCCAGGGCCGCTATTAGAAAGATAGGGTCTTTTGCGGTTGATGCGAAAAGTGGGGAAATTGAAGGGATGTGGCTGGACAGGTCATGGAAGTGAATAGAGATACTGCGCTCTAAATGACCGGTCAAATCACCCTGTCAGCTTCAAAATGAGATCTAACCACTTTCAAACTACTGAATAAACCCCAACAGATTCCAGAGACACGATCCTTCACCTTGTGAAAGGTCAGACCTACTACAAATCAGATACTCCATCCCCGTACCAATGCGAGAGCGAGTCCGGCGCCTACTCCAGGGGTCCACAGTCTTTTGCCAGCTAACCGTTATCGCCTTTGCGAGGATAGGGAAGAGTTCATCTGGGGTTCATGAAGACTTCACGGAGGCTTCATGACCGTAGTGCTAGTATTTAACTGCACCGTAGCGAAGCTCACTCCGCTATTGTGTTCAAACTTCAACCTCCTTTCTTCACCGTTGGGGTCCCGGTTAGCCCAGCCGGGACCCCCGGCTTTACTCTGAGACGTGACCTGAGATGCAGAAGGCGCAACAAATGACTACTTCCTGGCTATGAAAGAAGTCTCAGACTACCAGGTATCGACAAAACCATGACCTGTTCTCTCAGTGCGTTCGGCGGGAGCGGCTTTAAAGCCCTCCATAATCCATCTACGTGTGTCCGCCGGGTCAATGACCGCGTCGATTTCCAGGTAAGAGGCCATGTTGATGGCTTTTCCTCTCTCGTATGCCAGGGCAACCAGTTTCTCGTAGAGTGACTCACGTTCCTGAGGGTCCTTCACTGCCTCAAGTTCTTTCCTGAACCCGGCCCTGACTGCACCCTCCAGCCCCATCCCGCCGAATTCTCCGCTCGGCCAAGCAACTGCAAAAAAAGGCTCGTGAAAGCCCCCCTTTGTCATAGCTTGCGCTCCCAGCCCGTATCCCCTGCGTAAGAAAACTGCAAAGAAAGGCACCGATAAATGCGAGCCGACCACAAACATACGGCAAATGTGGCGGACCTGAGCGCGGTGTTCAATCTCCGGCCCCACCATGAATCCCGGAGTGTCTACCAGAGACACCATCGGCAGACCGTGTGCGTTGCAGAGCTGCATTAGGCGTGCTGCCTTGTCCGCGCCTTCAGCTTCAATGGCCCCGCCCTGGTGCTTGCAGTTATTGGCAATAACGCCAAAAGCTTTGCCCTCGATGCGCATGAGACCTGTAACCATCTCCGGGCCGAATTTGGGCCTCAGCTCAAGAAATGAGTCCGTATCGGCTATTGTCTTTATGACAGCTCGCACGTCATAAACGTGTCTTCGTTGCTCCGGAACCGTGTTGCGAAGAAGACGCTGGTCGGCAGCCTCCCACCGGACAATCGCTCCCTGAAAATACGAAAGATATCTCCTGGCGACTGCCACTGCTTCTGCGTCGTCAGCCACGGCAATGTCCACAACTCCACTCTTCGTTTGCACATCCACAGGCCCGATATCCTCTGGCCTGAAAGCACCGAGTCCCCCGCCTTCAATCATAACCGGTCCCGCCATCCCGATGTTGGCATCTTGGGCGGCAATAATCACATCGCAGCATCCCAGCAGGACAGCATTGCCAGCGAAACACCGACCCGATACGATGCCTACCAGCGGCACTTTTCCACTCAATTCTGCAAACATGGCGAAGGTCGCCAGGTCCAGACCTGCCACCACGACGCCATTGGCATCGACGTCGCCCGGCCTGCCACCACCACCTTCGGCAAAAAGAATCACGGGCAGACGCTGCTCACGAGCCAGTCTCAGCATACGGTCCTTCTTTTTGTGACCGAAGAATCCCTGGGTGCCAGCCAGGACCGTATAATCGTAGGCTATTATCATGCAGCGGGCCTTGTCTTCTCCGAACAACGATGAGTTGACCGGCGCGATGCCTGCAATCACCCCGTCAGCCGGGGTTTTGCTCGTCAGGTCTTCCATGGTTCGGCGCTGGCGCTGGGCGGCAACAGCCAGGGCACCGTATTCCATGAACTGTCCATCACACAGGTCTTCTATGTTCTCACGAACCGTGCGCTGGCCCGTCTTTCGTCGTCGCGCCACTGCCTCAGGACGCCGCTCATCAAGGCCTCGGGAATGCCTCTCTATGACCTCCTGCAGGTCAGCCCGCATCGGCTCTTCATCAACCTGCTTATTCATGAATTTGGATTTCTTTCCTACCTGTGCTTCGTCTTTGCTCTTGGATTTCTTCATACTTGGCACCCTCCTCTATGTCGTGACTGTAGTTGTCCGCAAGAGGGATTATAACAAGGGCAGAGAGATCGTTCTGTCCGTCCCGCAGCAAACCTAATCTTTCGAAAGACCGGTAGCAGGTCTCCCGGACGACATTCGGCATGTCATTCATATGTCTTCTAAGCGATGCTGGGACGTGCTGAATTTGGCAGGGAAACTATGGCAATTGAGCCCACAATTCGTCTACCTGATTTGTTGTGACCAATTTGACCAAAAGACGACCGGTACATCAATTGCCAAGCCCTAGCTAGACTTGATGTCGACATCAGTCATGACGATGGCATCCTTGTTCTGGGGAATTTCGGAACCTTGTGTATGCGCATACATAACATCGTAAACACCCGGTATGATCACGGTGGTATGCGACTGGTCATTGCTATAACCTAGTGCTACGGTATCGCCACTGTCCGGGTTCCTTAGGGAGAAGAATCCCCTAACATACTGGGACTCGGGAAACGACTCCCCATTTGTGCTATAACTGCTTGTCAAGGTAACAGCCGGTACATCAACTGGTAAGGCTTGGCTAGAATCGATGCTGACATCGCTTATGACAATGGCATCCTTGTTCTGGGGAATTTCGGAACCTTGTGTATGCGCATACATAACATCGTAAACACCCGGTATGATCACGGTGGTATGCGACTGGTCACTGCTATAACCTAGTGCTACGGTATCGCTGCTGTCCGGGTTCCTTAAGGAGAAAAACCCCCTAACATACTGGGACTCAGGAAACGACTCCCCATTTGTGCTATAAGCACTTCTTAAACTTACAGCCGGCACATCGACCTCCAATACTTGGTCAGCATCAATAGTCACCGTAGCTTTGACAATAGCATCCTGATTCTGGGGAACACCACTTCCATTTTGATGACTATAGATTACGTTGTAAATACCCGGTAGTATGAGAATCGGATTGCTTGCTTGGTTGCTGTTCCCTAGCGGAATACGCTGGCCACCAGAGACATCCTCCAAATAGAATTCCGCACTATTGTAAACACTGGTGGAGAAAGGTTTTCCATTGAGAGTAAAATGCGGTCTGATCTCAACCGAAGAAACTTCGATATCCAAGTCCTGATCGGTCTGGATAGCAACTGCAGACATTACGACTCCGTCCTTGTTCTGGGGAATTTCGGCCCCCTGTGTATGGGCATAGATAACATCGTAAACTCCCGGTATGATCACGGTGCTGTGGAACTGGTCAGTGCTATCACCTAGTGCTACGGTATCGCCGCTGTCAGGCTTCCCTAAGGAAAAAAAGGCCTTAAGATACTGGGACTCAGAAAACGGCTCTCCATTCAGGCTGTAATTGCTCGTCAAGGTGACAGCAGATACATCAATTGCTAGCTTTGACTCTCCAACTGGACTGATGATAGCGCAGGATGATGTCAACGATGCTGCAACTATTACACCTACCATTAACCTCACTAATTTCATAGCATTCTCCTTGTGTACTATTATTCCTTTTCTTTGCCATGGTCTTACCCTATTAGAGATCTTTTCTATGATAAAACATTCCTACAGTATCCCGCAACAACAAAAGAAGCTAGACTTTTTAGGAATAGCTTTGAATTTGTACAAAATTTGGCATAGACTAGCTGAACAGAACCGCCGATGCCTGCCGCTCTTGTATCCTGCGGACAATAATTTCGGTACGATGGAGTTCAAGACTCCCCCTCTCTAACAATGATGGTGAATAGAAAGGAGAGCCTCTCCGTCAGCGTTCCTTCCTGTAGATACGTCTAAACACATTTTTTCGCAGACGCTAGGGACACTCTACTAACTAGGGCTACTACAAATCAGGTATTGTCTCTCTCGAATACCAAAGATGCCCGCCTGTATGACGAGCGGCCTGATCTTGCACAATCACCCATCATGTGAAGCGTGGAGAGGCAAGAAAGGAATTCAGGTTGGTTGAGTAGAAATGGCAATTCATTTAGAATCTGTGGAGGTGATGAAAATACTAACACCGGCAATTGCGGCGAGGATTCACTCCGGTATTATCGATAGCATAGTAGGAAGACAGTACTATCGGGCGTCCCAGGAGATATCAAAAGTCCTAATTGAGCTTCATGCAAGCATCCCTAAGGAAAACCGCGTTTCATACGGTATCGTTTACACTATCAAGGTCTTGAGTGAATACCTGTATACACAACTCACAAGAATCGGTGCGCCAGTCTACGAAATTGCCGGCACCATATTTCAAGAGAGCAATGATACAAAGCCAAAATGCGTTGCTCTGGGTATGATGTCGTTTTACGGGCTAGGCAGTTTAAAAGAGACTCTGGGCTATTTTGAGGCTGCTGCAGCTTCCGCTGATTGGGAGATGCGTGAAATCGCCCAAATGCTGTTTCGTAAGCTCATAGCGAAGCACCCTACTGAGGTAAGGGAATTTTTACTCAAGCTCACAGTATCGCCTGATGCCAACCTGCGCCGTTTCATAGCTGAGACCCTGCGTCCTGTACAGGAGAATAAATGGTTTTACAGAGACCCGGAGTATCCCCTATCGATTTTGAGGAATTTGTTCAAGGAGTCTTCACCTTTTCCGCGTACCTCGGTGGGTAATAACCTTAGCGACTTGGCGAGGAGACTTCCTGACACTGTCTACGCCTTAGTCAAAGAGCTGGTTGATAGCGGCGATGATAACTCGTACTGGATAGCATATCGGGCATGCCGAAATCTGGTTAAACTGGAACCAGTCAGGGTAATGAATCTTTTGAAAGTTGACCAGTACCAATACAAGAAGAGGATATACCGGAGAGGTGACTACCAGAGAGATTGAAGCTAGATCGATATTGCGCAAGCATAAGAAAATCGACTCGTGGTTTCTATCCCGCTATAGCATGAATCTGTACCGTGGGTGCTCACACAACTGTGTGTACTGCGACGGGCGCTCGGAGGCTTATTATGTAGAAGGACAGTTTGGTGAAGACGTCGCAGTGAAGACAAATGCTATAGAGGTGTTAAGTCGCGAGTTAGATCCCAGGCGAAAACGGCGCCCTCTCGAGCGAGGTTTTATCATGGTGGGCGGTGGCGTTGGGGACAGCTATCAACCTGTTGAGCGCAAATATGAGTTAACACGGAGAGCTCTAGAGGTAATCGCCGGACGCCATTTACCGGTACACATGCTCACCAAATCGACGCTCATAGAACGTGACATTGCCATCCTGAAGAAGATCAACGAAGAAACTAGGTCAATAGTGAGTTTCAGCTTTTCATCGGTAGATGATGATATTAGTCGTGTTGTAGAACCCGGCGTACCGTCACCCGGGAGGAGACTCAAGACAATTGAGCGGTTTAAGAACGAAGGTATCGCATGTGGCATGTTCCTCCTTCCCGTGATTCCTTTCATAACCGATACAGCACAATTCATCGAAGGTAGTGTGACCAGGGCCAAAGATGCTGGTGTAGATTTCGTAATCTTTGGCTGTATGACGCTCAAGGAGGGGAGGCAGAGAGACTACTTTATGGATGTCGTGAACAGAAAGTATCCAGAGATAGTCTCGCGATACAATACTATATATACGGGCAGCAAGTGGGGGGAGCCTAATAAAGAGTACTCTACCTCTGTCAATATGATGTTTGGCCGCATCGCAAAGAGGTACCGAATGCCGGTACGTATCCCCCTCACTCTTTTCAAGGGTTTGCTCAGCGAGAACGATCTGGCTGTTGTGCTGCTAGAGCATGTCGATTACCTTCTAAAACTGCAGGGGAAAGCATCATCCTTTGGCTACGCCGCTTATTCACTCTCGCAGCTCAAAGAGCCCCTATCAAGTATGAAGGCGAACCTGAGGAAAATCAAAGGAGTAGGCGAAGCCGCAGAAAACATCATCCTTGAAACACTCAGGACAGGCAACTCGTCCTATTACGAGCAGCTGATGTCTTGAATCCCTCAGCGACACCATACCAACTAGGCCTACTACAAGTCAGGTATCATGTCCCCAGAGTACCACGAGGAGCTGGGCACAAGCGGAAATAAATCTGATAAGGTGGCATAATTATCAACGAGCCAAATCAAGATGAGAGCATTAGTGCAAAGGGTTTCCCGAGCCTCGGTGAGCGTGAATGGCAGGATGGTGGGCAAGATTGGGCCGGGGCTGGTGGTTTTTCTGGGCGTGGCTCAAGGCGATTCGAGGGAAGACGTCACCTACCTGGCAAACAAAGTGGTCAACCTGCGTATTTTTGCCGACGAGTCAAGCAAGTTTGCCCTCTCGGCACTGGATACAATGGGAGATATTCTGATCGTAAGCCAGTTTACCCTTCTGGGTGATACACGCAAAGGCAGACGACCCGACTTCACGCAAGCCGCCCCACTGGACCTAGCCAACGAACTATATGAGTTGTTTGTGCAGCAGGTTCGCGCCACAGGGCTCAAGGTGGAAACCGGACTCTTCCAGGAGCACATGCTGGTCGAAATCTATAACGACGGCCCGGTCACCATATCGCTGGAAAGCAAGAACAAACAGAAGCCAGACGCGAATTTGTGACATCGCCTCGGGGCTTCCACCGCTCGCAATGACGGATCCGCTTCTACTTGCAGTTGCAACTTGTTGCAACAATTCTTTCGCTCTGCTATAATGCTACCAGCGAAGTCTTTTCAAGATCCCCTCCTGGGATAAGAGGGGCGAGGGGAGTTATGAAAATAACGCTCTCTTGCTTCCTTACTCGAAGGGGGGTGTGTCGGAATCGTGAATTTGAGATGAGCTGCCACCAGATTCTTCGCGAAAATGGACACCGCATGACTCCCCAGCGCATGCTGGTCATTGACGTACTTCACAATGCCGACAAGCACATCAGTGCCGAGGAGATTCACAGCCACATACACAAACGCTATCCCTACGCCAATATATCTACCGTCTATCGCACTCTGGAACTGTTGAAGGAATTAGATCTGGTTACGGAAGCCGATTTCGGGGAAGGGCGCGTCCGCTACCATGTTGCTGACAAGGGGCATCACCATCATCTTGTTTGCCAGAGCTGCGGCAAGGTAACGGACCTGCAGGAATCTCTGCTACATCCGTTAGAAGATACCTTGCTTCACAGCTACGGTTTCGATGCCGACCTAAGGCACCTGGCTATTTCGGGCAAGTGTAGCGACTGCCGCAAGAAGAGGAGAAAGGCTTGACCGACTGTCGTGGACAATAGTATTGCTATGGATGACGTTCAAGAAAAGCTGAGAATTCTGCTTGACTACTGGATCGAGCATAACAGCGAGCATGAGAAAGAGATCCGCGACTGGGCTGACAAAGTTCCCCCATCATCTACCGAGGCAGCACGGCAGTTACGGAAAGCAGCCGCAAAGATGGCTGAGGGTAGCGAGGAACTGGTCAAGGCAAAACAGGCTCTACCCTGGAGCAAGGGGAGGCACAAGGATGTGCATGGCTAAGCTCTATGAGGCCGAACAAGGCGATCAGCCAGTTGTAGA
>CAYFSE010000045.1:0-5180 GCA_964345725.1 uncultured Dehalococcoidales bacterium
TAAAAAACCTGCTGCGAGAAGCAGAAAGTCAGCTAGTCGCCTATGGGATTAGTGCCTCGGATGCGGGCGACCTTCTCAAGCCGGCTGAGCAGTTGTTGCCTGATTCGCATTTCTGGCAGTACCAGGGTGATGGTCTCGCGATTTTCATTTCGCCCGGGATATTCCGATGCTATCAGCTCCCCCATAGTTTCCAAGAATTAGTAGTTGTTGCTGAACGCTTCCACATAAAACCTCTGCTTCCACTATTCAGTGAAGATGGGGTCTTCTACATTCTGGCAGTAAGCCAGAATCAAGTGAGGTTGCTACAATGCAGCCGCTATCATGTTCGAGAATTAACACCGGAGAATGTGCCCTCAAACTTGGCCGAAGCTCTGAAATACGATCAGCCAGAAAAGCAACATCAGTTCCACACGACGGGGCCAGGTGGTCTCACCATATCTCACGGTCATGGTATCAGCAAAGACTATGATAAGGTTAACATTCTGCGCTATTTTCAGCAGGTCGATCGAGGACTGCGTGAAGTACTAAGGGAAGAACACAGCCCGCTTATCGTCGCTACTGTCGATTACCTTCATCCCATTTACCACGAGGCAAACACCTATCATTACCTGCTAGATCAGGGAATTGAGGGCAATCCTGACGGATTGTCCGAGGAAGCATTGCAGGAACAGGCGTGGACAATTGTCCAGCCTTATTTCGAACGCGGTCGAACCGAGGCGCTGGAGCGATACCGCGAGGCCATCACCAAGGGTTTGGCCACTGATGACTTGAAGCAGGTTGTCCTGGCTGCTTATGACGGGCGGGTTTCAACACTATTCGTTGCTACAGGTGTTCAGCAGTGGGGACAGTTTGATCCAGAACGTCGCAAAGTACGCCTCTACAAAGAAAGGAAGCCTGGCGTACAGGATTTGCTTGATTTTGCCACAGCCAACACATTGACAAAAGGGGGCAACGTATACGCTTTAGAGCGAGAGCACGTACCTGGCGGAACGCCGGTAGCGGCACTATTCCGCTACTAGGGTCGAACTGATTTATGCCCTATAATGAACAAAGATTATGTCAAATCCTGCCCGACTGTTAGCTGTGGGAGGGGTGACCGAGCGGGATTGTGGGGACATCAAACGCTCTTCTCGTCAAACGGGCTTAATCCTGAATAGACCCGCATCATTTCATTCCTGCGAAACATCTTTATCTCGGGGATAAGAAGAACAAGAACCAGTATGGAGGCAAGAGCATCTGTAATTGGAAATGCCAGCCATACGCCGTCAAGTTGCCAGTAGTTTGGCAATATGAACACCAGAGGAAGCAAGAACAGAGCCGGCCTGGCTATTGCCGTAACGAATGCCTGAGCAGCTTTGCCGATCGCCTGGAATATTATAGAGCCGACGATGATGAAGCCTATCAACCATACTGCAAAGAAGATATGCCTGGCAGCATGAGCGGCCAGCGCAACAAGTTCATTATCAGTAGTGAAAACACGAACAAACAACTCGGGAGCGAAATAGAGGGCTAAGAATGCAATGATGCTATAGCCTGTTGCAGCAATAATAGCTATCTTGATTACTTCCAGTGCTCTGTCATAGCGCTTTGCGCCGTAATTGAAGCCCAAAATAGGCTGCATACCTTGCCCGATGACAATACCTGGCATCAAGGCAAACATCATTATGCGCTGAATAAGTCCATAGCTAGAGATAGCCAAGTCGCCACCGAAAGCAAGCAGCGTTCTATTGACAAACACTACTGCTAAACTCTGGGCTGCTGTCCTGGCAAATGAGGAAATCCCTATGGCGAGGATGGATTTCAGTATATCCCATTTAATAATCATGTTCTGCAAATGAACCCTCAGGAAACTCTTACCGGATAAGTAATAACGCAGAAAGTACAGGCTGGTAATTAACTGGGCTATCACGGTCGCCAGTGCAGCTCCTTTGACCCCCATACCAAGCGGTATGATGAATATCGCATCAAGTACTATGTTCAAACCGGCACCCATAATCATCCCAATCATAGGAACACGTGCATTTCCTACAGCTCTTATCAGGAAGTTTTGTGACATGGCAAAGGTTCGAAATAACACACCGGTAAGAATGATTGTCATATAGTCCAGGGCGTAAGGCAGAATAGTGTCCGATGCACCCATAAGCCTGAGCCATAAGGCGGGATCTGATAGACCGGCTATCATTAGTACAGCGGAGACTATGATCGTAAAGGTCAGAGCGTTCCCCAGGGCATGTTCTGCTCTTGGGGTATTACGGGCGCCAATTAATCTGGAGATAAGCGACGCGCCGCCCATTCCCATCATCTGCCCAATCCCCATTGTCAGCATTTGAATGGGGAAAACTATGGAAAGCCCGGCAATACCGAGGGGACCAACGTAGTGTCCGATGAAAATCGTATCAACCACGTTGTAGAGGGTCATGACAAACATGCCCATGAACGCTGGGAGGGATAGTCTCAACAGCAACCGACCGATTCGGTGGTCGTCGAGTACGTTTTGATTCTGATTGTCCATAGAGGTTACTCATTCATGTTTGTCGATTCCTCTCCCCAGTCGGTTTGGGTCGCCGCTTCCTGAAATCGTAACAATAAGTCCCTTAGCTTCTTCAATGTATTTGCCAGATCCTCGAGTTCTTCGTCTGTGAGGCTAGACATAATCTCCATGACAATGCCCACCAGTCTGTTTCTGCGTACCTCTAAAAAGGCCCTCCCTTGATCAGTGAGAGTGATATCGGTAGTTCGTCTGTCGGCTATGCCCGTCTCCCGTTCAACCATCTTCAAGGCCACCAGCTTATCTATCAGAGGGGTCATTTGCGCCCTTGCTATGTGCAACTTCTCCCCGATTTCGGCAATGTGAAGAGTTCCGCCTTCCTCAAGCAACGACATCACTTCATAGTTGAGTGGGGTAATATGCATGTCAGTATCGGCTAAGGTCATCCTAACTAGTTTCCTGCGGATCTCTCTGAAGAGAAGCGATGGGATAGACAGTAGGTCTGTGGCAATCCTTTCCAGGATGTCTTCGCGCGTTGTTGAATTCCTCATAATAGAACCTCCAAAAAGTAAGTACATATGATATATGGTTAATAATATATACTAATATCACCGGATTGTCAAAACTGTACGGGGCAAAGCTTACATGGCCTTCTAATAAATGTGCGATACCCTATTTTGTTATCTTACGCTGGTAAGCTATCAACCTTGTTACGTAGACCTCAAATGGGATTGCGGGGACACAATAACATAGAACTTTTGCCCTTCAGCGTGCGCGTTTAATGTGGCGCCGTCACAATACAGCATCACCAAACGCCATCTTCTTGTCGTGCCTTAAAGATAGAGAACCGCTTTGCCAGCGATGGCTAGGCGATCGCCTCAGTCTAGGCAGAATAACTAGCCACCCCTCTTTGAAACCTTTCGAGCCTGCAGCCGCCTCTTGCCCAATCTTCTTGGCCAATGCTAGGTATTCTTTTGTCAAGTGGAAACGCCATGACTGACCCCGATACTGACTTCATGCGCATTGCAGCGAGCAGCATGAACCACATCTGCGGTCTGAGTGAAACGCTGCCGACCACCCACCGGAGAATGGTGGCTGATAATGTCCGCTCGATTAGGGTAGCGCATTTCTCGCCCAATGCCTAGATGCGGCCGGTCTATGCCGACGACACGTCGATCGGTTTTATCATGATCCGTACTGGCTCGGATTACAGGGGGGGTTCAACTACTCGACGATCTTTGTCTCGACAGATGTGGTACAATGGTTGAGTTAAATGAGGCAAGTAGGTTAATCTGCCTTGTTGGATAAAATCGAATATCATACGTTGCGAAAGCCGAAGGATGGAATTTCCAACCGATTTCCAAGCATGCAGGAACTCCGACGCGGTATGCTTCAAGAAGTCGGTATCATTTGTTCGTGGCAGCCAGTGACTAAGAAAAATCCAATCCCGTCCATTTCCGGGCGCCTATGAAATCAGGATTACATCAAGAAACAGTCATGTTCAAACCAAGATACGCCCATCTCATTCTGCTTGTCTTCTTGATCGGCTGCACCTCACCGGGACCCGCACCATCAACCACCACGTGGATCAGGGTTCTCGAGGGCCCAGATTATGGCGCATTCTTCGACATGGCTCTCACCCAGGATGGAAACGTACTTGCGGTTGGCGCGACAAACCACTTACACATGCCACCATATTCGGGCGATGTGCTCTTCATGGAGTTCAACCTCGATGGGGAGGTGCTTTGGGAGCGAACTTGGGGAGCAGATGGATATGAACAAGCATGGTCAGTGACGCTGGCAGGGGATGGAGGCTACTACGTCTTCGGTGAAACGGATTCCTATGGCGCTGGCGACCGGGACTTCTTCCTTCTGAAGATCACCGCGGATGGAAGTGAAGATTGGTTTAGAACCTACGGGGGGACGAACAGGGAATGGCCGTATGGCATGCTCCAGTTAGCAAACGAGGATTTACTGCTCTACGGTTTCACGGAAGCACCGGCCGGAGAACGTCACCAATACGTTCTCCGCGTGGGTTCATCCGGTGACACGATTTGGGAATACACTGTTGAAAGTTCCGAGGACGAACTCGTGCTAGATGCCCTCGAGACGGAGGAAGGCGACCTCGTCCTTGCCGTTATTATCGGAGAAGATGGCAAACTTGTAGAGCTGGATGCGAATGGAAACCTCCAATGGGAGCAGCGCTACGAACTCGACGGATGGCAGTTCGTCTCCCAGATTGCCCAGACCCAAGACGGCGGCTTTCTCCTGGCCGGTTTCTCGATGGATTCAAGCCAGCAGGTAGATATCTGGCTTGCCCATTGCGCTTCAACAGGTGAGTTGGAGAGGGAGACATCCTTCGGGAATCCATCATTCGACGACTATGCGAATTCATTGATTCAACTCAACGATGGCACCTATCTGATCGGCATTCTCGGGAACGGGATGGCGCTCAAACGCATTGATGAGGACGGAAATATCCTGTGGGAGCGTTCCTTGGTCGGACAGTCTGTGTACGGCGCAGAGGCGCTGATCGAACTGGAATCTGGAGGATTCCTGGTCGCTGGCTTTGTCCAGATTATCGGTGGCCGTTCCTATGATGCGATCGTTCTGCGGACCGATGCCGAAGGTCTGGTTGGTGAGTAGCAGGCACGAAAGTATCCGGACAACTATCCGGTCACCGTCCCGGTGA
>CAYFSE010000046.1:0-1709 GCA_964345725.1 uncultured Dehalococcoidales bacterium
GTGCGGACTCAATGCCTGCTGTACGGGAATAATAAGTACCGAATGTTTCCAGTGCCTAGACCCGGACAAAGATATGATACTGACGGAGGTGAAGTCAGCCAAGTTCTATTCTCCTTCAGGGAGATGCCTAAGATTCCGGACTGATAACGTCCAAGCCTATGTTGTTGATCGGCCTTTGCTCGACAAGGGACTGGCCTCCAAAGCCCAAGCCCACGGGGCGCAATACTTCTTCTCTTCTCCAGTCATTGACATTCTTCCTGAGAAAGATAACATGCAGGTTGAAGCTTTGTGCTCGAGGACGAGGGAGACATTCGGCGCCAGGGCTGTCGTCCTCGCTAGCGGATTTACACCCAAGCTGCCCGGCAAGCTGGGTCTGGGCAAAATCAAGCGTTTCCTCGTCGGTGCTCAGGCCGAAGTTGAAGGGAAAGACATTGATGAATTCGAAGTGTACTTTGGTCAGGGAATAGCCCCAGGTGCGTTCGCCTGGCTTGTGCCCATTTCCCCCAACAAAACATACGTTGGTCTTTTAGCAACATCCCGGGCCAAGCTATATCTACAGAACTTCGTTAACAGTCTCTTTAACCAGGGTAGAATAGCAAGTCAGCACGTGGAAATCGGGCGAAGGGCTGTCCCCATGGGGACTTTGACACGAAGCTATGGAGACAGGGTACTGGTTATTGGCGATGCCGCTGGGCAGGTGAAGCCGACAACCGGTGGAGGAATATACTTCGGACATCTTGGTGCCCAAATGGCAGCCCAGGTGCTTCGAGAGGCTCTCGGCAGTGACAATCTGACACCCGAGCGGCTTGCGCGCTACGAGAAGAAGTGGAAAGCAGCAATGGGCAAGGAACTCTCTCGCGGCTACCGTGCTAGATGGGCTTATGCCAAACTAAGCGACGGCCAAATCGAGGGAATATTCAAGGCATTGGACTCCAACGGTATGGCTGAGACTTTGCCTGGGTCGGACGATTTTTCCTTTGATTGGCATAGCAGGTTGATCTTGGCTGTCCTGAGAGCCAGCTCCGTCTACCCTTTGGCGAGGATAAAGCATCTGTTTTCTCATGAGGTCAAGTCATGAGTCGAACAATCCATCCTCCGCGGCATGTCGCCATTATCATGGATGGCAACGGCCGATGGGCAAAGAAACGCGGCTTACCGAGGCTTCTCGGACACAATGCTGGCGGTGACAATATTCGTCCAGTGGTGAAGATTTTCGACAATTATGGAGTGAAATATCTGACTCTCTATATGTTCTCCACGGAGAACTGGAATCGACCGAAGATAGAGGTCGCCGGCCTAATGAGTCTTCTAGGCAAGAAGATTGACCGGGAAACTCAGGCTTTTCATCAGGACAATATCCGGCTGGTACATTTGGGCAGACTGGACAGGCTATCTCAGAACTTGAGGGCGAAGGTGCAAGCGGCAGTCGAGCTCACCAAAAACAATACCGGGCTTACGCTTTGCCTGGCCTTCGATTATGGCGGACGCGATGAAATTGTCCGAGCAGCGAGACGTATGGCCAATGCTGGCATTCACGATGAAAATATAGACGAGTCTGTGTTTGCCCAGCATCTAGACAGCCCCGGCATTCCCGACCCAGATTTGGTCATACGTACTGGCGGTGAGAGCCGCCTGAGCAACTTTCTCCTTTGGCAGGCTGCCTATAGTGAACTCTACTTCAGTCCAGCACTATGGCCTGATTTTGGTGC
>CAYFSE010000047.1:0-23979 GCA_964345725.1 uncultured Dehalococcoidales bacterium
GAACGTTGCACCGGATGTGCCTTTTGCGCCCAAACATGTCCCGACGTAGCGATTGAAGTCTATCGAGAGAAGAGACCGCCGCAAAGGAAGTGATACTATAGACAAGGTGCTGATGACGGGAAACGAGGCTATGGCCGAGGCGGCTATTTGTGCAGGCTGCCGCGCCTACTTCGGCTATCCCATCACTCCCCAGAACGAGGTACTTGAATACATGGCCGGTCGGATGCCGGCAGCCGGCGGGGTATTCCTCCAAGCCGAGAGCGAAGTCGCAGCAATTAACATGTGCTATGGAGCATCAGCAGCCGGCGTACGCACCATGACCTCGTCCTCCAGTCCGGGCATAAGCCTAAAAATGGAAGGAATCTCCTATCTTGCCGCTGCGGATTTGCCCTGCGTGATCATCAATGCAGCGCGCGGTGGCCCCGGTTTGGGCAACATAGCCCCAGCTCAAGGAGATTACTTCCAGGCGACCAAGGGAGGAGGGCACGGCGACTATCGTATGATTGTTCTGGGACCTGCCACCATCGCAGAGGCGATTGAACTGGTAATTCTAGCGTTTGACCTGGCGGACAAATACCGCACTCCGGTGATGGTCTTGTCCGACGGCATGCTCGGTCAAATGATGGAGCCTGTTGTGCTTCCGGAACCCGTTGACCCGACCTCGCTGCCAGCCAAGCCCTGGGCTCTCACCGGTGCCAAGGGTCGCGGCCCAAATACAGTTACGAGTTTCGCCATGGACCCTGCGGACTTGAGCCGGATCAATACCGAGCGCCAAAGCCGCTACCAACATATAGAAGAGAAGGAGGTACGTTACCGGGAAACGGAGACCTCCGACGCCACTATTATCATAGTTGCCTATGGCACGGTGGCTCGCATCGCTAGAACGACGGTCAAAATGGCAAGGAGCCAGGGTATCAAGCTGGGACTGGTACAGCCTATCACACTTTGGCCCTTTCCCTACGCGCCGCTTCGCGCGCTATCCGACCGAGTCGACACCATCCTCACCGTGGAGATGAGCGCAGGCCAGATGGTTGAAGACGTGCGTCTAGCAGTCTGCGACCATGCCAAGACCCCATTTTATGGTGAGCTCGGCGGACTTGTGCCCACGCCCAAAGACATACTGAGAGAGGTGAAGCATAATGTCAGTTAACATGGACAACATGGTCAAGGTTTTCGAGCGGCCACGAAGCCTTGCCGACACCCAGTTCAGTTATTGCCCAGGGTGCCACCATGGATTGGTGACGCGAATAATCGCCCACACGATAGACGAACTTGACATCCAAGATCGTGCCGTAATCGTAGGTCCGGTCGGCTGTTCAGTCAGCATCTACGAATGGCTTCGGTGCGACGGCATCCAGGCCGCCCATGGCCGGGCTTCTGCGGTGGCCACCGGGATCAAGCGGGTTAACCCGGACCTAATCGTTCTCGCCTACCAGGGTGATGGTGACTTCGCTGCTATCGGCACGGCAGAATCAATCCATGCCGCCAATCGCGGCGAGAATATCACCGTAATCTTCATCAACAACCAGATCTATGGAATGACCGGAGGTCAGATGGCACCCACCACCCTCGTCGGACAGCGAGCAACCAGTTGTCCTGATGGTAGAAACGCTCAGCTCACGGGCTATCCCATCCGCTTCGCTGAGATGATCGCCCAACTCGACGCCCCAGTCTACGTTACCCGACAGGCGCTCTACGATCAGAAGCGAATCGTGGCGGCAAGCAGGGCGATCAAGAAGGCTTTCCAATGCCAAGTTGAGGACAAGGGATACTCGCTGGTGGAAATCCTCACCAACTGCACTACCAACTGGAGGATGAGTCCAGTTGAGACCAACAACTACTTGATGAATGAGGTAGTCAAGGCATACCCGCTCGGCGACTTTGTGGACAAGGGTTAGCATGGAGAAATCATTTATATTTGCTGGCTTCGGCGGACAGGGAGTCATCCTGGCAGGGAAGCTCCTCGCCCAGGCAGGCGCAGACTACGGACTGCAGGTGACCTGGCTCCCGTCTTACGGCCCGGAGATGAGAGGAGGTACCGCGAATTGCACCGTGGTTCTTTCTGATGAGCAAATCGGCTCGCCTGTGGTAGACAACCCGACTGCCCTCGTTGCCATGAACCTGCCCTCTCTCGACAGGTTTGAGGAGACAGTGGCCGAGACAGGCACGATACTAGTCAATTCTTCGCTCGTCGCACACCCCACACAGCGCACCAATGTGCGGGTACTCAGCGTGCCAGCAAATGACATCGCTGTGTCACTGGGCAACTCTCGGGCAGCCAACATGGTGGCGCTTGGCGCAATCATTAAGGCTACAGAGACAATCCCGCTGGAACTGATAAAGAGCACGATGGCTAGGATGCTGGGTCAAAAGGACAACGCCAACGTCATAGCGATAAACCGACAAGCATTGGATGCAGGATACAGGGCTGTGTAGAAACGCCCTCAGGAACAGCGCCGGTGCATTATGACCAGGCGGTCGCCAGCACGATTTTTATTATCCTACACAGAGCAAGCTTCAATTGTCCCTACTCTCCACAGCCAGCCTGATAAGAAATGATACGCGAGCCTCTCCCAGATAGTTGTACAAGTCACCTTTGCTCCCGCGGAGAAGGGCCACTCAGAAACTGAGTTGTCCCAAGTACGAGCCACTGGAGGAAACCCCGACGCTGTCTACGATCCCGTTGAGGGAACCGCGTCCAGACCTAGAAATCGTCGATCCAGCCGACGACTCCGGGGACTGCACCTGCACAGGTCACGGCAAAGTCTTCGTCGAAGACCACATCCGACTCTGGGATGTCATTGACGAGATCCGGAGACTTCTGCCCCTTCAGTATCGCCTCCTCGATTGCCATCTTAAGAATCATGACCTCGTCCTCGAGGCATTTCACTTCCGTCTTCAAATTCCTGCTCCCTCTGGTGATTATCACACTCACCATTGAAAGCTTAATAGAAGTTCTCTAGTCCGTCTATCACCAGAAAGTCCTGTCCTTGGGAGTGAAGTCCCTCTGGCGATAGCGCAAAAGTACCAAAGTGAGGATTCTTTCACCTCAAACCAGAGGCAAAATGAACTTTGCCGAACGCCACAAATAACAAAGTAGTCCTGGCACCGAAATTCCAAAGAGGAACGTGATTTCCAGCTTATTCGTCGCAACAGGCTCCACAATCTTGTGGGCCTGCCGGAGACAGTGATCGCAACTACCGAAGGGGTCAATCAAAACTGAGGCTGGGCACCACATCCAGATCATAGCCGCTTGTCTTGCCAGCACGGAAATGGTAATAGCCATTGGCCGCTACCATAGCTGCATTGTCCGTGCACAAGTGAGGAGGGGGAATAAGAACGGGGAGCGGCGAGTTGGCAAGGAACTGCTCTCTAAGCATTCTATTGGCTGCCACGCCCCCGCTCAGCAGAATTTGCCCCGCCTGTAATTGCCTGGCGGCCTCAATTGTCTTGGTGGCTAAAACATCAGATACAGCTAACTGGAAGCTGGCTGCGGCATCAGCTACGGAGACGCCCCCTTTGTGAACAAGATGCCACAGGGCTGTTTTCAAGCCACTGAAGCTAAAATCGTAGCTGTCCTTGAGCCAGGCCCGCGGGAGCGACAAGCAAGGACTTCCCGAGCGGCTTGCCTGTTCGATAGCTGGTCCACCTGGGTACCCCAAGCCCAGGATTCTAGCTGCTTTGTCAAATGCTTCGCCAGCAGCATCATCCCGAGTCCGTCCCAATTTCTCGAACCGTCCGTGGCCTTTCATCATTACCAAATCACTATGTCCACCAGAGACAATGAGGCAAAGGCAGGGAAACTTCACCTCCTCTTTGTTACTAGTCGGTGAGGAATCCAACCAATTGGCATAGATATGCGCCTCAAGGTGATTTACCCCAATAAGCGGTAGGTTTCTGGCCAAGGCAATAGACTTGGCTACGTTAACGCCGACCAGTAGCGACCCAGCTAGACCGGGACCGAAAGTCACAGCAATGCCGTCAATATCCTGCCACGAGAATCCAGTCATGGCCTGGTTGATGACTGGGATAATAGTGAGCAGGTGCTGCCTAGAGGCTACTTCGGGGACAACGCCGCCGTAGCGAGCATGAATATCTATTTGCGAAGCGACAACATTGGAGATAACCCTGCTGCCGTCCTCCACTACGGCGGCGGCAGTTTCATCGCAAGAGGTTTCGATACCCAGGACTCCCATAGACTGCTATGCGCTTGACTCTCCTGCCTTCCTAGCAGCGAACTGTACTAGAGGCGGGGTGATAAGTCCGTGAACTGCTGTAGTGGCCGCCATGAGTGTCACTATTACACCTCCCATTTGTGGGTCATCGGCCGATAACGCTCGGGCTGCCAGGAGTGCAAGGCCCATGGCAACGCCGGCTTGATCTAACATGGCGAAGCCAAGATACTTCTTAATCTTGGGCTCAGATCTGGCCAAAACACCCCCCAGACTGCAGCCCGCTATTTTGCCGATACTTCTGCCAACGACATACACGATTATCACCGGCCACATAGACTGAAAAAGCGAGAAGTCCATCTCCATGCCGATAGTGGCGAAGAATAAGACAAACACCGGCGTCATGATGTTGTCCACCAATTCGTTTGACCGCTTGCCGACCTGGACATTGAGGTTGATCACTGCGGTTCCCAAAGCCATACACGTCAGAATTGCGGAGACTCCAACCATTTCCGCCAGGCCCCAACACAGAATGGCCAGGGCCAGAGAGATGACGAAAAGGTGGTCAGAAGAGAGATGCATTCTCTTGGTGAAATAAGAAGCAGCGATGCCAATTATCCCACCGAGCCCTAAACCACCAAAGATCTCCCATAGCGGGCCACTAAAGGAAGATGAAACGCTGGCTTCTGCGCCCAATAACATCGTCGTCAACCGGATCCCGACCGCATAAACGACTATCACCAATGCATCGTCCAGCCCGACAAGAGCAATGGTCATGTCAGTGAGTGACCCTTTTGCCTTTATGTCCCTCAAAACTGCTATAGTTCCTGCCGGAGCAGTAGCCGGAGCGAGCGAACCCAGAAGTATAGAAAGCGGCAGGTTCTTGGTTAACAAATATACGAAACCGCATGTAGCAACGAAGGTCATGGTCACCTGCACGATCAATATTATGACCATCTGCTTGCCCATTCTCTTTAGAAAAGTGAAGGAAAAGGTCAACCCTACTATGTAGGCGACAAGAGCAAGTGTAGTTCCCGTGATGACAACGTAGAATTGTTCAGGTGGGCTGAAATTCAAAACCCGCCCTATGATAATACCGGCCAGGATATACGCCAGAATCTCCGTGATCCGCAGCTTGTGCAGTACCCTGCCGAGTATAAATCCCAGGATGAGGATTAAGGCAACAAGGACATAGATGTTCATTCAGTACTTCTGAACCTATGTCTGAGATTCTTTACCAGGAGCTGGATTGTTATTTCTCCCAGCAGTCTTTTCTTCTCGTCAACGACCGCTAGTCTGCGGATATTGAAGGAAGAGAACTTCTTCAGCACGTCCATCACAGTCTCTTCCGGCGAGCACACCACAGGATTATGTGTCATGATATCCGGGACAACAGTGTCTTCATGCAACATATCAGCCCGGTGAATTCCAAACATCCTTATCTTTCTGTGTGTCGGGGGAATAATGTTGCGCAGTATGTCATGTTCAGTTACTATTCCCACCACCTTCATATCCTCCTTATTGTTAACCACCCACGCGTGTGCCCTGACGGAGAGCTTGGCAAGAAACTCCGCCCACCCAGCGTTCTCTTCCATCGATGGGACTTCACGCTCAGGTAGCATTATCTCTTTCACTTTTATGCTGTAGAATTCTTCCATCATAGTCTGTTGACTTGAAGAGATTATGTGAACCAAGCTAACGTTTCAACCTAGATACCTAACCCAAGGATAACTCCATGACGAACAAGCAAGCCCACAGATATCTCACTCCTCATGCGCGTATACCAGTATTCTAATACAATAGGGCAGATGCGGCAATCAACGAGGGGTTGCCTGGTGCTGTGCGGTATGTTAACGTAACTCTACATTTCCGATGTTTTCGGCATGACTTCCATTGTGCTCGCTGGCGGCAAAAGTTCTAGGCTTGGGCGGAACAAGTCTTTGCAGACTGTCGGAGGTAAAACCCTCATTCAATGGGCGATTGACCGCCTGGCTATCCTCAGCACAGAGATTGTCGTAGCGACTGCCCATGGCGAAGAAATCCCCTGCCTCTCACATGTACGGGTAAAAACGGTAGCCGATGTCTATCCAGGCAAAGGCCCGCTGGCGGGCATCTACTCCGGTCTACTAGCCTCATCTAGTAGACAGGCCATTGTCGTTGGCTGTGATACGCCATTTTTCAGCGTAGCCTTGCTTGAATATATGACTCAGACTTCTCCCGTATTTGACGTTGTTGTTCCCCGGTTAAAAGAGAAGGTGGAACCCCTCTGCGCAGTCTATTCTAGGAATTGCTTGGCTCCTATCAAGGGATTGCTCAACCAAAATGAACTGAGGATTGTCGAGTTGTTTCCTATGGTCAAGGTGAGATACGTCGAAGAGGACGAGATAGACAAATTCGACCCCGAGCACTTAAGCTTCTTCAACATAAACAGTCAGGCTGATTTGGACAGGGCAAGAAAGCTGGCAGTCGCGAAGAAGTGGGGAGAATAGTTCAAGCATTCTTCCAGGATTTACAGCTTCTCCACCTTGACTGCTGAGACTTTGAGCTCAGGAATCTTGGATACGGGGTCGAGTTTGGGATTAGTAAGGATATTGGCAGCACTCTCAGCAAAATGGAAAGTCATGAACACCACCCCAGGTGCAAACGAGTCAGTTACTTTGGCCTTGACGATGACTTCGCCACGCCGGGAGCTGACCTTAACTTTGTCACCCTGATTTATGCCGAGTCGCGAAGCGTCCTCGGGGTTGATCTCCACCGCAGCTTCAGGTTCGATGATATTGAGCCCAGCTACCCTGCGGGTCATCGTCCCAGTGTGGAAATGATACAAGCTGCGCCCCGTGCTGAGAATCAAAGGATAGTCCGCATCAGGCATTTCTGCCGGAGGGGTATATCTCAGTGGCATGAATCTGCCTTTCCCTCTGACAAAAGTGTTCGTGTGCAGTATACATGTGCCTGGGTGATCCTCAGAAGGACAAGGCCATTGAAGGCCTCCATTTTCTAACCTGTCGCAGCTTACGCCACCATAGCTCGGGGTAAGCCTACGCATTTCTTCCGTTATGTCGGACGAACAATTACAGTCAAAACCCTTGGCTCCCAATCTTTGAGCTACCTGAGAAACAATCCACCAGTCGGGCTTAGAATCGCCAATTGGCTCAATAGCTTTCCTTACTAGCTGCACCCGGCGCTCAGTATTGGTGAACGTGCCATCCTTTTCAGCAAAGCTGGCTGCGGGCAGAACGACATGGGCAAATTCCGCGGTCTCGGAGAGAAATATATCCTGGACAATCAAAAACTCCAGCCGCGCCAATGCCTCCCGAACATGTTGGACATCAGGATCGCTTAATGCCGGGTTCTCACCAACCAAGTACACTGCCTTTATCTCTTTCCGGTAGGCAGCATCAATCATCTCAACCAAGCTCAACCCTGGAGACGAGGGCAGTGAGCATCCCCAGGCAGTCTCGAACTTTTCTCTAATAGCTGGATCGACCACGGCCTGATAGCCGGGATAGACATTAGGTAAAGCGCCCATATCGCAAGCACCCTGCACATTGTTCTGACCTCTGAGCGGATCGACCCCGGTGCAGCGCTTGCCTACATTGCCGGTCAGCATTGCCAGGTTGGCGGTGGCCAGCACATTGT
Organism: uncultured Dehalococcoidales bacterium; assembly: GCA_964345725.1. Taxonomy (GTDB): domain Bacteria; phylum Chloroflexota; class Dehalococcoidia; order GIF9; family AB-539-J10; genus RBG-13-51-36. Next base: position 7,812 of record CAYFSE010000047.1, read on the forward strand.
CAGTACCATGAGAATGCTGGGTGATACCCATTGAGTAAAGGAGGATAGTTGCCGGCTTGCTAGTGGCGTAGAGGCGGGCCGCTTCCGCTATCTTCTTCGAGGGTACACCTGTGATCTCTTCCACCAAATCAAGGCCGAAGTCTGAAAGCGACTCCCTGAAGACATCGAAATCCTGACAGCGCTGCTCGATAAAAGATGAGTCAAGCAGTCCTTCCTCAACTATGACCCTCATCATCCCCATGAGCAAGGCGACATCTGTGCCAGGACGCAGTCGAACCCAGAGATCCGCAAAACGGCAGAGGTCAATTTCTCTGGGGTTGGCCACGATAACCCTAGCTCCATTTTGGGCCGCCTTCTTTATCTCTAACCCGATTACAGGGTGGCTTACTGTGGTATTGGTACCTATAGCTAGTATGCAGGCGGCTTCTTCAATCTCCTCGATAGAGTTGGTCATAGCACCACTACCGAAACTCTGGACTAGACCAGCCACGGAGGGAGCGTGACAAAGACGTGCGCAGTGGTCAATATTGTTGGTACCCAACACGGCTCGGGCGAATTTCTGCATGATATAGTTTTCTTCATTGGTACACTTGGCTGAAGCGATGAAGGCCACTTCTTCGGGAGTGTATTCTCGTAATCTCGCGGCTACTAATTCGAGTGCTTCGTCCCAGGATGCCTCTTTTAACTGCCCATTCCTTCTTATCAAGGGAGACGTCAGTCTCTCAGGGTGATGGACAAACTCGGCGATCCCGTAGCGTCCCTTGACACAGGCCTGCCCATGATTAGCTGGACCGTCTGGATCAGGCTTGGTAGCCATTATCTTTTCATCCTTGACCTCAAGCTTCAGTTGACAGCCGACACCACAGTAAGGGCAAATTGTGGTAACTATACGGTCAGGCCCAGCAATTCCGCGGGTAGCCAAATCAGTGAGGGCCCCTGTCGGGCAGGAATCAACGCAGGCACCGCAGAACTGACAGCCGACCTCGCGAAGTGTCCGGCCTTCTAAGGGCGCAATTTCATAACATTGGAGACAACGTTGAGCTTCAGCAACTGCGGTCTCCCAACTCATTGCCTGCTCCACTTCGGCAAGACTGCCAATACGTGTCTCGGGCGCAAGATAAGAAATGGTAGCTAATCTTTCTCTCCCCTGTATCCCTTCGAACCGCGCCACAGCTTCCTCAGCAGAGACGAGATGTTCTGTGATATCTCCTCGGCCCCCAAGATAGCGGTCAATGGACTGAGCCGCCTTTCTTCCCGCGGCAATGGCATCGATAACCAAAGCTGGACCACTCTCACAATCGCCCCCAGCAAAAACCCCCTCTCTACTGGTGCTTAGGTCTTTATTGGCCTTCAATATGTTTCCGCGTCTTACTTCGACCTGAAACCCCTCAGGAACATCCGGCTGTTCGCCTATGGCAGCAATCAGAGTATCAAGCTCAGCAACGAACTCGCTTCCCTTGATAGCAACCGGACGGCGCCTCCCGCTTGAATCAGGCTCTCCTAACTCCATACGGATTAGCTCTAGCCTTAGGCTACTATGATCTTTGAAAATCTTGGAAGGAGCCACAAGAAAAATGATTTCAACCCCTTCCTCCAATGCTTGTTCTACCTCTTCCTGTTCGGCTGGCATCTCGTTCTTTGTCCTGCGGTAGAAAATAGCCACTTTTTTAGCGCCAAGCCGCAAAGCAGCACGTGCCGAATCAATGGCAACGTTCCCTCCGCCAATTATCCCTACCCTATCTCCTACCTTCACCTTCTTTCCAAGATTGAAGCGTCGGAGGAATTCCACCCACCCGATTACGCCGGGCAGATCTTCACCCTCAACCTCCAGCTTCATTTCCTTGTGAGCACCAATGGCAAGAAAGACTGCCTGGTGCCCTTGCTCAAAAAGAGAATCCAAGGACTCGACGCGCGTATTTACTCTGATTTCCACGCCCGCTTTCTCAATTTCCTGAATTTCACCGCGAAGCATATCTCTAGGAAGGCGATACTCAGGGATTCCTACCCTCATCATCCCTCCTGGCTGAGGGAGAGCTTCGAAGACTGTCGCTTTGTGTCCCAGCCTGGCCAGATAGTAGGCACAAGTGAGCCCGGCTGGCCCTGCCCCCACTACCGCTACGCTCTTTCCCGTCGACGGAAGAGACTTTGCTTGTTTTTTCCAGCTATCATCACCATTATCGGCGGCAAAGCGCTTGAGGATTCTTATGTGCAACGCCTTGTCTACATCCAGGCCGCGCCGGCATTCCTTCTGACATGGAGCAGCACACACTCTACCCAGTACAGCAGGAAAGGGAACCTTCTCTCTTATCACTGCCAAGGCTGCGCTCGGTCTGCCCCTGGCAATAAGGCGGATGTAACGAGGAATGTCTATACCAGCAGGGCAAGCTCTGTAACACGGAAAAGCAATCTCAATTACGCCGTTGCCCCTTAACTCGTCACAGACCCGAAGACAACGATTACACAAAATGCAAAAACTGGAATTGCGAACGAAGAAGGGGTTGTCTTCCAACACAGGCAAAGACCTGGGTACGTGAACAGGTATCTCATCTAGACCAATGTGGTCGATAACCTTCTGAAGCTCGCATTCTTTCTTCTCAAGACAGATATCTGCGGGTTGCCTGGCCAAAACGGCAAGCAATTTCTCTCGTCGCAGTTCTTGTAGCTCTGGTGTCCTCGTCTTGACTACCATTCGGTCCGCCACGGGAGTGACACAAGACAGAACGACATTGCCGTTTGCATCCACTACACAAAGCTGGCATGCCTCATCAGGGATTATTTGCGGCAGCGGTTTCAGACCAGGATAATGGCAAAGACCGGGAATGTAAATTTCTGCGTTCCTGGCAGCCTCCAATATCGTCTGCCCTTGCTTAGCCTCTATCTCTTTGCCATCAATAATCACCGTAGTCCTGTCTTTCTCACCCATCGTTGACTCCTTTCGCAAGTCTCTTCTACCATTCTCGATCCGTCATCTTCGTGCCCGAAACCGCTAACCAGAGGGAACATGCTTAACCAACCTCCAGATGATAGTCTCGCAGAGGACAGTCACATCCTCGGTGGGAAGATAATCAGAGACATTAGCATCGAACAATATATTCCCGTTGGCTGCAACATCTTCATCTCCTCTCCACAACACCAAGGTTACGGGTACACGGTTGAAAGCATTGACGGTCACCGATGCATCTCCGTAGCCTGCTTCACGGCCTCCCAGTTTTGCCGCCGCCTTTTCCAACAGCTCGGGATTCCTGCCAAAGCTCCTTACTAGAGGCCCCATCGCTCTCCGGGAAAACGCCGGGAAATAGCTGACACCTCCTGATAGCTGTTTGAAGGCAATCAACTTTGCGGTAGCCGCGGTGCCCCTTGCGCCAGTGAAGTAGTGAAGTATCAGGATCCTATCTCTCAACGAAGCCTCTGTGCCCCTATCTTCGAGCGAGACTCTGCAGTTGGGAATCATGATGCGATATGGCTGATTCAGATAGTCAATGCCTATCTCATTTGGCCCGACGTACCGCGCACCGCTTCTCTGACATTGCTCTCGTATATCGCTAATTGTGGCTAGTTTCTCACAAGCAAATCTGTAAGAAAGGTGAAAACCGCGTTCCCAAGGACTATTGGAAGAAGAACGGCGAATTTCCACTGTAACGGCCTAAATACCCGCTATACACCCGGGGGCTCTGATCATCAATACGGGAATGCAACTACTTCTAAGCACTTTGTCGGCAACACTGCCATGAGCCCACCGGCTTGGACCGGAGCGACCATGGCTTGCCATGACAATCAGGTCACACCCATACTGTTTCGCGTAGCCTACTATTGCCTCGGCAGGTTTCCAAAGAAGTACGTCTGTATTTACCTTGATTCCCTTGCCTGCCAAGGTTTTAGCTATTCTGTCAAGATACCTCTGTGCCTGCTTCTCTTTCTTGCCGAATGCTTCCGGTACAAGTCGTTGAACTGGTGGCTGAATGGAGCCCGCCCAGCCGCCTCCTGAGCTAACGACTGGCCCGGTTGAGCCCTCAACTGCTCTGTAGCCTTGAACGCGCTCAGTGACACTGACCAACATGATCTCCGTTGCGCCGCAGCCCTTAGCCAACTCTTTGACATGAGGAAGTGCGCACTCGGCCAACTTGGAGCCATCCAATGGAACCAAAATCTTCTTGTACATCTTGCCCTCCTTTCCTTAACTACATGCCAGGCACACAACCTGGCGCTCTTACTATCAGAACTGGCACACAGGCGGAACGCAAAATCCGGTCAGCTAGACTGCCCCATGCGCAGCGACTTATGCCAGAGCGCCCGTGTGTGGCGATCGCGATAAGATCTATTGAGTTTTTGCTAGCATGGTCAACGATGCTTTCCCCTGGTGTGCCGGTCATTACTTCTGACTTGATGGAGACCCCATCATGTCGACTCCGTTCGGTCAGCTGGCGCAGATACTTCTCTGCAGCCGCTTTGCTATCTGCATCAATGCTATTTATAGTTTCCTGGCTGACACAGCCTTCAACGTCGCAGAGCTGGTGAAAAGGCTCGGTCACCCGGAGAAGAATAACTTCTTGCACTTCGCACGCCTTGGCAACAGACTCTACGTGAGGGAGTACACACTCCGCCAGTTGCGACCCATCTAATGGAACCAGAATCTTCTTGTACATTTCCTGACCTCCCTAGCTAGTTGGTCTGAATCGTACACTCCGTAGCAACCAGCCTTCGGTAAACCCAAGTCCACGTTAATTATAGCACAGACGCTGACAGCTTTGACTTCGGAAGCTTTTGCCTCAAGTCTCTCCGCTAACAGATCGCCCCTCTGAGAGGTCCAGAGAATGCACTACGTTTGGCAGGCCTATCTTTCCCTTTCCCCAGCGAACCCTGCGCTCCTCATAAGTTTGGTTGTAACAGCTAGAGATCAGACTCTTTTCGCCTGGCCTTGATTTCAGATCGTTTTCGTTATGTCACCAACTTGGGGCGAGGCAAAAGACCAGCTGCTTCTACCATCTCAGGCACCGCCTCCTCCCATTCTATAGCTATGAGATGGATACCTGCTACGCCTTCGATCTCACGTAATTGACTGATAATATCAACGCAAAGCTTGATGCCTTCGTTGGATACTTGCTCCTTGGGCACCCCTTGAAGCCGGGCGACAACATCGTCGGGCACATCCATCCCGGGAACCCTCGTCTTCATATACCTTGCGGCACCCACCGACTTAATGGGAGCAACGCCCGCTAGTATCTTCACCCTCTCATGCAACCCTTTGTCCCGCAGCATTTTCATCCATTCAGCAAACTTGTCCACGTTGTAGACTATCTGGGTCTGGATAAAATCTGCCCCTGCTGTCACTTTCTTGCCAAGACGTGCCGCCCTGAACTCGAAAGGATCGGCAAAAGGATTTTCAGCAGCTCCAATGAAGAGATGGGGCTCAACTGTCATCACTTCGCCACACTGGAACTTCTTTTCGTCCCGCATATCTTTCACCATCTTAACCAGCTGAATAGAATCAAGGTCATAAACACCTTTGGCGTCAGGGTGATTGCCAAATTTTTGATGGTCTCCGGTGAGACACAACATATTATTTATCCCCAGTGCTGCAATACCTAACACATCCATCTGAAGGGCAATGCGATTCCGATCGCGACAGGTCATCTGAACGATAGGGTCTAGACCCTCTTCCTTAGCTATAAGACAGGCTGCCCAAGACGCCATGCGCACCACTGCAGTCTGACCATCAGTCACATTACAGGCATCCACGTGACCTTTGAGTATTTTAGCCTTCCTTCGAATGACCTCAGGGTCAGCGCTTTGTGGTGGTCCCAACTCACCCGTGACGGCAAAGATTTTGGATTCTAACACCCGTTCCAAGTTGCTTTTCGTTTTCATTATGCCTCCAGTTGTTTCGCTCGTAGTCACATCTACGTATGCCTCTTTACCGGCGGCCCTGATACAAGGCTCACACTCCAATTCTTCGCCGCCACAAGCCTTTCCAGTTTATCGAGTTGTCCTAGTTTAGCAAGACGGTCGACGATCTGTTGCCAGACGCAAGGTATGTCTGGATCGACTTCACATTTGCCTCCTTGCGAGCCACCACAGGGACCGTTGAGCAGATGCTTGGAACATCGGGCAATAGGACAGAGGCCACCCGTGAACTCCAATATACAATCCCCGCACTCAAGACAGCGCTCCGCTTCTTTCCACTCGGCATGAGCACCACCTGAGGACAGCGTGTTGCACCCAGGATGTACTGTCTTACCCACTAATTCCGCTACAGTCTGTACTCCAGCGCCATCAGTCAGAACCAGCACAGAATCGGCAGCCGCAATTTCCTCTTTATGAGTCCTGAGCTTCAATCTGGTTAATGCGCTATCACACAGCATGTCGACAACCACAGAGCCGGTGACCGTCTTACCCTTCTCACGCAAAGTGTTGTTCATCTCTCCTACCTGCTTTTCTCCACCACTGCCCCAGCCCTCAGCACAGCCTTTACAGCCAATGAGGAATACGCTCTTGTCCAGATCAAGATAGCTCAGGATCTCTTCAAGTGTTTTCTGCTCTGAAATCAACATTTCATTTCTCCTTTAGGACTCGTATTGTTAAGCTCGGCCAAAACAACCTCTATTATTCGAGGCATCTTCTCTTGAAGCTCTGGCGATAATTCCAGCCCCCAGTCGATGTCCTTAGGTTCCACACCAATAATGACAGCCTCATCTATGTTGCGCCAGAGCTGCATCAGCCTTAGGTTATCCACCAAGCTCATGTCGTGAAGCGACATGAGTGGCTTCTGTTCCAAACTAAGATCATCAAGCTCAAAACGGTAGATTTGTCCAGGCATCCCTCCGCCCCTGACAGCATCCACTACGACTAGTTTGTCAGCGCCCGTGTGAAGCTGCAGCACATCAAAGGATGTCCCTGCATCCACTATTTGTACATCGCGCAAAGAAATCCTTTCCAAAGCATGCGCCACATGACAACCAACTCCTTCGTCTCTCAACAAGACATTCCCTATTCCTACAACAGATTTCCCCATTCCTAAACTCTCCTCTAAAGTTCTGCTAACAAACCTTGAATTTTCCCAAGTCATGCCCTTTGGGACTCAGCAAATGTATAGAGCACGCGAGGCAAGGGTCGAAGGACCTCACAATGCGCACTATCTCAAAGGGATTAGTCTCATCCCTTATCTTGGTTTCAGTGATAGCCTGTTCCAGGGGTCCAGGCTGGTTCTTGTCATCCCTGGGAGAGATGTTCCAGGTAGAAGGGGTAATTACCTGGTAATTGGCAATCTTACGCTCCTTTATCTCTATCCAATGTCCCAGAGCGCCCCTTGCCCCCCCCATCAACCCCATTCCAGTTGACTCCTCCGGGAGTTCATAGCTGATGTAGGCTGGCTCACCAGGCTTAAGCTGCAAAATCCAATCAGGCATGGCATCGGCTATAAGCTTAGTCTCCAGAGCTCGAGCCAGATTGCGTCCCATGACAGAAAACATAGCTTCCGGCTTCAGGTTTGCCTGCGATAAGGTGGAGTCAACCAGGCCCTTAACTTCCGGATTGCCCCCAACGTAGTTAATCAATATTCGAGCAAGCGGCCCCACCTCAAAGACTTTTCCACCATAGCGAGGGGATTTCAGCCAAGAATAAGCGCTCTTCTTTCCTTCATCGGGAACAACGTCTCCTTGCGATGGATGCCTGCCACTGATGGAATCAGAATACCAGGAATGCTTCACTTCCTCAGTAATCTTGGCCGGATCGAACCCGCCGAACTTGAGATCGGTAGAGGTGACGCCGGGCCTGAAGAATCGCTTCCTCTTGGTAAGGTCGGCTTCCTTTCCATCCAGCTCATACGAGCCATAAGCCAGCAAATTACCACAGCCGCGGCCAATCTCAAAATAATCTGAGTAGACTCCAGCTACCGCCAGTACATCGGGAAGATAGACATTATCGATGAACTCCTTCAGCTCCTTCAACCTCCAGAGGAAGGACGTCATATCGTCAACGGTGGGCACAGAAGCAACGCCACCAGGCATTATGCCCATGTTGTGAGGCATCTTGCCACCGAATATGGCCAGCATCTCCTGGCCTTTGCGCCGCATATCAAAAGCGGCGACGTAGTGGGCAACCCCTTGTTCGTTGACCTTGTCAGGCAGGCGATAGTCGCCTTCGTACCGAGGTACAAAAGGCCCCAGTTCTCCTCGAGCAATGAAGCTCTTTATGGAATTCAAGGCTGGATCATTCCCTTCATACTTTGCCAATCTGGCCACATCCACATAATCAAGAGCCGCCAGGTGATAAAAATGAAGGATGTGGTCTGCGATATGGGCTGCCCCCAGAATCAGATTCCGGACAATTCTGCCATTGTCGGGGATCTTGTCGGCGATACCAAAGGCGCTGTCCAAGTTCAAAGTCGCGGCCGTAGAATGACTTGTCGGACACACCCCACAAATACGCTGAGTTATGCGCTGAGCATCACGGGGATCTCTACCCCTCATAATAAGCTCCAGGCCGCGAAACAGCATCCCCGAGCTCCTGGCCTCCTTTACCTTGCCGCCCTCAACTACAGCCTCAATCTTAAGGTGTCCCTCAATACGAGTAACTGGATCAATAACGATTTTGCCCATTAATTCAAACCTCCTCTGGCAAAGCAGCTTCGCTAGTTTTCTCATAGAGCGGGGCTATGTCAAAAAACCCGGGCTCAGTGCAGCCAATACAAGTGGCACCGCAACCTATGCACCAATTTACTTTGTTGTTCCACAACCTCAAGGGACAATCGGCATGGGTTATGGGTCCCCTACATCCTAATTCATACCTGCACCCGGGGTCGCCGAACTTTTTAGCAAACTTGTTCTCATCATAATAGGCACGCCGAGGACAGTTTTCGTGGATTGTTTGTCCATAGAAAGCCTTGGGACGTCCAAGTTCATCCAAATCCTCAGGCTTGGGCAGACCCGAAAGCAGGATGCCGGCAACTGTGCCCACAAACCAGTCAGGATGCGGTGCACAACCGGGGATGTTCACCAACGGAGTCTTAATGCCCTTGGCTTGAAGAACCTCACTGACGCTGCGACACTGAGTTGGGTTCGGGCGTGCAGCGGGAATTCCCCCGAAAGCAGCGCAACTACCGAGGGCAATCACCGCCAGGGCATCCTTAGCCAATGTCTCCACCCAGGATTCCATAGTCATTGGCTTACCGTCTTTTTCGCCAATCACCCCATGAATCCCACCCCTCGCCGTAGGTATAGCGCCCTCGACAACCAGAATGTAGCCACCCTTTTTCATACGTGCCGTATCCACCATAACTTCTAGGGCAGGCGATCCCGCCCCTGCCATCACAGTGGCATGAAACCTTAGGTTTATATGACTGCCCGAGATTACTTCATCAACTAACAGGTTCTTGATGGAAGGGTTTATCACGTTGAGAAGAGACACTGAGCAGCCAGTACATCCGGCGGCCTGTAACCATATCGCCGGGTATTCTTTTGTGGCCATCAATCCTTACCTGCCTTTCAAGTTATTTTCTCATAAGCTTCATTGGGAGGAGATCCTCTCAATCATAAACCCAGGTTTTCAGCTATCTCCTTGACTTTTGTTTGAAGTGGGGACCCTTCGGGTAGCTCAGTTACAGGCCTGCCTTTCATTTCCAGACCAGCCATGTCGGGATCCTCTGGAATACTGGCAATGATTTGAAGGCCCGATTCATCGATGGCCTTTCTTATCTCCAAAGATAATTCTCCTCTCACACGATTGAGCACAAATCCAACTTTGCTCACACTCGATCTCATCTCCCCAATGAGCTTCTTCATTCGAGTCGCTGTAGTGACGCCCTTCATTGTTGGGTCCGACATGATCAGCAAAACATCCACGTCTCTGGTCGTCTGCCGGCTGATGTGTTCCATGCCTGCCTCACAGTCCATGACAATGTAGTCATATTTGTAGTCTTTCACCAGTTTATCTAAGCAGGCACGCAGGAACTCATTAGAAGCGCAGTAACATCCAGGCCCCTCCGGACGCCCCATGGACAGAAGGTCAAAACCTTTGGACTCGATAAGGGATTCCACTACTTTGCTATACAGATATTCTGGCTTGCCGACGTCAGGACTTAGACGATCCTTGGAGACATCTTCAGCCATCTTTTCCCGTATTCTACCTACAGTTCTGTTGTCATCCAACGGCAGCCCCAGCGCCTGGCTAAGATTGGTACTGGGGTCAGCATCGACAGCCAGGACTAGCCCCTTTCTAGAAAGGAGCTTGATTAGTAAGGCAGCCACACTAGTCTTGCCTGTCCCACCTTTTCCTGCGATAGCAATCGTTTTGGTCATTTCTTTACTTCCTTGGCGGACGAATTCGAGGATGGCAGCAAGGTGACGGGTGACAGTTTCGCAACTGCACTATACTCTGGAGGGCATACCTGCAGGCAAGTGCCGCACTTAGAACACTTCTCCTGGTCTATGATTTTAACTTCCCCTTTTTCTCCCTTTATTGCTTCCGTGGGACACGTCAAGATGCAGTGCTCACAGGCTCTATCGCACTTGTCAGGAACGATATAATACACGGTGAGTTCGGGACATACTCTAGCCGGGCAGCGCTTCTCCAGAATGTGAGCCTTGTACTCATCCCGAAAATATCGCAAGGTTGTCAGGACAGGATTAGGAGCTGTCTTTCCCAAGCCGCAAAGGGAACCCATCTTGACATCCTCAGCCAATGCCACAAGGCCGTCTATATCTTCTATCCTGCCTCGACCAGCCGTGATGTCCTCCATCATACGCAACATTTGCAGAGTCCCGAGGCGACACATGGTGCACTTGCCACAAGATTCCTTGGTTGAGAAATCAAGAAAGAACCTGGCAGCATCGACCATGCAATTGTCTTCATTCATTACAATCATTCCGCCTGAACCCATCATCGAACCAGCCTCTCGAAGGGAATCATAATCAATATGGGTGTCCAGCAAAGCATCAGGAAGGCAGCCGCCCGAAGGTCCTCCTATCTGTACCGCTTTAAATTGTTTGTCTCCCACAATTCCTCCACCGATATCATAGACAAGCTTGCGAAGCGTTGTTCCCATAGGCACTTCAGCCAATCCTGAATTGACCACCTTGCCAGCTAGGGCAAACATTGCCGTGCCCTTGCTTCCCTCTGTGCCGATGGAGGCAAACCAATTTCCCCCTCGTTCAATTATCAAGGGAACACAAGCAAATGTCTTCACGTTGTTCACTAGGGTAGGTTTCTCCCATAATCCAGCTTCTGCAAGGTGAGGAGGTTTTGGTCTGGGTTCACTTCTTCTTCCTTCCATAGCTGCAACCAATGCCGTTGCTTCTCCGGAAACGAAAGCCCCAGCGCCGGCTGCTATCTCGATCTCAAATTCGAAATCACTACCCAAGATGTGGCCCCCCAAAAAACCCAGTTCCTTTGCTTGCTCCAAGGCGACCCTGATACGTTGAATAGCTAAAGGATACTCAGCACGGACATATATATAGCCTTGCTGTGCCCCTATCGTATAGCCTGCAATAATCATACCTTCAATAACTTGATGCGGGTCACTCTCCAAAACCACTCGATCCATAAAAGCACCGGGATCACCTTCATCAGCATTACATATAACATATTTTGAAGCACTCCTGGCCTTCCGGCATTGCTCCCATTTCAGATGTGCGGGAAATCCGGCCCCTCCCCGACCCCTTAGACCAGATTTCTTCAACTCCTCGATTATCTTCTCGGGCGATATCTTTACAGCAATCTCCAACCCTGTATAACCACCACCGGCGATGTAGTGATTTATGTTTTCTGGGTTGTTGTAGCCGCAGGCGCGTAGTACAAGACGAACCTCGTTCTCGAACCTGGCAAGCTCGGGAATGTAGATTGTTTCTCTACCACCTCCTTCAAGAGTACCCAGAGCAAGCTCCAGACAGGGATCATCACCAATAACATAACCTTCCACGAGGCGGGGAACAATCTCCTGAATCACATTAGGATATACGATTCGAAGGGAGTCGGGCTTCGATATAGTGACCAAAGGCTCGGCATAACAAAGCCCCATGCAACCAACCTGTATAATCGGGACTTTCAGACTCTGCCTAGTTAGTTCCTTACTGAAGGCATCAATTACATCCATGGCGCCAGCTGCCCGCCCGCAAGTAGCTGTGCCAACAAGAATGTAGCTACTCTTCTGCAGAGCTTGCCATTCCGATTGCGCCCTACTATTGATTTCGTCGAAAGTCACGTCAACCACAAGATAGAGACAGAGAAAAGCCAGGAGTTCTCCTCAACTCCTGTCTGACTGAACCTCTTGCTTATAGGGTATTAAAGCTTCTTCCACCTTGAAAGGTGTCATCCGAGGATGAATCTTATCTTTTATCACAATGACGGGAGCCAGCATGCAGCACCCGAGACATGCGACCCTTTCCAAGCTGAAATTGCCGTCTTCGGTAGTCTCGCCCACCTTGATATCTAACTCACGTTCCAAGGCATCCAAAATAAGCCTGCCACCTGCTAAGTGACAGGCAGTTCCCATGCAAACCGTGGTATGGTATCTTCCTAACGGAACAAACCGAAACTGGTTATAGAAGGTGGCAACCCCCCAAACCTCAACACCTGGCATCTTCAAGAAGTCAGCAATTTCTTGCAGCGTCTTCCTGGGAAGATACCCCAGTCTCGCCTGGACCTCCTGCAGAAGTGGAATTAAGTACTTCCTATCCTTCTTATGATGTCCCAGAATCTCAACTACGGCTTTGCTAGCCTGTTCCTCTCTAATCATTCGTTCGCCAAAGTCAGGACTAGCCTTTAAGCTGCTTGGCAAGTCCGGGCAGGAAAGCCCCTATTCCGGTCGTTTCGCGCGGACCGATTATTACCTCCCATTGAAGGTTCAAGGCATCTTCAAGTTCACCCTTGATTCTGGCCACTTTCCCCGGGATAACTAACTTCCTGTGTTTCACCTTATTCTCAATGCCACACTTCTTGATGAATGTTCCCACGGAGTCGCCGCTAAACTTACCTGCCGCCCAAGCAGTCAGGACACCGAGTCCTTCTGCATCCTTAACACAAATGTAGGCGGGAACCTTTGTAGCCTCAACAGCCGATGAGACAAGGAAGTAGGTCAAGGCCCAGTTTGAAGTAACAAGAACCGGAGAGGATTCGTCAGGTTCTCCAACTTCATAATACTTCTCCTCTACTGCCATGGGAAAACGAGGATCAGTATAGATGTTGAGTCTCTGAACCAGCAGAGGAAGCAGGGAATACTGGTCAAAATCAGAGAACACAATAATGCTCGCCCACTTGTTTATGAATGCCGAGCCCACCAGTGCTTCCTTCAGCCCGTCTTTGGCCACGAAGGCAGGAAAGGCAATAGTGGGATAGCCCAAAGGCCTGAAACCTTGCTTTAACGCTGCCCTTCTGACGAACGTTTGGTCTCTTATCGCCTCCGGCAAATTCTTGGAACCCGGATCCAAAACTAGTTCCTCAATACCAGCTTCTTTCAGTTTGCTAGTCAAGGGGATAAGTTCTTCAACGCTATTCGCATGAAGGCCGACAGGAGTAGGATTCTCCTTGATCTTCGGAATGGCCTCATCGATGTTCTCCTTGGTTATTGGGTAAATTAGAGGATGCCCGTCCGCGCAGATGTCTCGTGCCGCAAATAGCGCGTCCAGGTCTTCTGAGATCAAGATCATGCCCACATCCGCTGAATCATGGACTTTCTTCACCACAATCAGAAACTTGTTTTTGTCACCCGATGCAAAATGCAGTGCCAGAAGATCTGCTTTCAGGTTTACGCCGACCCAGGGAAACTGCAATTCCTTTATCTTCTTAGTTTTCTCCTCGACCTTGGCATCATCATCCTTGTCTGAGATAAGGAGGGCAATCCCTGGTGCATGTACAAATGTCTTCTCGTGCCGGTATACGACTTCCTCATTCCCGATTTTGATGGCGTTCTCTCCTGAGCCCACAGTGACAAGCTTTATCGGCGGTGCCAGAAGGTCCAACAGCTTGGCTTTCACTTCCTCGGACAGGTAGGGGCATTTGTCGACAGTAGCTCCACCCGACGCCAGTTTCATAGCGAAGGCAAAACAAGTAGGAAAGCCACAGTCCTTACATGGTTTCCTTCCGGGAAGCATCTTTACAATCTCAGAGCCTGCAATTGGCATACCAAACCTCCTTGTGTAGCTACCAGTTTTCAGTTAGCTCGGTACTGACTACTATCTACTCACTACTCTCAATATCTATGTTGGAAGCTGTACCTCCCCTTTTATCCAGGGATGCCCTACTTTGTCCAAGAACGCTGCGAGTTCATCAACGTTCTTGACATCCTCTTCCGAGGCTATCTTGTCGTAGAGTCCTTTCCCTTCTAGGGCGTCCCTAAACCTCTCCTTCAATTCCTTGGGCATCCAGACTATACGGGCTAGGCCACCGTCTGCCTGGATGAATTTAGGAGACCTAAGTTGCTGCAGGCCAGTCCCTAACCTTCCTTCTATTTGTTTACCTCCAGAGGTCTCACCAGCCATGTGCGAAAATGTTTCCCCAATGACAGTCTCGCCCTTGTACTCTCTGTGCACCACTCCAAAGGCGTCTGCTTCAGGAATGTAATAGACAATTGCTTCGAAACAGCCACAAGATGTGTGAGGATGTTCAAATGCACTATAGAGATAAACCCTATCGTAATTTCCCAGCGATTTTTCAGCTTCGACTGCATTTACGCCTGAGTATTCGCCTTTTATCGAGTCAATCAGCTCGCCTTTTGGTATGGCAAATATCGGTCCTTCAGGGTCAATCTTGGCGGCAGCCCTCCCATCAAACCAGTTTATCGCTCCGCAATTGGCGATTCTATTGGGTGTTATGATCGAACAATGAGTGGGGGCGAAGCTCTGACATAGAACACACCCGTAGAAGGTATCCACATCCTCGTCATTCAGTTTTCTTGCCCGTTCATCTCTGGCGGCATAGACCTCCAAGGAATGGGGATGAAGCTCTTTGACCTTACTTTCGTCGGTAATAATAGTAACCTGGATCTTTTCGATGATTGGCATCTCGGATGTATAAAGCAGGATATAAATTTCGCCCAGTTCCCGCAGCGAGGTGAAGCCCTTTTTGTAGGCAGCCTTGCTCAGTCTCATCCACACGTCTTGCCGCTGATTCATGTGATACCACCCCTCAATCATGTTAGTGAACATATGAATCCTTCTCTCGATGACCGCTTCGGCATCCTTGTCCAGTTCACTTCCCGCGACATCTACCAAGATGCCAATCGGATAGCTGCCACCGCCTTTCTCTTCGTCGTAGGGCTGTAAATCACCTATGTCTGGCCCGATAATCCCCACCTTTTCGTTCTCTATTTCATCCGGACTCTTGACTGTGGCCAATTCGAACTTGTGTGCTGCCTTTGGCCCGCCGAATTCGATGTACAGGTCTTCTTTCCTTACTACCTCACCTTCGTATTGGGGTCCTATATCAACATGAAATCCGTTTGCCATTTCTTACGCTCCTTTCTTCAGATTATCTACCAAGCTTTCCAGGAATGCTTTCCACTGCTCATCTTTTCTGAAATTAGGGAGAGAGTAGTTTGCATGGGGGAAGTAATATTTGCACAGTGTCATGGTTTTCAGATGAGGGGCAAAATGCTTTAGTACGGACAGACCCTGTTCTCCAAGATCACTCCTTATGCCGAAGAAGAGCACCAAATCATGGTTGCCTTCATTCTTGACGCCCCGCCAACTTGCATCCTTGAGGGCGTTGATTACCTCCACAACATCATAGAAGCTATCCGGCTCTACCCCCAACTCTGCCATCTTCGCTCTAACGTGAGCCGTGGCGCACGTAGGAACGTTAGCCGCCTTAGCAATCTCCAGAGCGTATTCTAGGAGTAGCTTGCCGTCCAGCGACGATTTCAGCAGAAGAGGGCCAAGGACGAGCAGTGGCCTTTTTGCTTTCTTTATCAAGTCAGCATATTCTTGGGCATCCTCAATCAGCCTTGCCGACCTTATCCCGGTTAATACATTGACCCTATGATATGGTATTACGCTCATTTTCCCCTCCTTTTAGTGTATCACTGCATCCACAGGCACTTTGCTGGGATAAGTACCGATAAGAGTGGGGAGTCCCACGGGTTCCCTGGGCTGCCAACCGATTCTCTGTAGGTATTCTCGCACTTCCTTTTTATAGACGAGAGGAATATCGGGGTCCCTGCGCACAAAGAGGTGAATGTCCT
>CAYFSE010000048.1:0-6526 GCA_964345725.1 uncultured Dehalococcoidales bacterium
ATGCTTCTTGGGGAGAGACCTGTCGCCGACTGGTGGCGAACACTAACCAGATGAAATCAGCGCCGGCTTGGACCGTTGCCAAAGCATCGGTCTTATCTCTGATCCCGCAAATCTTAATACGAGTCATGTCAGCAATTCCCTCATCTTGGCCCGGATATTGTCAGCAGTAACCAGAGCCTCCCCGACAAGTACAGCATGAACACCCCATCTCGCGAGCTTTTCCATGTCGTTCTGGCTTTTGATGCCGCTCTCGCTAACTACGACTTTCTCTTTGGGGATAAGCCGTCGTAAGCGGCGGGTAGTATCGATATCAACGGCAAAAGTATTGAGATCTCGATTATTAATCCCAATGATTTCTGCTTCGCTGAGAAGTGCTCTTTCCACCTCGTCTCCATTGTGCACTTCAACCAGGCACTTCAAACCAAGACTGTGACTCAGTGAGCCCAGGTCCTTAAGCTGACCCTGGCTCAGAATGGCTGTGATCAGCAATAAAGCATCGGCACCATAAGCACGGGACTCATATACTTGGTAAGGGTCGAAGATGAAATCCTTCCTCAGCAGTGGAAGCGCAACCACTTCTTTGATTGCCTCCACGTGCTCAATTCTGCCCATAAAATAGTTTTGCTCAGTGAGCACTGAAATGGCAGCAGCACCGCCTTCCGCATAAGCCCGAGCCAATTCAGTGGGGTTGAAGTTAGGGTTTAGCACCCCCCGTGATGGGGAAGCCTGCTTCACCTCGGCAATCAGCCGGATTCGGTCGCCCGTAAGGGCCAGGGCGAAGTCCAGCGCTGGCTTCCGGCGAGCGATGCGCTCCTGCAAATAGGCCATGGGCGCTACCTTTTTTCTTTGCTTAACCTCTTCCCTTTTTTGGGCGATGATTTTGTCCAGCATTGCGTTCTTCCAGCCAAATAGTGACTACTGACTCCCGGCTACCACTTGCTCCTTGCTCAACCTCTGGCTGAGCTCTATTAGCTCGTCGAGTTTATCCAGAGCTGTTCCGCTGTCGATCGTGTTTTCGGCGATGCAGGCACCTTCCTTGAGGTCTGATGCCTGGTTGCCTGCCACCAATGCGGCAGCTGCATTCATGATAACTACATTCCGCCTGACTCCTACTTCTCCGCTTAATATGCCGCGCAGTATCCTGGCATTTTGCCTGGCTGTTCCTCCCCTAATCTGGGCCACACTGCCCTTCATGAACCCCAAGTCCTCGGGGACAACTTCGTAAGGTGGCGATACTCTATGCCGATTGATATCCCATACCAGAGACTTCCCACCGATCGAAATTTCATCCGTGCCATCTATGCCGTGTACCACCAGAGAATGCTCCGTGCCCAGACGATGGAGAACGGAAGCAATCTTCTCTCCCAGTTGCTTAGAGGGAACGCCAATGACCTGAAACTTGGCTCTGGCGGGATTAATGAGGGGGCCCAGAATATTAAACACAGTACGAATTCCGATTTCGCATCGGGGAGCGGCGGCGTATTTCATTGCCGGGTGAAAGTTGGGAGCAAACATGAAACCGATGCCTACTGTGTCTAGACATTGGGCGACAGCCTCAGCCCCGAGGTCAATGTTCACCCCCAGTGCCTCAAGTACATCGGCGCTGCCGCAGCGGCTGGATATTGCCCGGTTACCATGCTTGGCCACTTTGAGTCCGGCGCCAGCCACAATGAAAGCCGCGGTTGTAGAGATATTGAAGGTCGAGGAGCCATCACCCCCTGTCCCGCAGGTGTCAACAACAGGTGAAGTGACCCGAACCGGCGTTGCCTTGGCCTGCATAACGCTGGCTAAGCCCGCAATCTCGTCCACCGTCTCTCCTTTGATGCGCAGGGCAGTGGCAATAGCAGCAACTTGAGCTGGCGTGGCTTCCCCGATCATTATCTCATCCATTACAGATGCCGCTTGCTCGAAGGTCAGCGGGCGACCGTTGACTACAGTTTCAATGGCGTCTTTAATCACCACTGTGTTCCTCGCTTCATAAATCGTTCAGCAACTCTTCTCGTGCCTTGGTCACGGTCCCTTCAGGGCAGCCCCGAATGGGTAAACGCATACTGGCTAGTCTCTGCCTGGTCAATGGCGGATAGCAATGCCTGAGCTTTGTTCAAGCTTTCCTGGTATTCCCGCTCAGGTACGCTATCGGCGACGATGCCGGCGCCTGCCTGGATATAGGCGATGTTATTCTTGATAACAATGGTTCGGATAGCAATAGCGGTATCCAGATTGCCCGAGAAATCGAAGTAGCCCACTGCGCCGGCGTACGGGCCTCTTTGCTCTCTTTCCAATTCGGCAATTATCTCCATAGCCCGAATTTTGGGAGCGCCGGAAACGGTACCGGCGGGAAAGCAGGAGCGGAGAGCATCAAACTGGGAGAGTCCGGCCCTGAGCCTACCCTGAACATGTGATACCAGATGCATAACATGTGAGTAGCGTTCCACATCCATAAGCTGAGTTACCTCTACTGTGCTTGGTTCGCTAACTCTGCCTATGTCATTGCGCCCAAGGTCAACGAGCATGATGTGCTCCGCACGCTCCTTCTCGTCGTTCTTGAGTTCCTCTTCCAGGGTCAGGTCTTCGTTGGCATCCTTGCCCCGACGGCGAGTGCCGGCGATAGGACGGGTCGATACCGTGCTATCCTCAACTCGCACCAGAAGCTCGGGCGAGGCTCCGGCGATATAGAAATCACCTAAGTGGAGGTAGTACATGTAGGGAGAAGGGTTAATAGAGCGTAACGCCCGGTATATGGCGAAGGGATTGGCATTGGTGCGTCTTGCCAACCGCTGCGATAAGACAGTCTGAATCACGTCACCGGCGTAGATATACTCCTTGGCTTTAGATACTATGGTCTCGAACTCCAGCCGAGAGAAATTTGATGACACTTCAGGCTTATCGGCTGGTGCATTCTTAGGGGCTGCCGAATGCATCGGCTGCTCCAACCTGTTCACGAGGTCGTCAATCTTGCGAGTTGCCTCTTGGTACGCTGTGTCCACATCACCATCCAGATAGGCATGAGAGACAACCTTGATTTTGTGCGTAACATGATCGAAGACAAGCAAGGTGTCTGCCAGGATCAAGACAGACTCTGGGAGTCCCTGGGGATCCTGCACAGGGCAGGGCAGTCTCTCAAAGTGGCGCGCAGCCTCATAGCTCAAATAGCCAACCATGCCGCCGTGAAATCTGGGGAGTCCGCTAATAGACACAGGATGAAGTCGAGCTAATTCCTTTTCCACTAGATGCAATGGGTCAACTGGTTTCTCATTCCCTGTCCTCAAAACAAAAAGAGGCTCGGTGCCAATGAAGCTGTAACGGGCCATTCGCTCACCGCCCTCAACACTTTCCAGCAGGAAGGAGTAATTGCCGCGGGCTATCTTGAGGTAAGCTGATACTGGCGTCTCCAGGTCAGCTTGAATGTCACGGCAAACCGGTACCAAATTGCCTGCCTTCTTCAGTCGGCGAACTTCTTCCAGTGTTGGATAATACATGCTACCTCACAATAAGAAACCTCTCGCCCAGGGGCGAGAGGTTTAACCTTCGCGGTGCCACCCTTTTCTTGGCCTTCGCGGCCATCTCTTTCTGGGTACAGCCTGCTTTGGCAATACCCCGAGCTGTGATAACGCTGCTCCTGCGGCAAAGCCTACTGAGTGTTAGCCTTTCGGTTTGCGGCTCCCAGGTCCATTCCGGCCTCGCGCAAGTATCGGCTCACACCTTCCCCGACTCTCTGAACTCCGCCTTAGGCTGTACTAGTCCTGTTCTCAGCCTGTTTCCATATTCAATTACTTACAATATAAATCCTGCCCTTCAGTTTGTCAATAGCGCGTGCGAATGAAGACCACTGGGCCGGATTCTTAGAGGCAGAATTGGACACCGGTGGACTGACCAAGAGACTTCGGTGTCACCTTCAATGTTCCCACTCGACCGCTCGTAGAATCACACCGTCCAATCTATGCGGTGATTGACAATCCTCTCTTGTCAGATTCGCAGCGGGATATTGAGACAAGTCACTCGAAGTACGGAGTTTTCTGGTTATCGGAGATGATGTAGATTCATCCTTGGTCAGTTCCTACATGATTGCGGCTGATGGCGACAGACAATGAAGTGAAGATAAGCGGGCACTCTCACTGGAATCCGAGCTAATGGAAGAGATAGGCCCTTCAAAGTATTGACCCGCTAAGTGGACAACTGTGATTATGGTAGCCGCTATCCTTCAATTGAAGAGCAGCGGTTGGTCGCAGTTCATGAAATAGTGAACAGGCTGGCTAGGTACACTAGTTCCTCATTGAAGGTCAAACACTCGTTCGGCATTGTCACAAAGAAACAGCCTCTTCACATCGTCGGTGAGTTCAAGAGTATCAAGGTCTTTTAAGCACCTGGCCGCTGTGACCATAGGGTAATTAGTGCCGAACATGACCTTGTTCTTGCCGTTCTTCTTCATGTAATTCACCAATTCCGCCGGATATCTCTTGGCGACATAAGCTGAGGTATCTATGTAGACGTTTTCGTGTTTCGTTGCCACCGCTATCATTTCCACCGTCCAGGGATACCCAATGTGTCCCCCCACGATTTTGAGTTCAGGAAATTCGATGGCCACCTCATCAATATAAGGGATAGGTCGTCCCGGTTCAGAAGGACAGAGAGGACCGGTATGGCCTACTTGGCAGCAGAATGGAATCCCAAGCTCGACACACTCTGCGTATAAGGGATAGTAGCGCCTGTCAGTCGGGGGCAGGTTCCAGTACCACTGGACAATTCTCAAGCCCTTAAAGCCAAGCTGTCGCACGCAGCGCCTCAGTTCTCGAACACCATCCATAGGCCGGTACAAGTCAACCGATGCAATGCCCACAAAGCGGTCCGGATATCTCTCGACGATGGCTGCCACCTCGTCATTGGATATGGTTGGCCCCTGAGGACCCCACCAGGCACATATTAGACCTACCTGAACACGCGCTTCATCCATGGCACCGATGGTGAACTCTACCGGAATATCCTCGGTCAGTTTCTCCTGGCCTGTCCATCTGCGAAGAGAATCAAAAATGGGCTGGTTGAAATGCTTGGGTGTTGGGTGTTGCATCCAGACATCAATAATTCCGTAATCTTGTGCCATGATATCCTCCGATTGACAACACCCTAAATCCTATGCCTTGGACATATTACAACTATGATGGCAAAACCGCAACGCGACCTTCTCACATCTTCGTCATAAGGCTCAGCCGCTCGGCCGAGTGACGTGAATGGAATTAACGAGATGGTGGGCTACTCTGTTCAGTACTTAGAACTTCTTCAGTAACCTTCAGGGTCAATGCGAAGCCATAGTTGCGGCATAACGAAGAGTACGATCTATCTTCTTAGTTAAAGCTATTCTCTTTTCTTACAGCCATCCTGCATTAATTGGTTTATACTAAGTTCCTCCATATTGCCGACGTTACTGATAATCGGAGGTTCTGAATGTGATTATTGATATTAATATGCATGCACTTCCGGAGAATCTTTTCCAAGATGAGGCTCTTCTGCAATCATTCCTGCGGATAGTGCCCCACGCTCATGGGGAATTTGCCAAACTGGTCACTGTGTCGGGGACCGATAAGAAGCAGATCGTGATTGAAAGATCTAAGGGTTGTGCAAATCTAAATTTCAGCCAGAACGTCGTGGATGTCAAAGCCCGTTTGGAGATTATGGGAAAAGCCGGCCTGGATAAAGCAATATTGAGAACGCCTTGCTGGCAGGAATGGCTGCCTCTGGAGATGTGCCGTCAGGTTAATGATAGCATGGCTAGGCTTGTGAATCAGTATCCGGATAGATTCCTGGCTCTGGCCACTATCCCTCCTTGGGGCGATACGGGCTGCCTCCAAAAAATTGGAGAGATGTCTGGATAAACTGGGTTTCGTTGGGGTCGAACTAGCAGCCCATTACGGGAATCTATATTTGGATGATCCTCTCTTCAGGCCCTACTTCAAGACACTCAATGAACTCAATGTGCCAGTGGTAGTTCATCATACTCCGTTGCCTGTAGAGTATCATGCTCTTTGCGAGTACAATAACCTTCGCCGTTCTATGGGACGTTGCATAGACCAGTTGACAGCGGTAAGCCGCGAGCTTTTCAGCGACCTTTTCGCAGAATGTCCCAACTTGAAGGTCATTCATACCATGTTGGGAGGGGGTATTTTTGCCTTCACGGAACAAATCCTCCCACGAAAATCCAGAGAAAGAGAAGAGATCGAAAGATTCACCCCCGAAGTCGCCAAATACAGGAATTTCTTTGGTAACAACCTGTATTTTGATATCACCACCCCGCTGGCCTGGAGCAAATATCAGCTTGAGTGTGCAGTGAAGGAGCTGGGCGCTGATCACATCCTCTATGGGAGCAGTTACCCGGTCAGGCTGGATTGGGTGCTAAACGGGGTGGAATACGTCAGAAGCCTGAACATATCGGAAGAAGAGAAAGAGCAGATTCTCTGTGGCAATGCGAAACGGCTTTTTGGTATTAAATAGTGTACTGCATGATGAGCATATGATTTAGTGACGTTGGGATGGT
>CAYFSE010000049.1:0-12661 GCA_964345725.1 uncultured Dehalococcoidales bacterium
GCGGCGCATTGCACAGAACATATTCGTCCTCGGACATATGTGGGCTTTCAGGCGGTGGCTACTGGGAAAACGTTATGCATATGTATTAGAAGACTATATAAAGGAACGGACCAACTTCATTCTTGGAGCAATACGTGAAGGCAAAGAGCCTAGGTGAGGGGTGGTGAACTCGGATAAGATGAAGCCTTTTTGGTAGGAGGTGCTTCACCATGGACGCATAGATGCTTAGCAGTTCCACAACCATTCAGGCAAATGAGACATGAGGGAGCAACTATGCAAAAGAAGTGAGACAGAACGGCCGATATTATCATAATAGGGGCAGGTACAGCAGGCCTCTATGCAGCCATCGAAGCAAGGAAAGCGGGCGAGAGTGTGCTTATTTTGGAGAAGATGAGGGATGCAGAGTGGCGGAGTAGCATGCCGGTCATTGCTGGAGTAGTCGACTTCGCAGGAACCAAGTATCAGGAAGAGCCGTCCGGTATATCTGTACGGATACATACGCGACTGCCATGTAAGTCAGAAGATGAAGAGAGAATTTAAAGGGCATTAGCTACATCCTCTAACCCTAGCTGGTATAGCCTCTTCTTGCTGGGCTTGGCAGTTTCAGGATCCCAGTCCATTGCCTTGAGGTATGCGTTTACCCGTGCGTCTAGGTCGACTGTCTTTCCTGCGAGTGGCCCCTCGGTCTGTGGTGGTATGCCAATCACCCTGCCAGGCACCTTGCGCTCAAGGGGGTTTAGTCCTTCCCTGATATTAAAGGCCTGGCGAACGTTGGCAATCCTCTCTCCAGCTTCAGTCAGCGTGCTAACATCGTAAGGATGGCCGGTTACTGCACTCATAAACTCTGAAACTGCCGTCGCACCTAGCGCCTTGTTCAGCCACATACACAGGCCAGCCGCATTATAGGCCTGACCGAAGTTGTTTCTTTCCTTTTGGTCCTGTCCAAGGCCATCAGCGCCAGGTTGGGTGTGCCGAGCTGGAGTGGCATCGATTTTGTAGGCCACGGCAAAGCGCGGGGAGTTTCTGGGATCGTGATAGGGGACTTCTTGGCCACCAATGTGCATTGCGTATTTCTCGGAGCCTTTGCCGATTCGCTCAGCAGCCACTTTCACACCGTCAGCGAGGATAGCGCCAAAGCCTTCTCGTTTCGCTAGCTTTTCTGTCATAGCGACGATAGCCCGGTGATTACCCCAGGTTAGCTCAATGCCGCCGGTTTCTTCCCTGGTAATAAGCCTGTTGTCATAGCACTCAATAGCAAAGGCAATAGTGGCGCCAACAGAGATTGTATCCAGACCATAGCGATTGCAAATATCGTTTGCCATGATTATGGACGCAAGGTTAGGATTAAGGCACATCGTACCAAAGCTGGCAACCGTCTCGTATTCAGGCTTGTGTGCCCCCCTGGCGTATTTGTATTCTTTCCCGGCCTTCATGTACCCGCCACAAGCCACGGGGCAATGCCAGCACGCATATTTCCGTTCCTCAAAGTTCTGCAATGCAGGCTCAGAGCCGCTGGCTGCAGCTTTAGTGAAATCCCTGACACCAATGCCACCCCAGTTCTTGACCGGAGCCTCCTCGCTGCGAGCGGCGCTGGCTACAGTACCAGAAGAGCCCAGCAGCGATAAGGTACCATAGGTTTTCAGCAGCATAGCTGTTTGGTCATCTTTGAGCTTGGGTAGATACCTTCTCCTCAATCGGTCGACCTCGGCTTTGTCTGCCAGCGGGACTGGCATCTTGCCGTATACTGCCACCGCCTTCAATCTCTTGGAGCCCATGACTGCTCCCAAACCAGAGCGCGCCGCTGCCCTTCCCTTCCTGTTAATAACACAAGAGAGCAGAGACAAAGCCTCCCCCGCGGGTCCGATGCATGCAATGCTCATCTCTTCCCCCAGTTCAGACTTAAGTATGTCCTCTGTCCGACAGGTGTCTTTGCCCCAGAGGTGACCGGCATCTCTCAACTCAGCCTGACCATCTCGAACAACCAGATAGGCCGGCTTTTCTGAAACCCCGGTAAAGAAGATAGCATCATAGCCGGAGAACTTGAGGTTTGGCCCAAAGTCCCCCCCTGAGTTGGCATCTCCCCAGCCACCGGTGAGCGGTGACTTCGCCACCACAGTATACCTGCAACCCCCGGGAACAGGGACGCCCGTCAACAGACCGGTGACCAGACCAAGGGTGTTGTCCGGCCCCAGGGGGTCAACCCCAGGCCTTTGCCGCGAAAAGAGAACACGTGCTCCAATGCCATAACCCCCCAGAAAATCACGGTAGAGCTCCTCATCTGGCCTTTCTTCGGCTATCTTTCCGCTGGAGAGATCCACAAAGAGCATTTTGCGCATGCACCCTTTAAACATAAATGCCTCCTTGGGAAACTACTTGAGCTATCATAGAATTAAACTAGACTTGACGTCAATTGAACCAGAATTGAATTGCCTTGTCTTCAGGCCTTATTGCATGTTGTATACTGTCGACCGTCCGGCCGATACATGGGCACAGTCATAGCCAAAAAACATTCTTGAATCGCAACAGACAACTGGTAATCCAAGATGATGTCATCGAACATAGTTGATTCTTTTCAGGTGCTACCATATAGTCCGGAAACGCTCGGATGCCACCGCCCAACACTTACTTTGCTTCTGACAGCAACTGCTCTTTTTCTATAGCTGACCGCTTGACGTTGGTGGGGGCTAAGGTGTAAAGTCCCCCTGAAAGTGAATAAGAGTGGCTGAACGGAGGGTGGTAGCTTTCAGGAGGCTGCGGTTAAAAGGTGCTCGAGACAATCAATGGTCGTTGATCACCCTCCAGCAAAAGGAAATTTCTAGACAACCTCTCATAATTATCTATTGCCCGAGTGAAGCAGGACCAGTCGCAGTGAATTGCTTAATTTGGAGGAGAAGCGTTTGGGGGATAGCTAAGATTACCCCGAGTCGAAAGCCAAGAAAGAGCATAAGAGCTAGGAAAGGAGAATCTTAATGGTCCACAGAATTGTTGAAAGGGTCGACGAGGAGCAGTTGCGTCGGAACTTGGAGAAGTACAGGCAAATGGCTGTTGGTCTCGGCGCCGCCGATGCCAAAGTTATCACCACTGACATGGTGATAGTTGACGAGAGGGTACGAGCCAAATGTATCGTCCCGCTATGTTCCAACTACGGAACCAATGCCAACTGCCCTCCCCGTGGCTTGGGCCTCGATTTTGTCAGAACATTAGTAAGTAAATACAAGTACGCTATATTCTCCCGTGTAACGGTGCCGTCTGACCATATGTGTGGGCCTGACTACAGGGAGAAGGGACTAGCCGTCCGCAACGCAATGAAGAATTTCGAAATCGTATCAAAAGTCGAGGCTGCTGCTTTCTACGACGGATACTATCTGGCCATGGGCTTTGGTGGTGGACCGTGCAAGCGTTATTTTTGCCCAAACGAAGAGTGCTCCGCTCTGGTGCCGGGACAGCCTTGCCGACACGCATTAAGGGCTAGAGTGGCCATGGAGGGGGCAGGTATACATGGCTGGATGATGGCAGCCAAAGTGGGATGGGAACTCTATCCGATCGGGAGGACAAGCCAACCGTCTGACGCGCCCTGCGCATCAAGGCTGGGACTGGTGCTCATCCACTGATGGTAAACAGGCGCAGCACCCAAGGCATAACTCGCAGGCTACCAGTAAACCATAAACCAGAAATAGCTGCTATATTAGGCCCCCAACCAGCGTGCCATCTGCAGAAAACCATCTACCCAGCCAGATCAATGACTACCGCCTCAGAGCGAGAATTCTCTCCTAAAGGCTATCTCCTCTATTTCTCCAAGATATAAACCACGCCCATATCACCATCAACCTTGACCTTCATCCCGCTCTTCAGTTTCCTTGTCCCTTCTACACAGCCGGAGATGACCGGCAACCCATACTCCCGACCCAATATCGCCGAATGACTTAAGATACCACCAACGTCAGTCACTACAGCTTTGGCAAGGTTAAAGAGCGGCGTCCACACTGAGGATGTTTCGACGGTGACCAAGATACTGCCTGGCTCAAATTTGTCGAAATCCTCTTCAGACAGCAATACATTGACCACACCCTCAACAACACCAGGAGTTGAAACCGTTCCATAGAGGTCTGCATTCAGCTCCGGCCTGGCTCGAGGATATGGCTGCTGGGTACTGCGCAGCATCGGGCTACTAGCTATCACCTCTCCTAGTTTGGTTGTATCCCCAATAAAAAGTTCCGGGTCCGCCTTCCGGAATTCCGCATGCTGCTTCTTTCTGATCTCCACCAATTTTTGGGCAGGAAATCTCCCGAGGATTCGCACACCTATCTCTTCGGGCAGCATGTAATAGACATCCTGAGGGTTATCAATTACCCCATTCTCTGTGAACCTCTTTCCAATTTCCTTAGTAACATGCCGAGCCAAGGCGTTGCCGTAATTCTCCGTATAAAATGGGTGTTCCTCATTTATCACGCTAGACCATTGAGCGGCCTTCATCAGCTTGGCAAACGCCTCTTTCTTATCCGCGGGCACGCGAGACAGAATCTCCTTTTCTGCTTTGCTTCTCCTCTCAAACAGTCTCGGTCGTGCTTCATCTAATGCAAAGACTGGCCGCGACATAAACCGCCTTATTGTTGGCAAGACTTGACTTGGCTTCTCAACCCAAGAAGGATGGCTGGCATCCCAGTTTTCAATCGTTCGCCAGCCATATTCACTCAGAAATTTGTGGAACTCTTCGAGCCACTCATTTCCAGCCTCAGTTAGCTTTAGCTTGGACAGGAGTTCTTCGTCATTTGATGTCTCGTGGAAAAGTGATTCTAGCCCCATCTCTCGTGCCTTTAGTCCCAACCGAAACATCCCACGGTCAGTTTGTAATATTTTGTGGTCGAAACCTGCCATCAAATCATTGAACAGAAGGTCATTCCTATCTATCTGGAGCAACTCCTTGCACATGTTCTCAAACATTTCGTATATCTTGCAGTATGCTATGAGCCAAATCATGTGCAACATCCCACCTCTTCTGTACAGGTTGATCCAGTCTTCAAAGGCGTCTGCCAGTTCCCAGTCCTCCAACTTCTCCATGTCTAGGGCCTTAAACTTCTCATAGAGCCCCATTAACTCATCGACACCCTTGCGATATTCTTTGTCAAAACCCTCAATCCAAGGAGCTATCCTCTCATTGAACTTGGGCTCACGTTCTTTGCGTTCCTTTTCAGTAGTGAACAAAGTCCCGTTGTAGACCCAGCCTTCCTTTAGCTTGCAGTCAAAGCCTTTACATTCAGGGATTGCAAAATACTCATGGCCATACTGAAGACCACGGTTATCATAATTGTACTGGAGCATCCATAAGTCGAATGGCGTGGGAGAGCGAAATGTTTCTTTTCGGTCCAGGACCCATACTTTGTAACGCTCGGTAAGCGCTGAATCCCTCTCGTCATCCCAATTGACGAGTACGCCTTCAGTATAATATCCTGACATTTCTATAATTCTCCTTTCTTTAAAACCCAGCGAAACTTACTCTAAAATGTTCTGGTCTCGTCTGCAAGATGACTATACTGTCGCCAGGCAAGTCACTGGCCAGAGCCCATTCTACATCCTGGGGCGAGCCAAAATATTGTTCTATGCTTTTACCCCTCTTCGTTAGCTCGATTACTTCTTCGTCACTAAGGCAACCTTCTTGTCTATCATGGATAATATCAGAAGATAAGGCCTTGGCTGCCTCCAAGTGTAAATTATGCTCAGCAGGCTTTGGTGACACTCTGCGCTCGATAATCTCAAGCATAGTCTTGTTCACCACCCAGCAATCAGGGATAACAGCGCCACTTACGACGCTTTCCCCCAACCCCCAGGTGCCCTCTATAACGAGCTTGCAGGAATCGGCGGTTGTGGGTGCCGCGGTAAACATAATACCAGCCGCTTTGGCCCTTATCATCTGGAGTACAGCCACCCCAATGGGGTCATGTTCTAGCGGAAGTCCCTTGCGGGCACGAGCGACAAGGGAGCGGGTATTAAATGTGCTTGACCACACCTTCACTATATTGTCCCGTACGTTGAATGTGCCTGCAATATTTAGATAGGTTTCATATTGCCCGGGATGACTTACTGGTCCGGCTGACCGTACGGCGACAGCGACATCCTTGATGCCAGTTTTTCGGCACAACTCATCGTAATATAGCGCCACAGAATCTTCTATATTCTTGGGCATTGCCTTTGACTCCATGATGCTACGTGCCGTCTTCGATGCTTCCGTGTATTTCGGCATATCCTTAGGATTGCTGGGGTCCGCGCTGAATGTGGCAAAATACTGACGAATTTCATCAATAGTGCTGGTGGTTGTCAAGAATTCCTCGTAAGCCTCT
The DNA here is from genome assembly GCA_964345725.1 of uncultured Dehalococcoidales bacterium. Classification (GTDB taxonomy): domain Bacteria; phylum Chloroflexota; class Dehalococcoidia; order GIF9; family AB-539-J10; genus RBG-13-51-36. The sequence continues at coordinate 6,336 of CAYFSE010000049.1, forward strand.
AAGGATAGCGCGAACCCTGGCGGAACTTGAAAGCCTGCTTTAATTAGCTCTCCCAGATTGGCGCACTTCTTACCCACTAGATTAACATGCTCTTTGCCCAATTCATCAAGCCAGAATATTAGCTTTTCAGCAGGCATATTCCCTCCAGTCATAACTACAGGCTCGTGTTAACTCACGATCTTCCAGAATCTCTAGACACGGGAAGCAGCTAATCTTGTCACCATCAGCTCTATGAATCCATAAACGTCTTGCTGCATTTCCTTACCCCTTATGCCCATCCTCGAGGCAATCTCTGCATATTCTTCTATCTTCGTACTCCGATCCCTTGCTAACAACTCTTCAGCACTAAGGCCCTTCTCATTGAGTTGCAGTTCCAGTGAATTCATCAACCCGGCCAGTCTTGTCGCCCCTTCCCTGGATTCTTGTGGATATCTCTCGTCTGTCTTGTCGTACTTCACGTATTCTCTCTTCCCTCCTGCCTCGAAAACTCCTTCCCAGGTCTCGACCTCGGACTTCAGTTCATAATACTTGGCACGCTCATTACCTACAACTAATAGACCGTTGAGGTCTCTTGGCGTACGGTTTATTATGAGAAGCTGTGGGTAAGAAGTTCCGACTTCGACGGACAATCTCCCCTGTTCCTCAATTCTTCGAATGACATAATATCGCAGCAATTCAATATAATCGCCCTTTACCGCGACTACCTCGCGCCACCCATCTCTCCACTCTAGTAAAAGATACTCCTCTGAATAACCCATAGGGGACGAGGACTGAGACCATGCTCTGGAGATTTCAAGCTGACTGGATCGGCTCAACTTATTGAAATCGATCTTGCTTGTGGAACCATCTTCATATTCAACCACAAGTCGCTTTGGTACGCTCGTAGCCTGACCTCTTTTTCTTTGCATGCCGTTCAATTCAACCAGACCGTCTACCCACGTTTCCTCAACCTAGATCAGTGATTGCCAAAACCTACGATGCTTTTCAACTCAGAAAAATGACTTATCACGAAATCGGCTTCAGAAGGGCCACGACATATGTACCCTGTATACAGAATGGTTTTGAGCCCCCGTTTCTTAGCCGGGCTAATATCAGTCCACTCCTTATCTCCCATCATCACTGCATCCGAAGGTTCAATACCTCGTGCAGTTAAATCTCCAACTAGCACATCATATATAGTGCCTGCCCCCTTAGACGTCCCTTGGTACCTTAGGTCTATTGAACCATCGTGTATATTAAGCTTACCGTGAGGTGTGATCAACTCATCAAAATACTCAAGGACGTTTTGGTTTCTCAAGAATCTCATTGCCGAACATGTTTCTATTGGCCCCACCTTCTTCTTCATTTCAGTTACAATTGAGAGCTGTATACCTTGTTGCTTTAGATAGGTTAAAGCCTCTCTAGCTCCATCCGCCAATGCCAGATATCTTTGTTCTACATTAAGGTACACCTCCACAGCCCTTGGATGGCCATCGAATACATAGTTTATAACTTCCGCTTTATGGCTTTCCACGATAGTGGGCAAAGAGCCATATCTTTCCTTCGCGACTCGCCATTTATGGCATCTCTCTTCAACAAGCTCTGGTTCACCCAACTCCTTGCTGGTATCACCAATCAGCAGATGGCTTCGCCGCATCGTTCCATCCATCAAGCATTCGCCAAAATCAAGTCCCATCCACTTTACTGCCAAGATCATGACATGCCCCTATTTTACTCTGAAACCAATCGGTTTTTCTATAGTGCCGGCCTGAGAACTATAATCTGTTGCTCTTTTGGGAGTTCTTCTTTTGTGATTTCCACCTCACTCGTATTGAGCCTCTTTATGTTCTTTTTTTGCAGAAGGAAGGTCTCCATACCAGCTATTTTGTAACTGCACCTCTCGTTGCTACAATGTATGGGTATGGTCACTGGGGCTTCCAATTTCTCATAAACCTTGTTAGCGACGTCACAATTAATGATATATCCAGCGTAGGGTGCTCTAACGAGCTTCCCCTTTTCATCAATTCTAAACTGTTCTTCTCCGACCGGTTTACACTGTCCGACACAGTTAAGCACCACGTCCATTTCGCCTATTTCAGCTATCTGTTCATCGCTTAACTCATGCCCCAGATCACCAGTGTGGCAGATTCTTAATCCATCTACCTCAAAGCAGAGCACGTTATTCTCGCCCAATACTTTCCCCCCTTGGTCATCATGGAAAGTGGGGATGGCCCTGAATCCTATCCCTCCAACCATAGTTGCAGACCCACTCCTAATATCACGCCCCCTGACTATTAAAGGTTTGCCCTTAATTAAATCCACAAAATTGTGGTCTTTGTGCTCATGAGTTATGGCAACAATATCAGCTGTCTCCTCAACAGGACTGTAATACATATAACCATCGGGTGTCGTGCCGTAGGCAACCTCAAATGGGTCAGTGATTATTCGTATCCCTGAATTCGTCATAATCAGGACACTCGCATGCCCGAGCCATTTAATTTTCATCGGTTATCCCAAACCTTTCTTATCTCACTTGTCGATTGCTTCCCTATCAGGACGCCTTGTAAACCTTGCAAAAAATACCTCTCAAACAAACTGCTCCAGTTTCCCGAGCATGTGGTTTATCACCCGTGAGTACATTGATGTTTGACTCTGCCCATCCGTGCAGGTCCTCTAGTACTCCTCTTTCGGGAAACCACCAGCCGAAATCCACAAGAACCACTCTGGGGTCTATAGTATTTGATAAGGTGGCTTTTTGCTTGATTTTACCGCGTTTCGTCTCAATATACACCCAGTCACCCTCTGCTATGCCCAGTTTAGCCGCCGTTTCTTTATGGATAGTGACCAGTGGGGTCGGGCGTTTTGCACGCAAAGATGCTATTTGTCGCCCAAAGGAATGTTTGTACATAGGGAGCTTTTCATTGGTGAAAATCAGAGGATACTCTTTCGCCAATTCAGGTTCACTAAACGGTGTTTCGGGCGGTTCACGGTACACTGGCAGCGGGTCAACGCCCCAATCTTCAAGCTGTTTTGAATAAAGCTCAACTTTGCCGGAAGGAGTGCTAAAGCCACCTTTCTCATATTGTTTGTACACTTTGCTGCCAGAAATCACCCTGACCTTTCGGAACTCTTCAAAGGTTAGCCCGGTCGGCTTCAGAAGATAATCGAGGCATTCTTCTTCATCCTTCCACCAGTACTGTCCCAGCCCTAACCGCTTAGCCAGTTCTGCGAATATCTTATAATCTGACCAGCAATCGCCTACTTGCGTAACCTTTTGCATAACACCGGCGGTAGTTTGAACCAGTGCTGCCTTGACGTTGTTTGTCTCCAGATATGTTCCCACTGGCAAGACTATATCAGCCAGCTCAGCCAGGGGATTCATAAAGAGCTCGCTCACTACCAAGAAGTCTAGGTTTTCCAGAGCGTTACGCAGCTCTTTGGCATTCGAGTAGGTATGTAGCCAGTTCGCTCCCCCAAAGAAAAGGACACGGATGGGATAAGGTCTACCTCCCAGGATAGCAGTTTTTATGGTATGGGTTAATGCATAACGGAAGGATGGTAGTATTCCATCATTTGCTAGTAAGCTAATCCTCTTAGCTAGTACATGTGGCCCTATGGCTTCCTGCTGGTTCAGCGTGGGGTCACCTCTTCCTACCACTCCAGATGGAGACCATTCTATCTCACCACCAGGCTTAGCAAGGTTGCCCGTAATTGCTCTCACAATGGCAACAGCGCGGGCACATTGGAAGTTATTTGTCGTCTGATCAACCCCACTACCCAAATCGATAATGGCTGGTCTACTGGTAGCATACATTCTGGCTACTTCTCTAATCGTCTCTGCCGGCACCCAGGTTATTTCACTAGCCTTCTGTATAGTGTATTGCTGGACATGGGCTTTGAGTTTCTCAAAACCAATTGTCCATTTATCAACAAAAACCTGATCATACAAATTCTCGTTTATTATTACATTTATCATTCCTAGCGCTAACGCCAAGTCAGAACTCGGCCTTACTTTCACCCATAGATTGGCCTGTTGAGCGTAATGTGTCTCTGCTGGGTCAATTACTATGAGTTTTGAGCCCTTTTTCAAAGCTTCTTCTGTTCTCCTCATCTTATTTGGGGAATACGAAGAAGCTGGGTTCACACCCCATAAGGCCATGCACGCCGGGGGATACTCATAATCAGGCCATGACATGAATCCGTAAGTCATCTCGGAGGCGGTGACTCTAGGGATATGACAGAGAGAGGCCGTCGAAACTATATTGGGCGTACCAAAGAGATGAGCAAAGCGGGCTTGAAATTGGTCCTGATAACCCTTCGCACCTCCGCGAACTAGGGCCACCGACTCCGCCCCATATTGCTGCTTGGCCTTTGTTAGTTCGGCGGCTATAGTGTCTAGTGCCTCATCCCACGAAATACGTTGCCATTTGCCGCTGCCTCTTTCCCCCACTCTTTTTAATGGATGTGCCAAGCGGTCCGGATGGTTAAGGATTTCCAGGGAAGCCATCCCTAGCGGGCATAACACACCTTTGTTGACAGGATAGTCTGGGTCTCCCTCCACTTTGATTGGTTTGCCTTCCCTAAGATGTACCAACACCCCGCAACCGAGCATGCAGATATCACATGCACTTGCTACTACGCCATCTGTTATCATTTTGTTAAGCCCCCCATTCAAACATTTTTTGCTGCCGAAAAACACCCTAAACTTAACATACTCCTCCGTTCGATGACGAACTCGTCCACTAATTTGAGATTCTGCATAACGTAAAAGCCTTTCAGTCAAAGTAGGAGGTTTGGCCTGGTCGTCAATGCTCTACCACTAGAGCGTGATGTGCCCCCATAAAGGATACCACTTCTTGAATCAGTATTGCTGGCATTCTAGCCTCAGGCGCCGGTGGCCGATAGTTCAGAGAGCTATGAGGACGTACCTGATTGTACTCCTTTCTTCCTGTCTTAACATGGCTGTGATTCTCCGGTATCCGTACCTGCCATACTGAGTTGCCAGTGCGATAATACGTTCTACCAACCTCGTCTCTTCATCTGCGATACGTGGAATACGCCGCTGTGTCTTCCTGGCCTGCCTCAGTACTTTGCATGCCCGTCTCTGTGAAACACTAAGCTTCTCCTGAACCTGTATGATGATCTTACGTTTCCTGGACGGGCTTAGAAGTTTCCCTCCGCTGCCTCCTTCAGAATCGCGTTATCCAGTGCCAGATCAGCTACCAGCTTCTTGAGACGAGCGTTCTCCTTCTCCAGGTTCTTGAGCTTCCTTGCCTGCTCCATCCGCAAGGCACCGTACTCCCTACGCCAGCGATAGCAAGTCTGCTGGGTGACACCTATCTTTCTGCTGGCTTCCGCGATCGAGATACCCTGGTTGATCTGGATCTCGGCTTCCCTGAGTTTATTGATGATCTGCTCCGCAGTGAAGCCCTTTCTGACCATTTATGCCCCCTTTCTGTCCTTCTAAACTAAGATTGTAGTCAGACCCCTTTTTGGGGGGCATATCACAGGGAGTGATATAGTATGAAACTAAAACTTTGGAAGAATTGAACTAGGACAATGACTGAATCAATACAGATTCTGACAAGCTAATGTCCCGATATTTTGCTATCCATTTTGATTGATAGGTATACGAAATTTAAGCAACAAGGAGAAGATAGTAACATGGCAGATAAGGCTTACGACGCAGTCGTCATAGGGGCGGGGCATCATGGGACTATAATAGCCAGTTATCTAGCCAAGGCAGGCATGACAGTGGGTGTTTTTGACAGGCGAGATATACTTGGCGGAGGTACTGCAACTGAAATCGGCCCAGTGCCGGGTTTTAGAATGAATTTCTGCGCTGAGTATTCTCGTTTCTATGGCCACCCTGCTTATAGAACTTTTGACCTTTATGATGAAGGGTTGCATTATGTTGCCCCGGAAACAGGTACAGGCATAGTCTTTGATGATGGTTCCTCTCTTTTGGGGTACCCCGCCTGGGTATTGACAGACCCCAAAACGGGAGCAATTGAATATTCTGAGGCGAACGTCCAAAAGACCTATGAACAAGTGGCCCAGTTTTCTAAGGCGGATGCAGAAACATACCTCGACCTCACAGAAAAAAATAAAAACAAGTGGGCCAAAACATTCTCTAAAGCCCGCTATTCATTACCTCCTGCTTGGGGGGAATCTGGCCCTGTGGAGGAACTTTTTCATGACCCTGACAGTGGGCTGGAACCGGTCATGCAGTTCATGACTGTGAAACAACTTGCCCATTATTTATTTGAGAGCCCCGAGCTTAGACAACTATTCATTCGCAACGCCGTTACTTCTACTTTATGTCGCGTGAGTGATGTGCTAGGCAT
>CAYFSE010000050.1:0-10932 GCA_964345725.1 uncultured Dehalococcoidales bacterium
CCAGATGCAAGCTGACAGTCATCCCCCTCTAGGAGCGGGTCTCGTGCCCGCCCGTACAACGGTAATTAAGGGCCTCATTGTGAATACCGAGACAGCCTTGGAGCAGCTCGCAGGCGAACTGGAAAAAGCAGAGGCTCTTGCCGTCGAGGTTGAGACTGCCGGCGAAAAGGCTGTGATGGCTGATTTGATAGGCATAGTCATATCGCCAAGCAGGGGAAAGGCGTTTTATATACCTCTGGGCCACCAGGGTCTGAATCAGCCGCCGCAGTTGCCGTTAACTCAGATGGCAGCCCGGCTAAAGCCAGTTCTGGAAAACGGCGGTGTAGGCAAGGTTGCCCATAACGGCAAGTATGTCATGGCGGTGCTGGCTGGCTGCGGAATCAAGCTTGAGAATCTGAATTTCGACCCCATGCTCGCCGCTTACCTCCTCGGCGACAAAAACCTGGGGCTCAAAGCGCTGGCCTTTAATAAACTGGGCACTGAAATAGCAACTCCCGCTGAATTAACCGGCACAGGCAAGAAACAAAGCTCTCTTGCCCTGTTAGAGGCGAATCGAGTTGCCGACCATGCCTCTGCCAGCGTGAATGTGGTCTGGAGTTTAAAGGAAAGGTTGGAAGCCGAGCTGCGACAGCAGGGGCTGTGGCAACTCTTCACCGAGGTGGAGATGGCTTTGATTCCGGTCCTGGTAGCTATGGAGACAGACGGCATTCTTCTGGATACCAACCTGCTGCGAGAGATGTCGGTGGAGATGGGTAAAGAACTGCTGAGGCTGGAGAAGGAAATCTACGGCAGCGTCGGACACCAGTTTAATATCAATTCTCCCCAGCAATTGGGCAAGGTGCTTTTTGAGGACCTCCGGCTGCCCCAGTCCCGCAGAACAAAGACCGGCTACTCCACTGAAGCCTCGGTCATGGAGGCATTGAGAGGCGTTCATCCTGTAATCGAACTCATACTGCAGTACCGTCAACTCAGTAAGCTCAAGTCAACCTACGTGGATGCGTTGCCGGCGCTTATTAACAGTAAGACTGGGAGGGTACATACCACCTTCAACCAGACCGGCACGACCACCGGCCGCCTTTCCTCCAGCGACCCCAATCTCCAGAATATACCTATAAGGACTGAAGTAGGGAACAAGATCAGGAAAGCCATCATAGCTCCTCCTGGCGCACATCTCTTAAGTGCCGATTATTCCCAGATTGACCTCAGGGTCCTAGCTCACCTCTCCCAGGACCCCAGTCTAATTGGCGCATTTGCTCAGGACGAAGATATCCATGCCACGACGGCGTCCAAGATCTTCGGCATCCCTGTTGATGCGGTAACCGCTGAGATGCGCCGGAATGCTAAGACGGTCAATTTCGGCGTCATCTACGGTATGAGCGATTATGGCCTGGAGCAGGCCACCAAGCTGAGCCGGGAGGAAGCCGCTCAATTCATCGCCCTCTATTTCGAGAAATATCCGAAGGTGAAGGAATATCTGGAAGCCACCAAGGAACAGGCCCGCAAGCTGGGCTATGTGCAAACGGTTTTGGGGAGGCGGCGGTTCCTGCCCGAAATGGGCTCTGCCAACCGGATGGTCAGGGAGGCTGCCGAGCGCATGGCCATAAATGCTCCCGTGCAGGGCAGCTCCGCCGACATCATTAAGATCGCCATGATAAATCTGCACCGGGAAATGGAGAAGCGGAAGCTCAAGAGCAAGATGCTGGTACAGATACACGACGAATTGCTCTTCGAGGTGCCCGAGGCGGAAGTGGCAGAAATGGAGTCCTTGGTGACTGAGGTTATGCCTAATGCCTTCAAGCTTCGTGTCCCTGTGAAGATAGATGTCAAGCTGGGCAAAAACTGGGCTGAGATGGGACAGGGTAACAAATCCAATATCCGAGTATCCAAGTCCTAGGCAAATCGGGAGCTGAAAGACCAGATGGGTGAGGTCAACGTCAAGGATGTTACAGAAGAGAACATAGAGGATCTATGCTGGGTATGTGTGTCACCCGAGAGAAGAGATGACCCCGACTGGATAAGGGGCGCAGCAGACAAAAAGAAATGGGCCGTCCAGGCCCTAGCCGAATGGGGTTCGTTCGCCAAAGTGGCTTATCTTGATGGGAGTCGGGCGGGAATGATTGAGTATCGGCCACTTCCTGAGGAGCAAGTTGTCCATATTGATTGTATTTACATCCTGATTCCTGATTATTGGCGAAAGGGCATGGCGACACGGCTCTTGAACAGCCTGATGGAAGATGCGCAGAAGCCGATGAAGTGGTTTCATAATAGGCGACCGCTAGCGCTCGTGACGAGAACGTTTCCGGGCGGAGCCCCCGAACAATATACAGCACGAGAATTCTTCACGAAAAAAGGCTTCAGGCAGATAGGGGAAGACCCCGACTATCTCTATTGCCCTCTGCAGCCAGGTTTTGTCTACGAGCCTGCTGCCAAGAAGGAAGTCAGGTACGTTCCTCAAGATGAAGATAGGGGGAGGGTTGTGATAGTTTCCGGCCCTGATTACTGCCCTGCGACCCATCCCTATTTCCTTAAGAGAATGGAGAGGTACATAGCGGAGATAGATCCGGGGATTCCTGTCAGGTGGATAGACTCGTCTGAAGAACCTGAGGAAGTGAAGAAGCGAAATATCAGTGTTGGAGACTGCATCGTGAATGCCAGGCTCATCAAGTCCTATGTCCTCGACAAAGACAAGTTCCAGAAGGAAGTCAGGGCAGCGCTCAAGTAGAACAGACGGAACAGGGAGTCTCGAGGAATATGGGAGCTGCCTGAGGCAGAAACTATTAAGAACGAGTCCAGTGTCCCGGTGAGAATAGATATCAAGCTGGAAAGAAATGAGCTGAGACGATGTAGATCGATAATTCCCAGAAGCTAGATCCCAAACAAATTCAAAGCCCGAAGACCAAAATAAGGCGCATATCAACGAAAGTTGGGCTAGAAGGATTGGCATGAGTCTTGTGTTATGATGTGGGTGAGGGCAGTTGACCGTGAGAGGATTCACAGGTGAGACTGACAGGAAAAGGCAGCTTGATTTGGACTCTGTGCTCGGCGAGGCATCGACAGAAAGGACGGCATGATGAGCAAGGTAGTGGCCATAAATGGTAGCCCACGGATGGAACGTGGGCATACGGCGATGGTTCTTAATCCTTTCATTGAGGGCATAATGGATGCGGGATCCCGTGTCGAGCTGTTCTACGCAAGCAGGCTCAAAGTCAAGCCATGCGCTTGCGGAAACATGTATTGCTGGACTGAGATGCCCGGGGAATGTTGCATTAAGGACGAGATGCAGGTGCTTTGTCCCAGGCTAAGGGAGGCAGATATTCTTGTCCTGGCTACCCCGGTTTATATCCCGCTGCCTGGCGGCATCCAGAACATCATAAACAGGCTCTGTCCTTTGATTGATCCGGTACTCGAGTTTCGCAGGGGACGCACGCGCGCAAAATTCCGCAAGGATGTTCGCATCCGAGCAATCGCGCTCGTCTCCACCGGCGGCTGGTGGGAGAAGGGGAACTTTGGAACGGTAGTGCGTATCGTCAAAGAGGTCGCCGAAGATACCAGTGTGAAATTCGGCGGGGCGGTGCTGCGACCGCATGCGTACGCGATGAAAAGGGATGGGGAATTGACTCAGGACGGCAGATCCGTCCTGGCCGCCGTGCGAAGGGCGGGTTATGAGTTAGTCAAAGACGGTGTAATGAGACGGGAGACCCTTGAGGAGATAAGCCGCCCGCTTATCTCCCGGGCCGAATTCTGGCGTGAATGGTGAGCATCCTTAGTCTGAGTGTATTGCCGAGAGAGTTCGGTCCTGAGTTTAGACCTGCCGAACGAAAAGCCAATTTGGTTACCGTTACGGTATCGCTCCGTTAGCTTGAAATGCCGGAACTGCCCGAAGTAGAGACAATCAAGAACGAGCTTGGGCCCTGGGTTGTGGGGCAAAGGTTCACTGAAGTCACTAGCATTGATTCCAAAGTGGTGTGCGGTGGTTCTGCCAAAGGAGTCCGTCGTAGACTACTCGGGCAGAAGGTAGAAAGCCTCGAACGCAGGGGAAAGTATCTCATCTTTCACCTTTCGAAGGGCAGGTCACTGATTATCCATCTCAGAATGACCGGCAGCTTGCTGCTAGATCCCGAGGACGATACGCGCTATGCCCGGGTGGTTTTTCATCTCTCCAACGGACACCGTTTTGTTTTCGCCGACCGCCGCCGCTTGGGAAAAATGTGGCTGGTAGACGATGCCGATGCTGTAGTCTGCAAGCTGGGTCCCGAGCCACTGAATAAGAGGTTTACGCCACACGTTCTGCGGCAGAGACTAAGCCGGCACCACATCCCGATAAAAGCCGCGCTTCTCGATCAGTGTATTCTCGCCGGAATCGGCAATATGTATGCTGATGAAGCCCTCTTTGCCTCCCGAATTCATCCTCTGAGAAAGGCCGATGAACTGGCGCCTAAGGAGGTTCTAACTTTACATAACAACATCTGCCGAATCCTTCGGGCAGCCATCGGCAGCAGAGGCGCCAGCGTAGATACTTACGTCCGCCCCGAGGGCGAGCTGGGCACCGCCCATTTCGATTTTAAGGTTGCTCATAGAGGAGACGAAGCCTGCCCCATTTGTGGGAGCACCATCGAGCGATGCGTGGTGCAAAACCGCGGCGCTTACTTCTGCCCGCGATGTCAACCTCTCAAACCCGGGCGTTCAAAATAAGAGCTGACGACCGCGGGATTTGCAGCGGCGACTCAGGGTTTACGAATTCCTTTGTTCGTCTAGCCTTGCCTGCACCCTGTGAATAGTCTTGCCGATCCCCCAGCAAACCACCAAGCTATCCTCAAAGTTCACTTGGCCAGCAAGTGGTATAATTTAGGAATAAGATTCAGTTTACAAATTCATACGATAGTCTGGGGTCATGAAAAGAGAGGGGTACAAATGAGTGAACAGGGAGTCAAGCATATAACAGTACCAGGACTCAGGTTACATCTCAGAAGGGATGGCGACCAGAATATTCTCTGGATAAACAGCCAAAAGGCATTAATACTTAATACGACAGCGGCTGATTATGTCGAAGCATATATTGATGCTATGCGTTCTACGTCACAGTTTGACCAGGGGGTAGTTAAGTCTAAGATTACAGAGGTAATAGAAGAGAAATACCCTACAGTTGCCAGGGAGAGGATACTCAGCGACTTTGATACTTTATATGCTCAAATACTTGCCATAGCTGAGGATAAATGTCCGGTTTACGACCTGGGCATTGGACAGCAAATCATAGATGTGAATAAACTAACGGCGCCACCAAGAGTAGACCTGGCACTAACTTATAGATGCAATAACAAATGTTCGTACTGCTACACGGGTGGCTCGCACAAAACTAGGGAATTAGACACTACGGATTGGACACAAATACTTGATAAGCTTTGGAAAGCCGGCGTACCGCAAGTGGTATTCACCGGTGGAGAGCCTACACTAAGAGATGATTTGGCGCCGCTGGTTGGTCATGCTCAGGAGTTCGTGACTGGTTTAGTTACGAATGGACGTTTACTACACAAGCTATCTAAGGGCTTGAAGGAGGCTAGCTTAGATTACGTTCAAGTTAGTATTGAATCCAATTCCCAGTCTGTCCACGATGAGATGACTGGGGTGCCCAACTCTTGGGCGGAGACCGTAAATGGGATCGGGGCAGCAGTGAAAGAAGGTTTAAATGTCTATACGAATACTACGCTTACTAAGCATAATGCGGACCATTTCACTTCTACTATGGAATTCTTGGCCTCGCTGGGGGTTAAGGGTGTAGCTTGTAATGGCCTAATATGTAGTGGCTTGGGGTGTAAGGCAATTGAAAAGGATGGCCTAGGTGAGGAAACACTAAGGGGCATCCTACAAAATGCCTGTGAAAAAGCGAGGGAACTGAAGATAGAGTTTAATTGGTATACACCTACCTGCTATAAGAAGTTGAATCCGACAGATTTGGGCTTAGGAATAAAGACCTGCTCGGCTGCTCAGTATAATATAACCATTGAACCAGATGGGACTGTTATTCCATGCCAGTCACTCTTCAACCACAAAATGGGGCACATCAGAAAGGATAGCTGGGAAGAGATTTGGGGTAACAAGTTTGCGAAGAAGATTAGGAATCACTACTTCATCAGTGATGAATGTAAGTCCTGTAATCAACTGGAAACTTGCGGGGGCAGCTGTCCTCTGGCAACGGGAGAGTTGAAATGATAAGAGTCCTATTGATGGGCGCCCTACTCTTTGTTACCTTAACTTCGCTACCTACTCCGATATACGCTGACACTGGTACTTACGAAATAATGGATTACGTAGTCGAACTAACTCCTTTGAGCGATGGTAGTGTGAGTATGACATACTACCAGGAATGGCTGTGTACTGGGGGGCATATACCCTGGGTGACAGTCGGTACTGCAAATAGTAATTTTGACATCATAAGTACTGGAGGCAATGCTGAATCTGCCAGAAAAGATAGTGGTGGGGGTTGGCAAGGAGTCTACGTGACGCTGGATAAAGATTATACATCCGGTGAGGAGTTTACTGTATCCTTTTCAATAGTCCAGCGAAACCTCTTGGAAAGGTTACCCGATGAAGGAAAGTGGAGGATAGATTTTACGCCCGGATGGTATGATAATTGCGTTACAGATAACCTCACTATTACATTAAACTCACCGGTCGCAGTTAGTTCATGTAGTTTTGCACCGCAACCTGCTCAAGTCACGGATAATACTGTCACCTGGCAAACCAGTCTAGCTAGAGGAGCTAGGTTTAACGTGAGAATGGAATCCTATGACGGTAGTTTTCTCCAACCCGCAGAACCTACTGGTCCCAGTTTTAATTGGTTGTGGGTATTAATACCCGTTCTTGTAGTTGGTTCTTTGCTTGTTGGCTTTGTTAGAAGCAGGAGAAGAGAGGGGCCTCCTACTTCGAAAGAGTATATCTTTGATGAGAAGGGTAATTTAGACTACAGCCTGAGAGAGGCCAAGGAGAAGTGGGATAAAGACAAGAAAGATACTGAGTTCTCTGATACGGAACAAGCTAGATTTGATGAGTTTGTGGCTGAGAAAAAGTTGGAACCTGATGTTAATGGAAACTACTACTACAATGGCAACTTCATCAACCCCTGGATACTATACTGGGCTCTAAATAGTCTTTCCTACCGTAAACCTGATATGCACGTGGTCACCACGAAAGGTGCGGGAGCTAGAGACTCATCTTGCATTGCTGTTTCCTGCGCTTGCGTCGCTTGCGCTTGCGCCTGTGCTTGTGCCTGTGCAGGGGGTGGTGCTGCTGGTTGTGCCAAGAAACTGGATTATTACGATCGTATAGAACCTGAGGAAAAGGGTCACATTACGGGGAATTCCAATCTGGCAAGTGGTTCTGGCGACTAGCATTCGAGGCGAGCTGGGCACAGCGCATTTCAATTTCAAGGTTGCTCATAGGGGAGGTGAACCCTGCCCCGTCTGCGGCGGCAACAGCGGCCGGGCAAGAATTCAAACATTGAATAGAACTGACTTTGGCATGAAAGAGCAGTATTGACTGTGAAAGCCAGTTAACTTACTATGGATAGAGCAAACACGGAGGGATAACTGAAGGCTGGAGGCATGGACACCGAAGAAGAGCTCAATAAGCAACTCGAGGATATCGTCACCAAAATAGACAAGGCCAAGAGGGAATTGAAAGCCCTACGCAGACATCAGGCGGAAAGTGCGAAGGGAAAACCAAGAGCCAGTTTCATTACGGGCAAGGAATGGGCGATTGAGGCTGAGGAAGCCGCAAAGCAACTGGATACACTGAAGCAACGAGAACAGGAGATTCGCACTAAATTGCACTCGGGCAACCCCTAGCTTCGTGGATGCTGGGATGGACACCGGTATTCCTGCTAAACGCGGAACGGAGAAACAGCTTTTCTGTGACTACGGTCAAGCCATATGTGGAAGGCTACTACCATAAATTTAAGGATGAGAAAAGATGATCTGACCTCAGGTGAGGTCATTTCTCTGGCTGGAAAACAGGAGTGTTGGAGCCGAAACTAAAGGCTACAGTGGACTATGCAAAATGCCACCCCGGGAAAGGCGGCAAGCGAGCCTGTGCTGCCGTTCTTGAGTGCCCCATTAATCTTTGGAAGCAAGAGGAACCATACGATTTACCTTACGTCATTCCGGGCTTCTGTCAGGATTGTGGCGTGTGTGTTGAGTGTTGCCCCCTGAAGGCAATCAAAATGCTGTAAGTCAAGTGTGCGGCAAGACACAGGCTGGCTTCTTGTTACCTCATTGGATGGAGCGGGAATACTGCATTGCGACGATGCCAGATCGAACACGCACGATGAACGACAGAAGTTATATGTTATTGCGTCTCCCCAATTTGGGTCCTGGTGCAAAACCGCCCCACCCACTTCTGCCCCCGTTGCGAGCCTCTCAGCTTCGCACTTCTAGCATAGAAATGGCATGACGTGGAATCAGGCCCTCCACAGCGCAACCAGTAGACTTACACGGCCACGGCAGGAATTTGGGTGGCTTCTCATCCACCGTGGGCAGACATGAACACACTCCCGCTCGTGTAGTATGAGGCTTTAGTTGCCGGTCTTATTGACTGGCTGGAGGCAAATGCTTAGGAGCCAGCAATGTGGCGGTTAGCCAAGTCACTCTTATCCTGAATGTTGTCCTAACCCTCTGCCACAAATCCGCTCCGCCGTTGTTCTTATTAGCTTATCGCCAGCATCAACCTCAAATCCAAATGGCGTAACAAACCAAAGCTCGTCGAATGTTTGAAGCAGGTCAACCCTTGAAGCTGCCGACAGAAGCCATTTATGTGCACCTGTCCTCAATGGAGAGCCTTCATACATTCGGTTTCGAGGAATGTCATGAGCTACAAGAACCGCGTGCTTAACAGCAGACTTCCACTCCGCTCTCGCTTGTATCTTCTCCACCATCTCATTTTCAATACTCTCCTCAATTTCACTGTCCCTGATAAGATACCCAGGACTCATTGTCACGAGCGGCGCAGCTCTGCCATCAGTCCACAAAATGGTATTGGTAGGGCACCTATCGATCCCAATTTCTTCCGTGATTGCTGCTACGGCTGGATATAACCCAGGATCCACTCTGACAGGTAGACCTCTCTTCGGGATAGCATCCCGTGATGGCACATTTGCCGCGAACAAGTCTACAAATTGCCCTGCAAAAGTGGATTTTTGCCTTCTTGTTATGCCCTCTTGTTGCCATCGGGTTCTTAACGCCTCTGCTGTCCTGATATTCTTAAGAATGCCAACGTTTATGACTATCCCCTGATAGCGTTCGGAGCCTCCGCGGGATTCAAATTCAGAATAGATTTCATTGGTTAGGTCTTCAAACAGAGCACGTGCTTCATAGAATTGCCCTAGCTCAAACAGTTCAACCCCAATTCTCAAACCGTGGTAGGAGAAGAGTCTGTCAGGAGGATCGCCTCCCGGAATATTACCCTCTAGCTTTATCCCCGTCGTCTGTTCATAGCCGTCGGCAAACAACTCTCCGATTCGCTGTTCTTGGGCAGGTTTGGAAAGATCAAGTCCTGACGGAAAGGCTGTTGATCTTGCAGGCTTCTTTGTCATTCTTGCAGAATAGCGGCAGGCAATATTCTGCTACTCTTCATCTCGATCCCAAGCTCATTATACATCGGCCCCATCCACTCTTTCTGAGTTTGGCAGAGCAAGCTCCTTTCAGTTGGTTTACTTGGGTGCGAGTGCAAGACTGAGTGTTGTTGGCAGCGGCTGGATTCGAACCAGCGACCAAAGGCTTATGAGGATCAGTCTCGAGATAGATACAGAAAACCTACCTCAAATTACTGCTTTCTGTTTCTGACGGCATCAATTACTGAAAGAAGAACCCCGACACCTATGAAAGAGTAACCTATAGTGCGGCTATCACCGAAAATAATCCCCAGGACCACTAAGGACATGCCGAGTACAGCGAGGTTTGAGGGTCTGCGGTACTGCTGCCCTCTACCTGTAAGCAAGAGCACAACAATAACAACCAGGGCGACGATTGAAATAGCTATCCACACAGGTTCCATGAATACCTCCTTTTACATGTGCTCGGTACTTTCGAGAATCATACGACCAGGGCGAAGAAGAGACGGATCGTCACCAAGGAAGATATGGGCATCACTCTGCCAGTGTGTGCGCCTACCATTTAGAGTCAAGGCCTTAGATTCTACTTATCTCTACTCTAGGGGCAGGTTAAAGAAGGCCTTGGGGTTTGAATAGACGAGCTTATATATATCCTTATGCGGTAGTCTGGCTCTTCTTAAAGCCAGGGCCACCATCGGGACAGTGAAGTATCCGTCGCCTGAAGCTAACTCACTATTGATGATAAGTTTGTCCAGCTTGTCCCGGTTACTCAAAATCAGGTTAGCCACAGATTCCGGTGGCATTTTGTCGAAGCAACAGCTCAGCCCTACCTTCGCTCCAGAAGCCATTACAGAGTCAAAGGTGCGCTCACCCACGTGATCCAGTATCACTCTGTCCATAGGGAACTTCTCTTCCTTGATGACGCTGATGACCTGTTTGATGATTTCAGGTGCCTGGGGCGCCAACCGGATAGGTGTGTGACAGATCACAGGCAAGTTATGTGATTTGGCGATTTGAAGGTGCGCGCGGAACAACCGTTTTTCGAAGTCCGTACCCACGTCCAGGCCGATTTCTCCCAGGGCTACCACTCTGTCATTCTTCAGATAATCCGGAAGCCGTTTTAGACATTCATCAGCGCCTTTTTCGGTTAGCCCATAAAATGGCACGCTAAGTGAGACAAAAGCTTCGTATCCTACGCTGCCGCC
Source organism: uncultured Dehalococcoidales bacterium (assembly GCA_964345725.1). GTDB lineage: Bacteria > Chloroflexota > Dehalococcoidia > GIF9 > AB-539-J10 > RBG-13-51-36. The sequence goes on from CAYFSE010000050.1 coordinate 10,807, forward strand.
CCGTTTCAGTTCAAACCCTACAAACCTATCCCAGTGGGTAAGGACAGCGTCAGCTTCGAAAATCCCGTTCAGACAATGGAACATGGGTATGACGCAAGCCTCCATACCGGTTAAGGCAATCTTCAT
>CAYFSE010000051.1:0-2622 GCA_964345725.1 uncultured Dehalococcoidales bacterium
TCAATAACACCATTAGTCAGGCCCCACCACAGCATATCCGAATCCTTTTGCTCCTTTATAGACGGGTTGACTTTACCCAGAACGCCGAAGGCGGCGTCTCTGGTAAAGTTTAAGTAATGGGGGCAGGTCTCAGCGATTACTTCCACCCCGCGGGCCTTAGCCTTGGCAACCAACTGTACAGTCTCAGCGCTACTTGTGTGAACCATGTAAAGCCTGCTCTTCGTCAGTTCGGCTAGTCTGGCTGCCTTATAGAAGTCCAATGCCTCGATGTAGTCGGGGCGGCCATCTGCCCAGGCCCCCAGGTCTACACGCCCTGCCTTCTTGAGCCGGCGTTGCAACTCATAGCTTATTTCGATGTTTTCGGCATGAATCATTGACAGTGCAGGATAGCCTATACGAGCTGCGGCCTCGAAACCTCGGAGCAGATATCCGTCATCAGCATGCTTGATATTCAGTTGCTTTCCCTCCCTACCCTTATACGCCATAAGGTATTTGAATGAAGCGACGCCCTTATCTACATATTGTTCCATCTCAGCAACATGTTTTGGAGAAAGCATAAAGGCATTGAATCCGACATCGACCAACGCCTTTTTGTCAATTGCACGGATGGCGTTGTCAATGACATTCAAGTAAGAACCAAAGTCACTAAGGTATGATATTACGGTTGTAACACCACCTACAGCTGCCGATCTCGTCTCGCTTTCTATCTCTTCTTCCAACGAACCAAAAATACCATAGTGTACATGAGGGTCGATTACACCCGGCAGCACGTATTTGCCCTGGGCATCGATGACCCGGTCGGCATCAGGGGCGTCGATACCATCTCCGATGGTAGCCAGCATACCATCCTGCACTGCAAGCCAACCCTTAAGCCTACCCCAGGCGTTAACCACCTGAGCGTTCTTTATTAGTAAGTCTGCTTTCATGGTTAACCTTCCTCCTTGTTGGTTAGAATTATAGCGTCTGTTGGGCAGATATTGCGACATAATGCGCATGCCACGCATTTTTCCTCATCAATTACAGGCTCAGGCTCAATCTCAATAGCATTATATGCGCATACCTCGAGGCAGAGCTCACATTGGTTGCAATCGTCACTATTGATATGAGCGACTAGGTCAGACTCTGGCACATCTTTCAGGGCGTATATGTGAGGAAGTGCTATGCCACACATATCCTGAACCCGTACATAGTTATGGCTATCCATAAACTTCTCGATGCCTGCTGTCATCTCCTTGAAGATCGCCGGGCCTCGGAGCAAAGCGGCAGTCCCCAAACCAACTAGACTGGCGCCTGCCATGATCATTTCTACTGCATCTCGCCAGGTGAAAACACCTCCTATGCCATACACGGGCACAGAGACAGCCTTCCGCATTTGCACTACTGCGCCCAAGGCGAGGTGCCTCAATCCAGCACCGCCCAAAGCACCAATCATCGGAAACTCTGGCTTTCCATTCTCGATATCTATAGCAGCTAGGGCATTCGGCAGAGAATTGGTGGCGCCCACTGAATCGGCTCCTCCAGCTACCGCTGCCTGTGCAGTCTCGCCTAAGTTGTCGGATTGTACAGAAAGTTTGGCCATGAGTGGCTTGCTAGTTGCCTTCGCTACCACGCGTAGGATATCCTCCACAAGTTCAGGCATCTGGGACATGTTGGGACGAGGGACGTAAACTTTTGGACCGAAAAGCTCCAACCCAGGACATGAAACATCGACCTCAATGATATCGGCAGGAGAATTATCAGCCATTTCACCCATTAAACCATAGTCCTCTACAGATTTCCCAGACAAACTTACGATTAGAGGAACTCCCTCTAGCTTAGCGATCATAACCTGGCTAGCAAAAAAGTCCGCAGCTGCTTCATAAACGGCATCAAAGTGTACTAGATTATTACGATCAATTGCGAACTTTGGCTTCAATTTTAGGCCGATCTCGACTTTGTCCATAAATACGCTACGCGCTGTAACACCTCCCGCTCCAGCCTCGGCTATCTTTCTCAGGGTCGGTCCTGAACCGACATGTCCAGAGGGATACCCTGAGGCGAGGACTATAGGATTAGGGAATTTGAAACCACAAAACTCAACGGATAAATCTGCCATAATATCATCTTTTTTTAGTATTGGCTCTCGCTATAACTACTAGCGGATATGATAGGGGATCCAAGTAATGATAACTGGAAAGGCAATAAGGATACCCTGAGCCACTAGTAGTGCCACGAAAAAGGGGACGGAACCAAGGAAGATATCCCCCAGGCCGACTTCTGGGGGGGCTGTACTCTTGACTGCATACACCGTTATCCCAACAGGCGGCGTAATGCAACCTATTTGGGTAGCTACGATCATTAGCACACCAAACCAAATGGGATCGATACCCAAACTTTCGGTCACTCGCATGAACATAGGGATAGTTATTGCTAGGATAGAGAAGGCATCCAGAAAGCTCCCCAGGATTAAATAGAATACTGTTGCCGCTAACACAAACTCTATTTTGGTTAGGTTGGAGGTGATCAAGAAGTCAGTCATGAAGCCTGCCAGGCCAGAAAGTACTAGCATGCGGCTGAAGGCCTGTGCACAAACAAGAATAAGGAGCACCATAGCAGTCATAGAGACTGTCTCCCTGAGGCAGT
>CAYFSE010000052.1:0-6274 GCA_964345725.1 uncultured Dehalococcoidales bacterium
TATGTGCAGGAGGTAGCCGTGGACTTTCCTGATTTGCCCATCATCCTGGCGCATACCGGCGGATGCTGGTATTCGGAAGCAGTGGCAATCTGCAGCAACACAACGAATGTTTACCTCGATTTATCTGTATGGCAGCCGCGACTCCTCCGCCCTCTGGGATTTTACAGGGCTTTGAGGACGTTGCTAGACTCGGTGTCTTGGCAGAGGGTGCTATTCGGCAGTGATTGCCCATTCCTGAAGCTGCTCATCAATCAGGAAAGGTGGGTCAAGGCCTTTACCGAAATTCCCGACTCCGTCAGAGAGCGAGGGATCCAGTTCAAAGACGAAGAGATCAAAGGCATAATGGGCGGCAACGCTGCCAGACTCCTGGGCCTGACCGACTAGTGTTGTCAGGCGCTAGATTCCCATTCCTCCGCTCACGATGAAGGTGCCGCCGCTGACGTAGGAGGCCGCGTCCGAAGCCAGCCAGACTACCATTTCGGCGACTTCTTCAGGTTCGCCCATTCTCTGCAATGGTACGTTGCTCCGGATGAAGGCATCGGCGTCTTTTTGGGCGCGGAGTTCTTCGGTCATGGCGGTTTTGATCCACCCGGGGCAGACGGTGACCACCCGGATGTTGTCCCTGCCATACTCGGCCGCCGCTGCGTTGGAGATGGCCACGACAGCGTGCTTACTTCCGCTATAGACGGCCAATCTTTGTGCTGTGGTCACCCCGGCGACGGAGGCGTTGTTTACGATCACCCCGCCGCCCTGTTTTTGCATCACCGGTATTTCGTATTTCATGCACAGCCAGACTCCCTTGAAGTTGGTGTCGACCAGTTCGTCAAAGACTTCCTCGGTCGTCCGTACCATCCGGGCCATGATGCCACCTACCCCGGCGCTGTTGAAGGCGATATCCAGACGGCCATATTTCTTCACGGTTTGTTGCACCATGTTTTCAACCTGCGAGGCAATACGCACATCGGTTTGGACAAACATCGCTTCGCCGCCAGCCTTCTCTATCATCTCCACTGTTTCCTTCGCTTCCTTTTCTCTGCGGGCAGCCACGACCACCTTGGCACCCCGTTCTCCAAATTTGATAGCTGTGGCGCGACCAATGCCTAGACTGGCTCCGGTTACCAGCGCTACTCTTCCCGCGAATGTGCTCATGTTTGACCTCCCTTTTGCCGAGTGGATCATGGCTGGGCTCTGCCCTCGTGCAGATTTTGGATGACTTTATCACCGATGAGCGGACAACCGCAATATGGGCAGGAAGATGGACGGGGACAAGACCTGCCCCTACGCATCGAAAGTGTAGTGGCGAGGTTCATCCTCGCCTCTATGTCCTGTTGCTGCGACGAGGTCAAGACTGAGGAGGGACTCTTTCCAGAGACAAGCGAAGCTCTTTTTGCTCCTCATGAGATGGGAAGAGTTCCTCCAGCAGCATTATTTGTCTTCCGGACTGGAGTTTAGCTAGTCCTTCCAGGCATTCGGGCTTGGCAAGGCTGGGGGTCCATCCTCGACAGGCTTTGGGACGCGAGGGATATACGGTGCAGCGGCCTTTTCCATCTGCATCCCAGGCCAGGAAGACGCAGCCCTTCTTGTTATGCTTGAGCAAGTAGCCTTCCTTTATCGGTGCTTTGTGAACATATTTGCGGATGCATTTTGAGCGTGGTATTCCCAGGGCTCTAGCGATGCCGTCTATATCTTCGGGGGTAAGCGGAGGTTGATAGCAGGTGCAGCAGATCCCGCAGCGAAAGCAGGGGATAGGAGTTTGCTCGGCCAGCGTAATCTCTTCTCCTTCCAGTGTCTTTATAATTGCTTTCTCTACTGACATGGTACTACGGGAGTCAAAAGACGTCATTCCGAGGAGTCCCGATGCATCGGGACGACAAAGAATCTCTAAGATCCTTCGCTTCGCTCAGGATGACAAGAGACGAAGGGCTCAAGATGACATAATAATAACGATCCATTAGTAGCCCAGGCCTATCTTCTTAGTTATCTCAGCTTCGTCGAACAGATGGTGCAGGCCTTTCAGGAAAGAAGTTGAACCGTTATCCAGTAGCCACTGTCCGAACCTTGTCCCCTCTGGCTCAAGCTCGTCAGGCGCGATTCCGGGCTTGAATACCAGCTTGGCATGGCCCTTTCCCCCAGATTGGGCAACGATGAAGATTCTCGCCTCGCTCATTCCACCTCCTTCATGCAGTTCTTGCAGTTGTCCCGATTCCATCGGGGCTTCCTTCGTAACTCCCCTGGCCCCTCTTACCTTGAGAGGGGAATCTTGTCGTCAGTCCGCAGCCTCAAGACTGTGACGAAAGCAAGCTTAGTATCTTGTCGTGCACCTTCCCATTGGAGAACAGAAGGTCACTTGTCTGGGCTTTCCAGGGGTTGCCCTGAAAGTCGCTGACCTTGCCACCAGCTTCCTGAACTAATAAGACACCGGGAGCGACATCCCAGGGTTCAATTCTGGTGGTGAAGTAGGCCTCTCTTTTGGCGGCGGCAACCCAGGCTGTTTCCAGCCCGGCTGAGCCCAGCTTGCGTATGTCGGTGACATGGGGGTAGATTCTATGCAGAAGCTCGCCGGTTCTTCCCCTGTTCTTATCTCCACCTTCGCAGTAGAGTATGTAGCTCTGATCGAGGTCCGGCATATCAGATACTTGAATCTTCACCCCGTTTAAGCAGGCGCCCCGGCCCTTTTCCGCGAAGCAAAACTCGTCAATCGCTGGGGCATAAATCGCCCCCAGTAGAAGTTCGTCTTGGTGCATCAGGGCTAAGCACACAGAGAAGAAGGGGTTGAAGTTGGCAAAATTGCCGGTGCCGTCAAGAGAATCTAGAATCCAGAGCCAGTCAGTGTCGCGCTCGAGAAGGCCGCTTTCCTCGGTGAGCAGGCTGTGGTGAGGGTAATAACCTTCGATCTCGGCAACAATTAAGCTGTCCACCTCTTTGTCATATTTGGTGGCTACTTCCTTGGCCGTGCCTCGCTCTTTGAGCAAAGCCCAGTCCCGGCGGAAATGCTTGATTAAGGTGTCGCCAGCCTTTCTGACGAGGCTCTCAATCAATTCCTTTTCCTTCATATTTACAGTTATTCTAGCATTGCTGCCAAAATCGAACTAAACACAGACGTTCTCAAAAGAATGAGCGAGAGGCTGCACTATTCTTCCTCCAAAGCGTTAATCGGGCCACGTCTGGACTATTCTCGGTCGGATTTCAGATGATTCGAATCGGTCAGTAGAAATATGTCCCCGTCATTGGTATAATTGGAGCTTGCGCGCAACTAGCAACCACTCTCAAACAGACATCGTGTTCACCGAAACCAGTTGCAGGACCCGCACATCTCAAGCGAGCAACACTCTGGTTTACAATCCGCCTGGGTATCAAAGCTTGATAGGTAACCGACCATGCTAAGTATACGACGTTTTGTGCAGGGCGTAGATGAGGTCGTTTGGATAGAAGTATTGAATGCATCCCGCAGAGACCGTGAGGACTGGAGAACCATCACGGTAGACGAGATGCTTTTGCAGGAGAAGGAAGATCCGAAGTTTGATCCGGAGGGAAGGTTTGTCGCGGAGTTTGACGGAAGGCCCGTTGGCGTAGTGCATGCCAACGTGGACAAGCTGAGAGAGGAGAGAAAGGGATTCATTTGGCTTGACGTTATCCCGGAATCTCGTGGCAGAGGAATCGAGCACCAGCTTGTAGAGACCGCCGTCAGGGAGCTTAAACCCCGCGGTATGACAACCGCGCAGGCATCGGTTGATTCCAGGGAACTGGATTACGTGGGGCTTCTCGAAGGGCTTGATTTCAAACAGGCTCGGGTTATCAGCATGATGGAGATGGACCTGGCAAACATCTCACACAGCATTGGAGAGAACAGACAAGTAGCCATCAGGACCCTCCAGAAGGATCGGGAAGAGGACATAGAACTATTGACCTGGCTCATGAATGAAACATTTAAAGAGCACTTCAACTCCCGTCCAGACACAATAGAGGAGATACGTCACTTGGTGTTCTCCGATCTCTACTACAATAAGGAAAAGAAGATCTTCTTCACGATCCTCGACGGCGAGAGCGTTGGCTACATTGGGGTTGGCGCAGATGAGAAATACAACCTGGAGAAGAATGTGAAGGCAGCGTATATCTTCACGATCGGGGTCCTGAAGAAGTATAGGAGAACAGGCATAGGAACCAGGCTGATTCTACATGTTCTTGAGACCCTGGAGGCCAATGGCATAACCAAAGCTATGCTGGACGTGGACGATTACAATCCAACGAAAGCCATCAAACTCTACGAGAAGGTGGGATTCAGGGTCAAGAAGAAGAACCTCATCTTCGAAAGAGAACTGTAAATTCTTGTAGTTATATCATTGCTGATAAAATAGAAGTTAGCGCGAAGGCTCTCCAGCGGGTAGTAAAGCCCCTACTGAGTTGACATAACGATCTCGATGTGTTAGGAGGTGAGAGCATGGCCATAGCCGAAGTGAGCGTTGTCCCGTTGGGAACGAAGACTCCTTCAGTCAGCCAATACGTGGCGCGGGCGGTCAAGATTCTGGAGCAGGAGGAGGATATAAGGTATGAGATGACCGCAATGGGGACGATCATAGAGGGTGAGTTAGACAAGATTCTGGCGGTGGTCAAGAAGATGCATGAAGGGACCTTTGGTGAGGGGGTGGTCAGGGTGTTGACAACAATGAAGATTGACGACCGCCGAGACAAAGCCCAGGGCATGAAGGAGAAGGTGGATTCACTCAAGGGGAAGTTATAGGATCAGCTGAACGAGGGTCTCAGCATTGTTCCCAAACTCAGGAGCCCGTTGATCTTTTCTTACAGGTGGCGTAGGTAATGTATCTTGGATATATCGGGCAACCTCTGGGGAAACGAGCCCCGCCCTATGCAACGTGAAGGTTGACGGGTTGCGGAAAAGAGGCGGCACACAAAAAACCGCCGTTCTGAACTCCACTCAGTGCACACTTGAATCTTTTGTGGAATTGGGACGAAGGATTATTGACAATTCCTTGGACAATGGTATAATGCTCTTTATAAGAGTCGGGCAGATAAGAAATAGGGCTTTAAGACCGATGTAAACGGGGCCGTCGAGAGTGTGAGAAACTCGCCTGATTTCCCTGGATCTTGACAAAATGCTTATGCGTGTGTGCTATAATCATACATCCGATGGTTGCGGCTCACGCATGACGGGTTGAAGAGATTATGCGTGGCTGTCTAAGAATGTAGGTACCAAACAACTGCTGTGATGAGGCAAGCACCTACGGAAGTTTGGCGGCCGAAGGAAAGAGCGGTTAGAAAAGGAGAGAAGAGCCTCTGCTGAAAGGTCTCTAGAATGGAATAGAGTATCAGTTGGCTGAGTGAGCAGGAGGCGTTGAACCGCCGCCTCTAGATGGTCACTTTGGTGGCGGGGAGCCAATGGTGAAACCGACCTGGTGGAGGTCGGTTTTTGCTTTACTTAAGACAACGAAGCCCTTGAGCTGCAAGCTGATAGACAGATAGATCGCTATTGTCAAGGAACGATAACGCAATCCGAAAGGACGGGGGAATAATGAAGAAAACGCTCTATCTTCTAATTTGCTTGTTGACAGCTGCTCTGGTAGGGACCGCTTGTAGTCTTCCGTCTTTCGATTCCGTCGGTTCCCTAGGGCTGATTGGTCTTCATGACATAACTTTCGTCAGTCACACCTTTGATGGCACATATTCAACGTGGACATACAGCGTGACCTCCGGTAGTCAACCTTCCGTAAGTCACTGGACCATATCGTGGTGTGCTCCGGATGCTGTGGCGGGTGCATCCGAATATCAGGAATACGCGGCACCGGATCCAGGTACAGGGATAACAGGAATAAAATTCGATACAGGGTATGAAGATGGGGAAACGAGAACAGTTTCATTCACGTTGCAGGGCGAGTATCCCGAAGGCCCCGTTGGAGTTGGCACAGTTGCTGGCGACGCAGTCGATTATGGCTCGGTATGGGGGCCACTGTGTGAACCTATAGTCACCTATACTATCACAGCCACGGCTGGCACTGGTGGGGCTATTGCCCCCTCGGGCACGGTGGTGGTTAACGAAGGTGGCAACCAGACGTTCGACATCACTCCTGACACCGGCTATGTGATAAACGACGTCCTGGTCGATGGCGGCTCGGTGGGGGCGGTATCAACCTATGCCTTCACCAACGTAACGGCCAACCACACGATCCACGCGGACTTCGGCTTGATTCAATATACCATCACCGCCAGTGCTGGCGGTGGCGGCAGCATCTCACCTGATGGGGCTGTGATCGTCAGCCAC
>CAYFSE010000053.1:0-4372 GCA_964345725.1 uncultured Dehalococcoidales bacterium
TGCTGCCCCTGCCTATGCTAACGTGGAAATCTCCAGGGGTTTGAGGAGCCTGTCCGATGGCTGAAATCAAAGTGTCGACTTGTTCATTGAACTCGCTGCCCTCCACCGGTACCGGCCGGCGCCTTCCGCCAGCGTCCGGCTCCCCAAGCTCCATACCTATGCAAGTCGTGTTCAACTTCCCATCTTGTCTTTTTATCTTTGTCGGCGATACCAGAAACTGGATATGCACTCCTTCTTCTAAGGCCTGTGCAACTTCTGCAGGGTCTGCTGGCATTTCCGCCTGGCTACGACGGTATAGGATAGTGACCTTACGGGCCCCCAGGCGAAGCGCAGTACGCGCTGCATCAACGGCTACGTTGCCCCCACCTATTACGGCAATATTATCCCCCAGAGATGGCTTCAATCCCAGGTTAACCTCGCGGAGAAACGTCGCCCCATCGATCACCCCAGGGCTGTCCTCGCCCTCTATTCCTATCCTTAAGCTCTGATGCGCGCCTATGGTCACAAACACGGCTTTGTAACCCATGTCAAATAGCAAGTCGAGTGAAACCACTCGCGTATCCGTCCTTATTTCGACGCCCATCTTGGTCAATCTTTGAATTTCTACGTCCAGCACTTCGCGCGGAAGGCGGTACCGAGGAATACCAACTCGTAGCATACCCCCCATTTCTGAATGGGCCTCGAAGATAGTCGCTGAGTAGCCAAGATTCCTCAGATAGTAGGCACAAGCCATTCCTGCCGGCCCGGAGCCTACGATAGCAACCTTTTCAGAATGATCAGTTCTGGCTTCAATCTGAACCATCCTGTCGCCACCAAACTCCAGTGCAAATCTCTTTAGTGCCCGGATAGCGATGGGTTTGTCCACCTGGCTACGCCTGCATGCCTCCTCGCATGGATGGGTACAAACATAGGCGCAAATAGACGGGAACGGATTGCCGCTCCTTATGATCTGCAGTGCTTCCATGATCCTGCCCTGGGCTACCAAGTCAACATACTCTCTAATGTCCATGCGCAGAGGACAGGCAGCCTGGCAAGGGGGCACAAAGCTACGGTCGCGGGAGGCCATCTCTATTCGAGGCACCGCGTAATTCTGCATGTTACCCGACACAGAATGATACATAGCATCACCCTGACAATAATACTATCCTACATATATCGTAACCGATTCTCGCCACAAAGCAATGGGAAGTCGCCCGGTAGTGTAAGGTTTTTCTTCTGGAATCTTTGCCAGGGAATACCCTAAATCTGGACCAGTGAATTCACTGGCGTGAAAGGGCGCGAGGAATCAGAATACGTGGAATTTGGCTTACGCTATCACAGGATTATTACGCGCTTGCGTATGGCGTATTTGATGAGATCGGCTGTGTTGTGGAGATTCAGCTTCTTCATAAGGTTAGCCTTGTACCATTCGACGGTTTTAGGACTGACTACCAGCGTTTCGGCTATTTCTCGGGCAGTATGCCCCTCTGCGATCAGCTTAAGTGTTTCTCTCTCTCTGTCCGTAAGCAGCTGGTAGGAATCCTTTTCCCCTTCTGCGCCAGTCTTCAGCTGACATTCTTCTACAAGAATTGCTGCCGCCGAGGGGGATAGAAAGGAATCACCTCTGTAGACGGCCTGAATAGCTGAAGCGAGCTCCAGGGGTGAAGCCATCTTGGTGACAAAGCCACGGGCCCCTGCCTCAATAACAGGGATAACGTACTCGCTGTCGTCGTACTGGGTGACAGCCAATACGTTCGTTGCCGGAAATTCCTTGCGGATCCTACGTGTAGCTTCCAGTCCTCCCATCTTGGGCATCGCCAAATCCATAAGCACAATGTTCGGTGCAAGCTGTCTTACCTTTCTAATAGCCTCCCGTCCGTCAGCCGCCTCACCCACTATTTCTATATCAGCGGCTAACGCCAGAAGGGAACGAATCCCTTGACGCACTAGCGTATGATCATCGACTATCAGTACCTTTATCTTATTCATATGACTAGCCTTTGACTACCGGAACTTTGACTACAACCCTCGTGCCTCTTCCCGGTCGAGACTCGATACGACAGTTGCCACCGACCAGGCCTACCCTTTCCTTCATAGTGAATACGCCTGCGCCCCGGCCACTGGGGTCCACCCGCGTAAGTTTACTGACGTCGAAGCCTGTCCCATCGTCCTCGATTCGTAATACGCACTCGCTAGCATTGCACTCCAACTTGATTGAGGCATTTTTCGCCTCCGAGTGCTCCAAGATGTTGCCGATGACCCCTTGAGCAACACGGAATAGAGTTACTTCCACTTCGGGTGGAAAGCGCTGGTCAGTACCCGTGAACTCTGCAGTCAGGTTGATACCTTTAGCTTGAAGCGTATCTTTGGCGTAGCGGTGGATCGCAGCTGGCATTCCAAGCTCATCCAGTAGGGTAGGTCTGAGCTCCTTCATCAGCTTAATTATTTCATTGCCGGCGTGGACCGCGTACGAATGTGTGGCTTTGAGTGTCTCGAGAAACTCCTTATCTCCAATTCCCTTCATTTCTGCCATTCCCATAATAGCCTGTAGGCTCAAGGTCAAGCTGGTGATTGCCTGACTGGTCTCGTCATGGAGTTCGCGGGCAATCCTCTTTCGTTCCTGCTCTTGAGCTGTTAAGGCATGCTGGAGAAGAGTCTGATATCTCTCACTTGCTCTGGTTAATCGGTCGTATAACCTCGCTTGCTCAATCGCAGTACCCAGATAATCGCCAATCGAGCTGAGCAGGGAAATATCATCAACGGCGAATCGCTTTGCCACATGGCTCGCGATATTCATCACACCTACCACCCGGTCTTTTGTCTTCAAAGGAATACTGGCAAACCCCCTGAGTCCCTCCCTGCTTACCAAGTCGGGGTAAGCGGCACGTGAGTCTTTGGAAATATCTTCCAATACTATGGACTCGCCGGACGAAGCCACGCTTCCTGCTATTCCTTCACCAATTGGCATCCGCATTTCTTCAGCATACTTAGGAGATAGCCCGCGCTGCACACGGTAATAAAGTGTATTGGTCTCTTCGTCAAGGAGCAGAATTCCTCCGATATCGCTATTAACAAGCTTCAGCACATTATCCAGAGCTATTCTCAAGATAGTATTCAAATCTTGCAGACCGCTGATGGCACTAGAAATGTGGCTCAAAGCCAGAAGCTGATGATGCCGCCTGAGTAACTGGGTCTCCAGCTCCCGTTCCGCAGTAACGTCTCTCTTCAGTTCGACTATTGCCGTGACATTCCCATTGCTATCTCTGAGAGGGAAGGCGGTGATTTTCAGATAAGTATCAGTTCCAGCCATACGCATAGGATGAATAACTGTGGTGGTATCACCAGTTTCACGGACCCTACTAATTGGACAGTCCCACAGGGGTGGACCGCATGGTCTGTCCCTGTCATGAAGCACATGATAGCAAAGCTTTCCAATAGATGATTGCGGTGCGAATTTCTTTAACGCTGCTGAATTGGCGAACCTGACCCGGTGTTCGCTATCCACCACGACGATGTCGTCTTCCACTCCATCGAGTATTTCCTGAAGTGATATATCTAACTCGGCTTCCTTAACAGTCTTTTGAGTTGGCTTCCGCTTACTCGCCATTTCCGCGTCCAGTAGTTATACAATAGTGTAGCAGTCAGAGCTTGTCAAGCATGAGGCTACAGCTGGGCTAAGGCCGGCTACCTACTGCCGGCACGAATGGCGTGACATACCAAGCAACCCTTATGACGTGAAGACGCTTCAGGACACTGGCAGAAGGTCAAGTACTTGCCACGTGGTCATTCACGGACAAGTCTCTGGTAATCAGGAGAGGCAAGTAGTTGGGTAGAAGTCTGCCGAATACGCACTCAGTTACTTCGAAAGAAAGCGAAGCAAGGCGGTTATTCTCGGCAACAATCTTGACAACTGGCGCGCCAATCTGGAATGCGATGGGGCGGGACACGGGACTCGAAGGCACGACACCCTGCTTGGAAGGAGTAACTGCCGCTGGGCCCCCTTTCCCACACCTTCGGAACCTGAAAAGCAGGAAAAGACCACCTCCTTCCGTCGCTAGTCAGGTGACCACCTTTCTTTCTAAGTTCGGCCACCTTACTTGCCCGATGGGCAACAACCGTGCTGGTATTGTCTCGTTGATATCTTATTAGACAAGCAAAGATATCTGACATTTTTCCGGTAATCAGTGGAAGCTACCATCTTGGCCCGATTCAGCACCAGTGGTTCTATGAAGATGGGTGGCATAACCAGCGGTGAGATTGAAGTCATAAGGCGACACTGGTTTCAGATTGAGAACAGCTTGTTTCACGTTGAATCGCTAACATAAAGCCTTTCTCCGGATAGTTCGAAGAAATGATAAATAAGATACTAACCAATTCTTGGCTAAACCTAATA
>CAYFSE010000054.1:0-4840 GCA_964345725.1 uncultured Dehalococcoidales bacterium
ACCGCCCTTCCTGAAGACTTTTCGGAAAAGCTGGTCTGTGATAATGCTGAGAAAATTGCCGATGTACGAGCCGATCTTGCTGAACTTGCCGGCATCGCAATAGGCGTAGGGTCCGCTTAGGGCCACCGTATCTGGCTCACAGAGGAAGCGCCACACGATGGTCGAAAGCCAGTGGGCCGGTGCCGTAGTATCGGCATCGATGAAGGCGATGATCTTGCCTCTGGCTACTTCGGCACCTTTTTGTCGAGCGCAGGCAGGGCTTCGCTTGCCTTCGTGGACAACTTTGGCTCCCCAATCGCGGGCTATCTGGGCCGTATTGTCCGTGCTGGCATTATCGACTACGATAATCTCATACTCAGCGGGGTGGTCCTGGTTCCTTATGGACTCTAGACATGCAGGGAGGTAGTTTTCCTCGTTATAGGCCGGTATCACCACCGACACGAAGGGGAGCCCCTGAGGGCCGGCTACGTGTGCCTCCGTTATCTTATCCTCACCCATCACTCATCAGCACTGGAGTACATCCTTATGCGATATATTATATCATCTTTGTCAATAGCGGGTGTTGGTACCTGCGCATAACTTATAGTCGCCAGTCAGATTGCGTCCTTCGTCTCCCCAACGGGCAGCAGAAGGGAACTACGTGGTAAGGCTTGACTAGACAGGCTAAATGACGGTATCTTTTGGTCAGCTATGACTATCTGATTTCAACCCGGTACCCGACAGCAGGTCCTAGGTGTGCTCAGGCAGAATCGAAGGACACTTCAGGCCGTAGGGAAGGATGTAGAGTGAGAGATTACATTCTGGCTATTGACCAGGGTACCACAGGGACAACCGCCCTTATTGTTGGTCGTGATGGCACCATAAGGGGGCGTGGCTACGCTAGGATTCCCCAATACTATCCCGAGCCAGGCTGGACGGAGCATGACCCTTGGGAGATTTGGCGACAGACTTTGCAGGCAATCAGCCAAGCGGAGCAGGATGCCGGCATTGGGGATGCTGATGTTGCCGCAATAGGCATCACCAACCAGCGAGAGACGACCGTACTGGTAGACAGATTAACCGGAGACCCTGTAGGGCGGGCTATCGTATGGCAGTGCCGCCGGACCGCAGATAGGTGCGAGCACCTCAAAGGACGGGGGCTGGCAGAAATCATCCAGGCCAAGACCGGCCTGATAATCGATGCGTACTTCTCGGCGACAAAGATACAGTGGTTGTTGGAGAACTTGGCTGGGATACAAGAGCGGGCAGAGCGGGGTGAGATTCTGTTTTGTAACGTGGATGGCTGGTTGCTCTGGAAACTCACTGATGGCAGGGTGCATGCCACCGATTTCTCAAATGCATCTCGGACCATGCTGTTCAACATCAACACTTTGGACTGGGATGAAGAACTCTTGCGACTTTTCCACATTCCGCGTTCTATGTTGCCAGATGTCTATCCCTCAATTAACATTTTTGGTCACACCCGTGACGGGATTCCTATTGCCGGAGTAGCTGGTGACCAGCAGGCGGCTTTATTTGGCCAGACCTGCTCTCAACCAGGTGTGACCAAGGTGACATACGGCACAGGCGCTTTCGTGCTTATGAACATAGGCAGGAAACCTGTCGCAGCCGGACACGGTCTGCTGACTACTGTGGCTTGTGGCCTTGGCAGGAAGGCAGACTATGCTTTGGAGGGCAGCGTATTCATAGCGGGCGCAGCCGTCCAATGGCTGCAGGATCTGGGACTAATCAAGGAGGCAGGGGAATCGGAGCAGCTGGCCATGGCAATAAAAGACACCGATGGTGTGTACTTGGTACCCGCTTTTGTTGGCCTTGGGGCACCTCACTGGGACATGTACGCACGTGGTACGCTCATCGGGCTGACTCGCGGCAGTGGCAAAGCCCAGGTCGTCAGGGCTGCTCTGGAATCAATCGCCTATCAGGTGACGGATGTTTTGGAAGCGATGGTGGCTAGCTCGGGTATTCGGTTGACGGAGATACGGGTGGATGGTGGCGCTGCTACTAACAACTTCCTCGCACAATTTCAGGCTGACATCGCCGGTGTGGCAGTATCTCGCCCCAAAATGCTGGAAACGACAGCTCTGGGAGCGGCCTATCTCGCTGGCCTGGGGATAGGGTTTTGGAAGTCGGCCCAAGAGATAGGAACACTTCAGGAAGTAGAGCAGCGTTTTGCGCCACACATGGAAGGGTCAGAACGGCAGGCATTGCGCCGTGGTTGGGAAAGGGCATTGGAACGTGCTAAAGGTTGGTCCATGGTAGAGGGACACAAAGAAAGCTCAGATGTCTGCTAGGAACCGAATACGGAGTGATATCAATAGTAGAATTGAAATGAACTGGGGTTGATGGTGCGTGCACTGAGGTACTCCGTTCGAGCTCGGCCGGTACTGAAGTATTTCGGCCAGCTCTGCATTGTTCTGGCAGTGCTCACATTGGTGCCGCTGGTTGTATCCGTTCTACTCGGCGATTATCGTGCTGCCCTCCGATATTCCATTGTTGTGGCAGGTGTCTTTGTGACAGGATTTTTCCTGCAAAGGTTGCCGACTCCCAAACGCCTACAGACGAACGAAGCCATGGTCGTTACCGCTTTGATATTTCTATTTGGAGCGGTGGTGATGACGTGGCCTATGATGGCCTCCGGTTTAAGCTTTGCAGATGCTCTGTTCGAGACCATCTCTGGCCTAACGACAACAGGGTTGAGCGTTACAGCTTCAGTGGCAGATAAGCCGGCTATCTTTCTGTTTTCCCGTGCCTGGATGCAGTGGGTTGGGGGACTGGGTATCGTGATTCTGTTCGTAGCAACCATGATTCGGCCGGGTCTGGCAGCCAAGCGTATTGGCGATTTGGAGGACTATGAAGACGACCTGGTCGGTAGTACCAGGACACATGCTCGTCGTATGCTGATTACCTACTCAATATTGACCGGTTTTGGCATTATTGTATTAGGATTCCTGGGTGCTGGATGGTTCAACAGTGTGCTGTATTCTTTTTCTGCAGTCTCGACGGGTGGATTCTCGCCTCATGATGCCAGTCTGGCCGGACTTGGTAGTCTGGCGCTGCAAGCGATAGTGATATTGCTGTCAGTGGCAGGTGCTATTCCTCTAGTTTTGTACTTTCGCTCCTTTAGAGAGGGCGGAGGAGTTTTAGTGCGAGACCGCCAGCTGCAGGGCCTTCTCATAGCTGGTTTGGTTGCATCGTTGCTCCTGGCATGGTTTCTCTTTGCTCAAGACGGATTTAGCTGGGTTCAAGCCTTGCGCCATGGAGTATTGAATGGTTTTTCTGCTCAGTCAACGACGGGCTTCTCCACATTGGATATTTCTCAAATCGGCGCTGGCGCAAAACTTACGCTTATTCTTTCCATGCTTTTGGGTGGTGGCGCCGGGTCCACTGCGGGTGGGATCAAGATTCTACGTCTATTGATTCTGCTACAGCTACTCTATATCTTTCTACAGCGCCCCGGTATACCCAGGCAAGCTGTCGCCGAAGCTAGTCTTGGCAGGCACCGGCTGGAAATAGACGAGATACAGAGCGCTCTAAGCATTATTCTCCTTTTTCTGACATTCATTGCGGTTTCATGGCTGATATTTGTAGGCATGGGGCACAATCCGCTTGACTCATTATTCGAGGTGGCCTCGGCGATTGGGACTGTGGGTTTATCGACTGGAGTAGCCGCTCCCGATTTGCATCCGATTCTTAAGGGCGTTCTATGTGCGGATATGCTTCTTGGAAGATTAGAAATTATTGCCTGGTTAATGCTATTCTATCCTCGGACTTGGATTGGGAGAAGATTGGAGGAATAATATGAGGATTGTATTTTCAGGAGCCAGCCCGTTGACGATCATAACTGCCAAACAACTGATTAAGCAAGGGCATGAAGTCATCATTATAGAAACGAATAAGGAGAAGATCGATCAGATTTCGGATGAACTGGATTGCAGCTTTCTGCATGGCGATTCGGCCAAGCCGGCAACACTCAGTCAAGTTGACCCCAAAAACAGTGATATTCTATTTTGCCTGACCAATAGCGACCAGATTAATATCATCACTTCCCTGCTGGGACGCTCGATGGGCTTCAAGCGCGTCATTACCAGCATAGAAGACACGGATCTGGAACAGCTATGCCGAGAACTTGGGCTTGAAGACACTATTATCCCGGTATGGACGATGAGCCGGCATCTGGACAACATGGTGCGCGGACTTGATAATATCAATCTATCCACCTTGTTGAAGGAAGATGCCAGATTCTTTACTTTTACGGCCGGTGACGATGACGCAATCTGTGTCAGTGACCTGGGGCTTCCCAAAGATGCGAGAGTCATCTTTTACTATCGTGACAATAAATTTCACTTTGCTGATACTGACACGAAACTATGTAAAGGCGACGAGGTTGTCCTTTTAACCCATGGCAAGAACCTTCCTGATTTCAATGAACGCTGGTATCCAAAGGATGTCAGCGCCAAGAACCCCAAGAAATGACTCCGCTCGACCAGTCACAGGTCGGCAAACACCTGGGGGGCTGTTTCCTTCACTATCTTCCGTATTTCCTCAGCGACAGCCCTGAACTCTGGAAGAGCTCGTTTGGATGTGCGTAGCTTGATGATGTGGCGGATTTCGCGGAAATTCCAGCTGCAGATTATGCGGGTCTCACAGGCGTTGGGAAGGACGTAGCGGGCAATCTCGGCTTTTATGCCTTTGGCCAACAAGTCACTATAGGCTCGCCAGCAGGTCGCCATTACTTCGTCGAACTGTCGGTGGGCAGATTCATTGTCTTTAATCGGAGGGGGCTCGATATATTTGGACTCGGTTTCTCTAACATACCGCTGGCTCCTCTGACTGTAACTTG
>CAYFSE010000055.1:0-3387 GCA_964345725.1 uncultured Dehalococcoidales bacterium
CTGAAGGCGATGAAAGACGGTGCCATCAGGGGTGTGATTGGACTCATCTCGTGCACTACTCTGCGGGACACCGGCCAGGACGTACACAGCGTGCGGATGGCCAAGGAGCTGATTAAGCGTGATCTGCTTGTCCTTTCCATGGGCTGTGGTAATGGGGCAATGCAGGTAGCGGGCTTATGCCACCCTGAGGCCAGTGAGCTTGCAGGCGGCGGTCTTAAGGGTCTCTGCCGGACTCTGGGCATACCGCCGGTACTGAGCTACGGAACGTGTACTGATACGGGGCGCATTGCTGATTTGCTGGCCAGTCTATCCGGCGCTGTGGGAAATGTACCCGTCTCCGACCTACCCGTGGCTGCCGTCGCCCCAGAGTATATGGAACAAAAGGCGACTATTGATGCCGTTTTTGCCCTGGCCTACGGTCTCTATACTTATGTGAATCCGGTACCCACGGTTACTGGAGCACCGAATCTGGTTCGCTTGTTGACACAGGACTGTAGGCAGCTGACCGGTGGTATACTGAATGTCGAAAAGGACCCCGTCTCGGCTGCTAATGCTATCCTGGCCCACATAGAAGGGAATCGCAAAAAACTGGGTCTGTAGAATCAGCGCAGGCACAAGGACGTCCGGGATTCTTCTGCCTGCCCGTTATGAGCTAGGGGATATCTTTGGGAAGAGAGGACAGAAATTCATGATTGGATTCGAGGCACGATGCAGCACTACCGCTATGGGGATAATGCCTCATAGGGACGTTGAGCGAGCGCTTGAACTTGCCCTGAAACTGGATATCCCCTTCTGGCCCCAGCTTCCCAAAGTGAGCATCTACGAAGATATGTATGTTCAGGCATCACAGAATTTTCCTGGCATAGCTATTGACTTTGACAAAGGAAGGCTCGGTTTCGATACTGCCCGATTTGCCCAAGAACTTGACGAGTATTTTGGGAAAATGGACGCTCCGGAGACCTTCGCCCTCACGGCGGAGTATTCCGCAGTATTCCACAAGTTTCTCTCTGAGGAACTTCAAGGCTATAAAGCTATCCGGGGACAGAACATCGGTCCCGTGAGCTTTGGCTTCAAGGTGCTTGATGAGAACCTTAAGCCCGTCATTTATAACGATGAGGCAAGGACCGTATTGTTTGATTTCATTCAGAAGAAAGCCAACATTCAGTATGGGGAACTCAAGGAAAGGAATCCCAATGCCTTTGTCTGGCTAGATGAGCCGGGGCTGGGTTATGTCTTCAGTGGTCTGTCGGGGTATAATGAGCAGCAAGCTAAAGAAGACTATCATAATTTCGTTGCCGGACTGGAAGGGCCCAAAGGGCTGCACCTCTGTGCCGAGGTGAACTTGCCTTATTTGTTAGGGCTCGGGGTGGAGATTCTGTCCTTTGATGCCTATCAAATTGGGTTCATGCCCAAGGAATATGCCGGTAGTGTAGCCGAGTTTATCAACAAGGGCGGGATCATCTCGTGGGGCATTGTCCCTACCGAATCTACGGTCCTGACAACGCAGACACCGGAGACACTAGCTGAGACTCTTTCAGAGTACTGGAGTGTGGTCTTAGAGAATACGGGTCTGTCCTTGAGCGAAATTGCGATGCAAGCGTTAGTGGCCCCCGCTAGATGCTGCCTGAGCGACATAGGGCAGAGCAGTGTCACGGATAAGAAGGCAGGCGAATGCCAGGTCTCAGGCTCCGAGGAGGAGATAGTGGAGAAGGCATTTGCCTTCTTGCCTGAGCTATCACAGATACTCAAAGCTAGGTATGGTGTATAAACAGGAGAGTAATATGAGGGTACTGGGAATTATGGGCAGCCCTCGGAGGCAAAGCAATACCGAAATGCTTCTCGATAAGGCGCTCGAAGGTGCCAAGGAGGCCGGGGCAGAGGTCGAGAAGGTGCTCGTCTCAAAACTGAGAATCTCACCGTGCCTGGAAATATACGCCTGTTTCAAGGATGGCAACTGTAGCATCAGAGATGATATGCAAGCGCTCTATGATAAGCTTCTAGAAGCAGATCACATCGTTTTTGCCTCACCAATATTCTTCTATGGTATTACCAGCCAAGCGAAGGCTGTAATAGACAGATGCCAGGCGCT
This sequence comes from uncultured Dehalococcoidales bacterium, assembly GCA_964345725.1. GTDB lineage: Bacteria > Chloroflexota > Dehalococcoidia > GIF9 > AB-539-J10 > RBG-13-51-36. Next base: position 2,090 of record CAYFSE010000055.1, read on the forward strand.
TTGGGGAAGAAGACATGTGCTGGGTATGGGCAAGGAAGATAAACGAGTGCGGGGAGGGGTGTTTATCTCGGTAGGCGCCACGCGAGGTGAAAAGCTTTTTGATGGCGCGGTGCTGACGGTGAAGTATTTCTTTGATGCGGTTGGCGTGAAATATTCTGGCGATTTGCTAGTCAAGGGAATCGACAACAAAGCTCAGATTAGGGAACATCCCACCGCTCTCGAGGATGCATTTCGCCTCGGTCAAGAGCTTGTCCGTGGGAAGTAGATACGGATAATGAAGGCCATAAGAGTTGACAACCTAACCAAGAGGTTTGGTCATCTTGTTACCGTCGACCATATCTCGTTTTGACTTATGGAGTGGATGGGTTGATAGCGGCTCTTCTTGGCATTTCCCCCTTCCACTCTGGCTCGATTTCAAAGTTCTTCTTATATTATGTTTAGCTTTAGCAACGTTAGGCTCTTACTTCTTTTCCAAGATGGAAGCTGACTGAGGAAAGGGGGCCCTAGTTTGCGCCGAGATGAGAAGAGAGGATAATTGTCACACGCTTACTCTAGTAGCGTTTAGTTTGTCGTGCCGGCTTTACATTGCCCCGATAGTCGGGAGCGGTGATGTTGAAAACCAGGCTTATCCTGGGGTCCACCATTCGTGAACTAATTCGTGTTTCAATCTCGTCTAAAGAAAGGCATGTGGTCACCACCATAGGCAACCTAGCATTATAGCGGTAGTTTATCAACTGATATAACTTCTCCTGAGCCCAGGGAGTCGCTGACTGTTCCCCGAAGTCATCGAGTATCAGCAGAGGAGTCTCTTTAAGCTTCTCAGAAGATTCGTCATAGGATATTTTGCTGTCCGGACTGAACGTGGAGCGTAAATGATCAAGAAGGTCAGGAACAACCACAAATAAGGCTGGGTTCCCCTGCGCCAGTCGGTGATTAGCGATAGCTGCCGCTAGATGAGTCTTGCCACAGCCATTAACGCCTTGGAATATCAGCCAACCCTCCGGCGAGCGAGCGAATTCTACCGCTAAGTTGTAAGCCTGACGTAGATTCTGCCGCTGTTCTGCGGGAAGTTCCAATCTCTTGTGGTCAAAATTGTCAAAGGTCATATTTCGAAGTAGCTCTAACTCTAGGCTACTTTGGGATTCCAGAGGCGACGCTGGTTCCATAGTCCATACCTGGCAGAATTCGTTATCAATGATACGGCCACGTAGGCGTTCATCTATTCTTTCCAGCAGTACATCCGTGGTGATCACCGTAGCCAGCCTGGTATTGAAACGATGGTTAAGGAGTTGCTCCAG
>CAYFSE010000056.1:0-10738 GCA_964345725.1 uncultured Dehalococcoidales bacterium
GTTTACGGGATGGACTACCGTAAGATGCTAGCTTTTCACGAGGAAGTAGAGGCAGAGGCAACGGTAGGAGTTGTTAAGATTCCCATTGAGGAAGCTTGCCGCTTTGGAACGGTGCTGATTGATGGTGAAAGCAGAATTCAAGATTTCGTGGAGAAATCACCAAGACCATTAAGCAGTCTCGCTTCCATGGGTATCTATATTATTAACAGAGATACTCTCATCAGGCGTTTAGCTGAAGATGCTGGCAGACAAGACTCGCTCCACGATTTTGGCTACTCTCTTCTTCCCGGTATGGTGAAGCATGACAGAGTCTTTGCCTATCAATTTGACGGTTACTGGCAGGATATTGGTACTGTTGAAGCCTATTATCAAGCCAACATGGAGCTTCTAGTGGCACACCCCCGCTTTAGTCTGAATAGAGACTGGCCCGTGCTCACCAATTACGACGCCCTGCCTGTTCTTGGGCGGAGCAAAGATGGGAGGGTTGTGAACAGCCTGATAAGCCCGGGATGCGTCATCAAGGGTCACGTAGAGAACTCTGTTTTGTCTCCCGGAGTCAGAGTGGAGGAGCAAGCCGTCGTACAGAACTCGGTAGTTATGACGAACACTATTGTAGGCTATCACAGTGTAGTTGATACTTGCATCATTGATGAGGGAGTGAATATTGGACAATTCTGCTATATCGGTCTTGGAACTATTCTATTTCCAAGCGAATGGGATATCACGGTGCTGGGAAAAGACGTAGTAGTGCCCGGGCACACTGCTGTGGGCCGTAAATGCAAAGTCTTGCCTAAAGTCGGCTTATCTGATTTTTCTACCAGTCTAGTCCCATCAGGAACTGTAGTCAGAGCAGGCAGTAACAAAGACACAGTGAAGTAAGAAGCAATAAAGTAAAAAATGAAAGAACAAGCGGATATCCTTTGAAAAGGCAATGTTATGAAGTGGCCAAGACTGTACGGCAGACGCACCAAGATTATATGCACGATAGGCCCTGCTACTGGTTCAACTGACATGATAGGCAGGCTCATCAAAGCGGGGATGAATGTAGCGCGGCTGAATTTGTCTCACGGCACACAAAGTGAGCACGTAGGCTATATTCAAGCTGTCAGAGGGTTGAGCAAGCGCTTTGGTGCAGTCGTGGCTGTTCTTATGGATTTGCCCGGGCCTAAATACCGTACCGGAAAGCTAAAGGACCATAAAACTATCTTGAAAAAAGGTGCTTATTTGTCATTCACAACAGAGCGAATTGAAGGTGATGCAACAAGGGTCTCGGTAAACTTGCCCGGCCTATCAAAAGATATAAACGTGGGCGACACCGTTCTTCTTGATGACGGTGCGATGGAGCTTGAAGTACGGCAAATAGAGGGTGATGATGTGCGATGCCGTGTTAGCGTCGGCGGGATTCTAACTGAAGGCCGGGGACTCGTTGTACCGGGCATGCGAAGTTCTGAACCATTTATCACTGACGCTTTGAAGGAAGCCATTATCTTCGCCATCAGCCAGCGCCCGGACTATTTGGCCCTATCTTTTGTAACCGCCGCCGATGACGTCATAGGTGTCAAAAAACTCATAGCTGAACAGGGGGCAGATATTCCCATAATTGCAAAAATTGAGCGGGGTGAGGCGGTCAGGAATTTTGAAGATATTCTGGCTGTAAGTGACGGCATCATGGTAGCCCGTGGAGACCTTGGCATTGAGATTCCTCTGGAAAGAGTCCCCCTCGTACAAAAAGCGATTATCAGGAAATGTAACCATGTTGGCAAGCCAGTAATTACTGCTACCGAGATGCTCAAGTCAATGGTCAACTCGGTGCATCCCACCCGTGCCGAGATTACAGATGTAGCCAACGCTATATTCGACGGCACGGATGCTACCATGCTTTCGGAAGAGACTTCAATCGGGAAACATCCGGTACAGGCGGTAGCCGTGATGGACAGGATTGCTCGTGAAACTGAAAAGAAGCTACCTTATGAGATAGCTTTATACGAAAAGAAGACATGGTTCGAGCAAAAAACTGAGGAACTGGTAAGCTACAATGCCTGCATTACGGCCCATAGCCTGGGTATACGTACCATTGTTGCTTTTACTCAGTCAGGCAGTACAGCGGGGCGAGTATCAAAGTACCGGCCACGCACGGTAATTCTGGCTCTGACGCCAGAGGAGTCAATCTGCCGCAGGCTGATACTTTATTGGGGAGTCCGACCTGTCCATGTGGTCACGCCTTCTTCGATAGCTGGCCTGTTTGCCACAGCGTCAGCCAAGGCGAAAGAACTCGGTCTGGCCAAGCCTAGCGACCTGATAGTAATCACCGGCGGCATACCACTTGGTTCGGCAGGCACAACGAATCTACTAAAAGTGGAGGTCGTTAGATAAATACAGTTGGCCTTAATTGGAGGTTATTCTAGAAGTGAAGCTTTTGCTCCTAAGACATGGCGAAAGTATATGGGTTGGAAGAAGGCATAGAAGCAGTCAGAAATAAATCTTATAAGGTTTGAACCATGGAATACGACACTATTATTGTTGGTGCCAGTTTCGCCGGACTAGCGGTGGCTTCCCGTCTCCGAGGGAATATTTTGCTCATAGACAGGAAGGAAATAGGAACAGGGCAGACCTCGGCCTGTGGCACGCCCCTGCCCGTAATACAACCGCTTGATTGTGCGGATAGCCTTCTTCATGGGTATCACCGTGGTTTTATCCACACCGCCACCAAGGCTATTGAATATGACCTGCCTTATCCCTTCTGTGCCTTCGACTACTTCACGTTCTGCCAGGGGCTGGTCAAGCAGGAAAAGGCTGATTTTCTAAAAGCTCGAGTCATCGGACTGACAGACGGGCACGTGATTACAGACAAAGGTGAATTTGAAGGCAGATGCGTTGTGGATGCTCCAGGGTGGCGTACTGTCCTTGCCAGTCCCAACGACTCAAGTCCTTTGGATTATTCCGCGATGTGCTTTGGCATAGAAACGACTGTCGACTGCGAGGCGGAAGGACTGCATTTTTGGATGGACTCACGGTTGATAAAGATGGGAGTAGGCTGGCTTTTCCCTTGCGGTGCACGGGCCAGGATTGGAGTCGGGAGCTATCTGGGTGAGACCAGACTCAAGGCGAGTTTAGCATCTTTCCTGGAGAAGTTTGGTCTTTTGGTCGGTACGATACATGGCGGTTATTTCCCGCGTAGGCTGAAAGAGCCGGTTTCACAACAAGAGTTTCTCGTGGGTGATGCAGCTGGGCAGTGTGAGCCGTTAACGGGAGACGGCATAGGGCCGGCTTTATTCTTTGGGTCTAAATGTGGCGAAATCGTGCAGAGGGTGACAGATAAGCATATCAGTCTTAGGGAGGGGCTAAGATGGTATGCCCAACTGGTCAGAAGATATCGCCGTTACTACTCGTTCCTCGAATGGTTCCAATGGCACCTATTGAGTCTGCCAGACCTGTGGCAAAGGCGGTTATTAACTCTTTTCAGCCTTCGTCCCATCTGTTATTTCCTGTTGAACTGGTACCAGCGGCATACAGCCCTTAAACGTCTCACGGGATGGCGATTACTTTGCTCTGTGCAAAGCCAGTCCGAATGCACAACAGGAGGTGATGAATATGCTAAGAGTCTTCCAAAACCGTTCTCTACCAAAAGGGTTGGATAAACTATCCGAACTGGCACTCGACCTGCGCTGGACGTGGAGCCACGAAGGCGATCAGTTTTGGCATAGCGTTAACCCGAAGATTTGGGCAAAAACGAAGAACCCCTGGTTAATGCTTCAGAGTATCTCCAGGGATGAACTCCAGAAGCTGGCACGCAATCCGATATTCATTGAAGAACTCAACAGACTGATAGCAGCAAGAGATGAACATTTTGGCAAGCCAAGCTGGTTCAAAGAAAATAACCTCGAAGGAAAACTCGGCACAGTAGCCTATTTCAGTATGGAATTCGGCATCGGTGAGGCATTACCTCTGTATGCCGGTGGATTGGGGATACTCGCCGGAGATTACCTGAAGACAGCCTGTGACCTTGAAGTGCCGATTGTAGGAATGGGACTCCTCTATCAAGAGGGATATTTCCGGCAGGCTTTCGATGAGAATAACTGGCAGATTGAGGCTTATCCCTATAACGACCCTATCAGTCTGCCCATCAGCCCGGTGATGGCTGCCTCTGGCTGGCTCAGAGTATCACTGGAGCTTCCCGGGCGAACTCTCTGGCTCCGCGTGTGGCAGGTGCGGGTCGGCCGGGTCATGTTGTACCTGCTCGACAGTAATGACCCGCTGAATAACCCTTTCGACAGGGGCATCACCAACAAGCTGTACCCTGAGCGTCCTGAGATTCGCCTGATGCAGGAAATGATTCTGGGTATTGGCGGTTGGCGAACCCTTAAAGCTCTGAATATATCTGCCGAAGTGTGTCATCTGAATGAAGGCCATGCGGCATTCGTGGTACTGGAGCGAGCCCGTGATTTTATGCAGCAGAATGGAGAGCCTTTCTCGGTGGCTTTGTGTGCCACGCGTGCTGGTAACGTATTCACTACCCACACGCCTGTTGAGGCGGGTTTTGATATGTTTGCTCCGGGCTTGGTCAGCCGTTATCTCGGTGACTATTCGAAGATGGCAGGTATTCCAATAGAGCAGGTATTGGCTCTCGGACGGAAAGACCCAACTAATCAAAGCGAGCCTCTGAACATGGCTTACTTGGCTATGCGGGGCAGTATTAAGGTAAACGGCGTTAGTCGACTGCATGGAAAGGTCAGCAGGCACGTCTTCCAGCCGCTCTACTCCCGTTGGCCGGAAGACGAAGTGCCGGTACAGCATATAACCAATGGAGTTCACATGCCTTCCTGGGATTCACAATTTGCTGATAAGCTGTGGACGCAGGCTTGCGGTAAGGAACGCTGGCTTCATACTCTTGAGCATATCACCAAGGCTATTCAAAGTGTCTCGGATGAGGATTTGTGGTCACTTCGCACGAGACAAAGTGATTCTTTGGTAAATTATGTTCGCCAGAGGCTGGCATACCAACTAAAGGAATATGGCGCGGATCCCCTGAGAATAAAGGAAGCCCAATCAGTGCTGGACACGGGGACGCTAACCATAGGTTTTGCCCGCCGCTTTACCGCTTACAAGCGTCCTAACTTGCTGCTAACCGACCCGGAGAGGCTTACCGCCATAATCACCAATCCAGCACGTCCGGTACAGCTTGTAGTAGCGGGTAAAGCTCATCCCGCTGACGATGAGGGAAAGCACTTGGTACAACAGTTTGTCAATTTTGCCGAACGTGCCGAAGTCCGGCAACGTGTTGTCTTCCTTGAGGACTATGATATTGACGTCGCTCAGGAGCTGGTGCAGGGAGTAGACGTGTGGCTTAATACACCCAGACGGCCCTGGGAAGCCAGCGGTACAAGCGGGATGAAGGCACTCGTCAATGGTGGTCTTAATGTGTCAGAATTGGATGGCTGGTGGGCGGAAGCCTATGCGCCTGAATTTGGTTGGACTATAGGTGATGGCCAGGAGCATTCTGAACCGAGCTGGGATGAGGTTGAAGCAAGGCAGCTTTACAATCTGCTGGAGAGTGAAATTGCTCGTGAGTTTTATAACCGTGATAGCCGCGGTATACCGCTGGGCTGGATAGCCCGAATGCGTGCCTGCATGTCGCGATTAGCAGCGAATTTCAGTGCTAACCGGATGGTCCGTGAATATGTTGAGAGGGTATATATCCCTACCGCCCAGCTCTTCCGCGAGCGTAGCAAAGATAGTGGACGCCTAGCGAAAGAAATCTATGCCTGGCAGACCGAAGTTGAACGACATTGGTCAGGCATTCGTTTCCGCCAATCGAAGGTATCCAGGGAAAATAACCAGTGGCAGTTCGAGACATCAATCTATCTCGGTAGACTCACGCCGGAATTTGTCAAGGTGGAATTATATGCAGAACCGTTGAGTCAAGAAGAACAGGTCCACCTCCTGATGAAACGAGATGAAACACCCGGTCAATCCGGCAGCTACGTGTACCAGGCCGAGGTGTCGGCTTCACGACCGAGTGAGGACTACACCGTACGAATAATACCGTCGAATGCTTCGGTGGTCATTCCCCTTGAGGATTCGCATATTTTATGGCAGAAGTAATTTGCAGCATCGAAACCATGGAGTCAACTATGAAACCAATGGGCAATTCAGAAGTAAAGCGTACGGAGGGTGTAATAAAATTCGGGACTGATGGATGGCGAGGGATTATAGCTCAGGACTTTACTTTTGATAAACTCCGGCACTGTGCCCAGGGCGTTGCCGATTTCATGAAGAACGCCGAATTAGCAAACAAGGGACTTCTCATTGGCTATGATACCCGTTTTGCTTCGGAGGACTTTGCCCAGGCTGCTGCGGAAGTCATCGCAGGAAACAACATCAAAACTTATCTCTGTCTCGCCGCCACCCCTACCCCGGTCATAAGCTACGGGGTAATTGCCAGAAAGGCAGGTGGCGCTATCGTTATCACGGCAAGCCACAACCCCAATATCTGGAACGGCTTTAAGTTTAAGACAGCGGATGGAGCGAGCGCACCAGAAGAAGTTGCGGCTGAGCTTGAAAAGTTAATTTCCCGTAGCTTCACCATCGGAGACATAAAGAGTATTCCTGTGGAAAAGGCGGAAAGCCAGGGTCTCCTTGAGTACTACGATATTGTCCCGGACTACTTCACCCAGATAAACCGTCTGATAAACATCAACGAGCTAAGGTCAGCAGAGATGAAAATCATCATTGACCCCATGTTCGGGGCGGGTATGGGCTACCTCAAGAGGCTCCTTGAGGGCGGAAACATCAAGGTAGTAGAGGTAAATAACGAGCGAAATCCCGTTTTCCCTGGGATGAAACAGCCCGAGCCAATCACCCAAAACCTGGGAAGGCTCATTACCACAGTCAAGCGCCACCATGCGACCGTCGGTATCGCTACTGACGGAGATGCTGATAGGGTGGGTATTGTGGATGAGAAAGGTAATTTTATTACCACCCTCCAGACTTTCGCCCTCCTCTGCCTTTACCTTCTCAAGGTGAGGGGTGAGCGAGGGGTTATCGTCAAGACCGTTACCAGCACCAGCATGATTTACCGTTTAGGTGAGATATTCAATGTCCCGGTGGTGGAGACAAGGGTGGGTTTCAAGTACGTCGCTCCCATTATGATTTCTGAAAATGCCTTAATCGGCGGTGAGGAGAGCGGCGGCTACGGCTTCAGAGGACACGTCCCAGAGAGGGATGGCATACTTGCCGGCCTCTATTTCCTTGACCTCATCCGCCGTATGGGGAAGACACCTTCGGAGATTATCACGGAGCTCTACAGCATGGTCGGCCCTCACTACTTCAACCGGATTGACCTGAAGTTCCCTGAAGTTAAACGCCAGGAGATTATGAGGCACATACGGGATAACAGGCCAAGGGAAATTCTTGGTATTAAAGTGATTAAGGTTGACACCTTTGATGGCTTTCGCTTTAGGCTAGCCGATAACTCCTGGTTGTTGATACGCTTTTCCGGGACTGAGCCACTTCTCCGTACATACGCCGAGGCTGAAAGCATGGAACGCGTGGGAAAGCTCCTTCAACAGGCCAAGGAAATGGCAGGGTTAAGATAAACGTGGGGGACTATGAGTTATAAGTCATTTCGGAGGAATGTAATATGAACAGTATGATTGAGCAATACCTGGGTGACGAAGCGAAGTATTTATTGTCTTACCGCTGTGTCTTCCCAAAGCAAGAATTACATTTGCCGGGTCCCGATTTCATAGACCGGGTTCTGATACCGTCCGACCGAAGTCCGGCAGTTCTACGCAAACTGCAAACTGTCTTCGACCATGGTCGTTTGGCTTGGACAGGATACTTGTCAATCTTGCCTGTTGACCATGGTGTTGAGCACAGTGCCGGGGCTGACTTTGCTGTGAACCCGATTTATTTCGACCCGGAGAATATCATCAAACTGGCTATTGAGGGTGGCTGTAATGCGGTGGCTTCGACGTTAGGTACATTGGGCTCAGTTGCCCGAAAATATGCACATCATATCCCTTTTATCCTGAAGATAAATCATAACGAATCGCTGTCCTACACAAACAAGTACGACCAGGTTCTTTTTACTAACATCGAACAAGCTTTTGACCTGGGTGCGGTAGGCATCGGGGCAACGATTTACTTTGGCTCACCCGAGAGTGACCGGCAGATTCAAGAAATATCGGAGGCATTCCACCGTGCCCATGAGCTGGGCCTGGCAACGGTGCTCTGGGCCTATCTGCGTAATCCGGCGTTTCAGACAAATGAACAAAATTATGAAGATGCCGCCGACGTCACCGGTCAGGCCAATCATCTTGGAGTCACCATCGAAGCGGACATCGTGAAGCAAAAGCATGCTACAAATAATGGTGGCTTTAAAGAGCTCAAATTCGGTAAAACCCATGAGAAAGTATACACAGAACTGACCACAAATCATCCAATCGACCTAGTGCGCTACCAGGTCATTAATTGCTATCTGGGACGTATCGGTATGATTAATTCGGCAGGTTCCTCAGGAAAAGATGATTTTGCTGAAGCCGCCAGAACAGCAGTGATTAATAAGAGGGCAGGAGGTATGGGGATAATATCGGGACGTAAGGCTTTTCAAAGGCCGATGAAAGAAGGAATTAAACTGTTAAACATGATACAGGACATCTACTTAAGTAAAGATATAACTATCGCATAGCACGTTTTAAATAATTGGGAGAAAACAACCCGGATGCACGAATTTTTTATTCGCGGAGCCAGAGATGCCGAGAGAGAATCCCAATCTTCTTGAGCTTAACACTGCTATCTGGCTTAATCAGGTTTCACGCAAACTTGGGAAACCGGTAAGCCTAGGACAAATACCTGCTTCCGAGTGGAACCAATTGAAAGAGCTCGGTACGGACTACGTTTGGCTCATGGGCGTTTGGAAGAGGAGTCAGATAGGACGGAAGATATTCAGGAATGAGCCCTACTTCCCCGAGTTGACTCAGGATGTCCTTCCGGACTGGACACACGCCGATATTATCGGGTCACCTTTTTCTGTGGCCGATTATCGCCCGGATACAATCATGGGCGGATGGGAAGACCTCACATGGGCGCGTCGTGAACTAAATCGCCGTAATATCGGGCTTATCCTTGATTTTGTACCGAACCATACCGCCCAGGAGCATGACTGGGTAACAGCCCGTCCTGATTTCTACGTACAGGGTACTAAAGAGGACTACGAATATGACAGGCACGCCCTTTTGCCCGTTGAAACCGTGAAGGGCACCTGTTATCTAGCCTATGGCCGGGACCCCAACTTCCCACCCTGGAGTGATAGCCTGCAGCTCAATTACTTCAACGTCGATGTCAGGCATACCGTTATTGCTGAGATGAAAAAGGCCGCCGAGTACTGCGACGGGTTCCGCTGCGACATGGCAATGCTCCTGCTTAACAGCGTTTTTGAAAACACATGGGGCAGGTTGTTGAAGAGGCAAGGCTACCAGACACCTGAAGAAGAATTCTGGAGCGAAGTAACAGGGGCTATTCCTCATATCATCTGGATTGCTGAGGCTTACTGGGATACTGAGGCCAGACTATTAGACCTCGGTTTTAATTACGTGTATGACAAAGGGCTTTATGACCGTTTGCGATTATCCTCAGTGACCGACATCAGGAAACACCTAGAGACTGGCTTCATCTTTCAAAAGAGACTGGTGCGGTTCATCGAGAATCACGATGAACTGCGCAGCGCTGCTGTCTTTCCGGGGGCAAAGCTGAAAGCCGTAGCTGCACTGCTGGCTACACTTCCCGGAATGAAGCTTTACTACCAAGGGCAGTTTGAAGGAAAGCGCATCAGGCCGCCGGTTCAACTCGGACGAGTTAAGGATGACTCTTATAACCCAGAACTCCTTACTTTCTACAACAGACTTCTTGCTATTACAAATCACGAAACTTTCCACTGGGGCAAATGGCAACTTAAGACGGTGTACCCAGCGCCTCAAGGGAATCATTCTGAAAACCTTTTCGCATATACGTGGCGGCTGAAAGACAGCCTCAAACTCATCGTCATCAATTTCGGCGAGTCGCTGGCTCAGGGGCTAATAACTCTGAGCGAAGAGGTTGAGCAAAACCTGCCTTATCTGCTTACTGATGAACTCGATGGGCAACATTACCGGAGGTGGGGAAATGATATGACACTGAAGGGTCTTCACGTGATACTGGATGGTTACCAGACGCATATTTTTAATGTCGAACGCGAGGAAGCCGATTGTAGCCAATGATATGAAAATGCATTCCATTCATTTAGACTAATCAATCACCAATTTGGAGTTAAATATGAAACCAATAGTAACTTTAACGATGAACCCTTCTGTGGATGAAAGTACTTCTATCTTCAATGTAATCGCCGGCAGAAAATTGCGCTGCGCACCTCCGACTTATTAACCAGGTAGAGGTGGTATAAACGTCTCCCGAGTCATCAAAATCTTGGGCGGTGAGACTTTAGCGATGCATCCGGCTGGAGGGCCAACCAGTCAAATATTTCAAGAACTAGTGGGTAAGACTGGTATTGAAACTCATCCCATTCAAATCAACGATTTAACCCGGATGGATTTGATGGTAATTGAAGAATCGACTGGCGCACTATACCGTTTTGGGATGCCAGGACCGAACCTGAAGGAAACAGAATGACGTCAGTGTCTAACGGCATTAAGCAATATTGGATTTCAACCTGAATACATCATCGCAAGCGGCAGCCTTACAC
>CAYFSE010000057.1:0-15472 GCA_964345725.1 uncultured Dehalococcoidales bacterium
CCAGCTTGCTTCTGTTCCCTCCTTTCTCCTATGGTGTTAGAGGCCTCCAAACGGAGGCCTCTAACACCATAGGAATTTCTGATGAGGGAATATTTCATAAGGTGATTACTACATAGGGAGGCGTGCCTCTGATGCTGCCAGTGAAGCAGGTAATCAGTAAGGCGGTGAAGGAGAACTTGCCTTGGAGAGGGAGTGGGCTCTCCCTGCCCAAACAGAATTAGAACTCAAGTCCAGAAGGAGATACTTCCTACGGAAATGAAGGAAGAGAGTGAGAATAAGAAGTAACATGGAGAGCAGCACGCAACTAAAGAAAATGGTCGACAAGAACTTGCATCAGGCTTTCATAATCGGAGGTGTAGAAAATGAATAGAATAACGTACATTGTGATAGGTGCCCTTTTGCTTGTTAGTATCAGCCTGGTTGTTACTGGCTGTGGAGCTAACTCCGCCAGTTTCGCCTCAGGATATCTGTACATTGACGAGACAGTTGGGCCGCAGCTTACCACCCAGGAATTGGTGGCAGAGGTGGCTCCGGCCGTGGTCTCCATTGTCGTTGAGACTGTGAGCTATAACTGGTTCTGGCAGGCAGTACCCCAAACAGGAGCGGGCAGCGGGATAGTAATCAGCGCAGATGGCTATGTTGTAACCAACAACCATGTGGTAGAAGGGGCCAACAAGGTGACAGTAACTCTGAGTGACGGGCGTGCATTTGATGCAACAATGGTGGGTACGGATGCGCAGACCGATCTGGCGGTGGTGAAAATCGACGCCAGCAATCTTTCATACCTACGTTTTCTGAACAACTCTCTGGAGCAGCTTAGCGTTCTTGACCCGGTGGTAGCCGTAGGAAATGCTCTGGCCCTGCCGGGAGGTCCTACCTGGACCACCGGCGTAGTCAGCAACCTGGGACGCTCTATCCAAGAGAACGCTGGTGTAGTGCTCAGCGACATCATTCAGACTGATGCGGCTATTAACGCGGGAAATAGCGGTGGGCCGCTGCTAAACACAGCAGGTCAAGTGGTCGGCATCAATGTAGCGATCGCCAGTAATGCCGAGAACATTGGCTTCGCCATAAGTACGGATACTGCTATCCCTGTAGTACAGAGCTTGATAAACGAAGGAAAGGTCATTCGCCCCTGGTTCGGAGTATCAGTGACTACCGTCACCCCGACTATCCAACAGTACTATCAGCTCTCAGTCGACGCAGGAGTTCTCATTGTCAGCGTAATTAGCGGTGGCCCGGCCGATGAAGCTGGACTAAGAGCGGGTGACGTTATCACTAGGGTGGATGGCGAGGATATCAGCACTGCCGCTGAACTGACCGCAGCCATAACCGCTCACCAGATCGGCGATCAGGTTGAGATAGTCTACTACCGCGGAAATGTACAGCAAGTGGTTAGTGCCACGCTGGAAGAAGCCCCGTCTTAGGCGACTGGGCAGTCCACCCATTAATACTCCTAAGAACAAGGATGCGAATTCTTCTAGGAGGCCAACTCTGGCCAGCCCAGCCGAGCTACAGCCACTTCGCCGTTTTCTATGACAACGGTCATTGTCCTGCCACAGTTGGGGCAGTTAAGTTGCCCACTGTAGTTGGCTTTGGATGGTTCCAAAGGGATAGCTTTGCCACAGCCCAGGCAGATTACTCGTGAGTAGCTTGCCTGACCAGCCTGATGCTGTTTCTTGTGGCTAGCTAGCTGCTCTATAGTAGCGAATTCAACCCCGCAGGTGATACATCTAAAACGCATTTCTCTCCTCAGGGCACTCGCAATGTCGGGAGTCGTCCAGTTGCTAAGCTGCTTATCCCGCGATCATAGCATAGTGTTCTTGGCTGATGAATATCTGGGCTTAGGTCTGATTGGGGCACCGGCAAGAGGTTGAAAAAGATCACGATTTTGTATAGGCTTATTTGGGTGAGGAATGGCGCTTTGGGCGCGGTGGCAGACCTTGTGAGTTTCCTCCCTGGGTCTCGAAGATCTATGCCTGCTTTGGTGAAACTAACTGACAATGAAGAATAGTAAGAAAGTCAATAAAGGACCGGTTCCGGCTAGTCCAGCTATAACCTTATCTGATCAGGGCAACAAGACTGAGAAACACTACAGCGACCTCGTGGCTTTGAGCCGAGTCTCGGCAGCAATCAGCGGTCTGCAGGACTTAAATACGATACTGAAGATCGGCTTGGATAATGTGGTCAACATCATGAATGGGACCGTTGGAGGAATAATGCTCTTGGATGAATCGAGTCAGACGCTGTCCTATAGGGTTCATCACGGTCTATCTGACAAGTATGCTGCAGAGATGCATCTTAAACTGGGCGAGGGAATTGCCGGAAAGGTAGCCCAAAGCGGCAGGGCAGTGTTGCTGGAGGATATTTCTTCAGAACCGGATGCCGCTCGGCTTGATTTGATAAGTTCAGAAGGTTTAAGAGCATTTGTCAGCGTCCCACTACGAGCGAAAGACAATGTTCTGGGGGTGATGAACGTTGCTAGCCATGTGGTGCATCGTTTCACCAAAGAAGACGGGCATCTCTTATACACGATTGGAGACCAACTCGGCATAGCTATTGAGCAGGCAATGCTGTACGAGCGACTGAGAAAAGCACGGGAAAGACTACGTAAACTTGCACGACAGAACCTCGTAGCAGAAGAAGAAGAACGGCGGAGGATCGCCCGTGAGCTACACGATGAGACCAGTCAATCGCTCTCCGGGATAGCACTTCAACTGGAAGCGCTGATAGAAATGTATTCGAAGTCTGGTGACCAAGATGCCCAAATAACTGCTGGATTGAAGAAAGTCCAGGCACTGACAGTGCAGGTACATAAAGAGGTGAGCAGGGTGATTTCCAATCTACACCCCACTGTATTGGATACTCTGGGATTAGTCGCTGCTGCTCGCCAGCACGCCAAAAATACTCTTCAACCGTTGAACATTAACGTAGCAGTAGAGATCAAAGGGAATGAGATGCGATTTCCTCCCGATGTAGAAGCTGCCCTTTTTCGCGTTATCCAGGGCTCCATCGGCAACATTGTTAGGCATTCCAAAGCAAAGAATGCCTCCATAGTGCTGGTGTATCAACCGGATGAGTTCTCGCTGACTGTTCGCGACGATGGTCAAGGATTCGATGTGTCCAGACTCACCGATGTGGAAGAAAGCGGGCGAGGCCGTGGATTATTCAGTATGAGAGAGAGAATAGGTTTCCTTGGCGGCACCAGCGGCGTGGAGTCCAAGGTTGGAGCAGGGACTACGGTTTGGGCCAAGATTCCAATAGGTCAAGACATTAGATATGACAAGAATAAGAGTGTTGATAGTTGATGACCACGCCATCGTACGTGACGGTATTTGTGCGTTGCTTGCTCTTACCGGGGACATAGAAGCGGTGGGCGAGGCCACCAATGGCAGGGAGGCCCTGGAGAGGGTCAGAAAGCTTGCGCCCGACGTGGTACTCATGGATATCGCTATGCCTCTTATGGATGGACTGGAAGCAACCCGCCGCATGCACAAGGAGTTCCCGCACACAAAGGTGATAGTACTGACCCAATACCAAGATAGAGAGTATGTACTACCAGTTATCGAAGCTGGAGCCAGCGGCTTTGTCAGCAAAACGGCAGCATCTTCAGAACTCACCTCTGCTATTCGTTCTGTGTACCGAGGGGATTCTTTCCTATCTCCGTCGATAGCTAGGCTGTTGGTCGAAGACTATCGTGAGATGGCCAAAGTGGGAAAGAGCCAGGACACGTCCGAACAACTTACCGACCGAGAGAGAGAAACACTGAAACTACTAGCAGAAGGCCATTCTACTCGTGAAATAGCTCGAATGTTGGTCATTAGCCCCAAAACTGTAGAAAGACATAAGACTAACCTCATGGCAAAGCTGGACATCCACAACCGGCTTGACTTGTTCAAGTATGCCCTGCGCAAGGGCATCATCACCATCTAAGACTACTGCCTCGCAGTTTCCACGGCACTGCCTATTTCCCATACCCGACTAACGGGAAGAATTATCGCCATAAATGGGTGATTAACTCCAGGAAATTGCGGTGATATTCCCCTATCATCTGGGGTAAACACCTCTATTTCTTCGGCAGATTCAACGTTATACTTTTGGTAGCAGACTAAACAGACTGTCAAGACGTACAATTGGCAAGGGGGTGAAAGATGGAAAAGAACACTAAAATTCTGCTGGTGGATGATGAGCCTGAATTCATTGCAGATATGCAAGCTAAATTAGTGGCAAAGGGTTGGGAAGTGGTTGCTGTTGGCAATAGACTACAGGCCGAGGAGGCAGCGCGTCGAGAAAAACCTGACCTAATCATTCTGGGCACCATAATGCCACGCGGAGATGCCTTTCAGTTGCACCAGTGGTTGAAACAAAGCCCGGATTTCAGAGAGGTGCCTCTCATTGTGGTTGATGCCTCGCCTGAGAAGCGCCTGCTTAAGGGCTGGCGTATGGACGAGGGCTTGAAGCTTGAAGCCGAACAGTACTTAATCAGGCCGGTTGAACTAGCTTCAGTAGTGGCCTGGGCCGAGAAATTCCTAGACAAGACACTGCGAAGAATCAAGGTGTTGGTGGTTGATGACCACGCTGTAGTCAGGGAGGGGGTTTGTGCCCTGCTGAGTCTGCAGAAAGACATGGAAGTAATAGGGGAGGCTGTTGACGGGCGAGATGCCATTGATAAAGTGCAGCGGCTTATGCCAAACGTAGCGGTGATGGATATAGTCATGCCGGCAATGAGTGGACTTGAAGCAACGAAACGAATAACCGCAGAACATCCAGATACCAAGGTTTTGATTCTCACCCAGTATGACGAAGAGGAGAATATGTTTGTTGCCAAGCAGGTAGGGGCCTGCGGCTTCATTGCCAAGAACGCTGCCAGTTCTGACCTTTTGACGGGCATAAGGACAGTAGGCCAAGGGAGATACTTTCCTCGGTCTTTTGCCTACGTGTCTGCCAACTGGCCTGAAGGTCAGGACAAGAACAAGTAGTTCTCCTTGGAAATCCCTATCCCCATCTGCTGGATTGTGAAGGAGGATATCGGTTTGCAGGCGATAACTATTACTCTTGATGGTCGCGAGGTAAGTGGCTATCCCGGGATGACCATTCTGGAACTGGCGAGGGAATCTGGCATAGATATTCCCACGCTCTGTCACGCCCCGCAACTCGCCTCGGTTGGGGCTTGCCGGGTGTGCCTGGTGGAAGACGAACGAAATGGCGCTTTACTGGCATCCTGCGTCGCCCCGATAGCGCCTGGAATGGTAATCAACACGCACTCACCGCGAGTAATGCAGCGTCGCAAAACCATAATTGAATTGATGCTCGCCAGTCATCCCGATTCTTGCCTCGTATGCGATAAAGGCAATCGCTGCCAGCTACGGCAAATTGCCGCAGATCTGGGCATCGGCTTGGTAGAACTGCAACGGATTCCCCGAATGGCCAGCATCGAAGAAGTCAATCCTTTCCTCGAGCGAGATTTGAGCAAGTGCATACTGTGCGCCAAATGTATTCGCGCCTGTCAGGAACTGGTCGTCGAAGGTGCTATTGATTACTTCCAGCGGGGGTTCACAACCATACCGGCTACGCTTGGCAATATGCCACTGGAAAATTCCGAGTGCACTTTTTGTGGGACTTGTGTGGCACTGTGCCCTACGGGCGCGCTGACAGAAAAAGAGAAGACATATAGAGGGACAACCCAGACTGCTGTGCAGACAATCTGTCCCTTCTGTGGCTGCGGCTGTAGTATTTGTTTGGAAGCTAAGGATGGGCGTGTATTGCGGGCCGCGCCGGGCAAGGAAAGCTCAGTGTACAAAGGCACCCTATGCGTGAGAGGGAGCTATGGCTGTGATTTCATTCATAGCCGGGATAGGTTACTCAAACCCTTGGTCAACAGCAACGGTAATCTTGACGAACTGCCCTGGGAAGAAGCTCTAGAATTGGCGGCCACTGAATTTCGGCGAATAAAGGATGAATACGGAGCTGACAGCCTAGCCGTCCTGGGCTCCTCTAAGTGCACTAACGAAGAGAACTATCTTCTGCAGAGATTTGCCAGATCTGTGCTCGGCACCAACAGCATTGACAATGGCAGTCGCTTGTACAACTCTGCCAGTCGTATCGGCCTGGGAAGTTCCCTTAGCGTCTCCGGCACTACAAATTATATTACTGACTTGGAGCAAACCGAGCTTGTACTGGCCATCGGGACCAATCTCAGCGCGTCAGCTCCTGCCATCAGTTATGCCGTAAAGCGTGCCGTGAAACAGCATGGTGTGAAATTATTGTTGATAGAACCTCGGCAGACAAAGCTCTCTTCATTTGCTCACCTTTGGTTACGCCCTAAAGCTGGCACTGACATGGTTCTGGTCAATGGCTTGGCCAAGGTTATTGTCGACGAAGGTTTGCTGGACGAGGAATTCGTCACCAGGAGGACGGATAATTTCGAACCTTTTGCCGAAAGTCTCAAACGGTACACACTGAAGTACGTCGAGGAGGTCACCGGCGTTGGCGGTCAAGAAATTTGTGAAGCCGCTCGACTGTACGCCAAGGCCAACCAGGCAGCGATTATCTATGGGACAGGAATCACACAGCATATTACAGGAACAGATGGCGTGAAAGCTCTGGCGAATTTGGCCTTGGTGACAGGAAATATCGGGCGCAGGGGAGGTGGCATCTATGTACCGCAAAGAGAGAACAATGCGCAGGGCGCCTGCGATATGGGAACACTGCCCAAATTCCTCCCGGGCTATCAAAGCGTGGCGGATGCCCAGGCCAGAGGCAAGTTCGAAGAACATTGGAGAGTGAGCCTGCCGGAGCAAGCTGGGCTGACCGCCCTGGAGATGATGGAAGAGGCAAGGACGGAGAAGATTAAGGGCATGTACATCGTGGGAGAGAACCCGGTCCTGAGCTTTCCAAATTCTAGATTCGTTAAAGAAATCCTAGGTTCCCTTGATTTCCTCGTGGTGCAGGACATGTTTCTTACCGAGACGGCCAGACTGGCTAATGTAGTTCTGCCGGCGGCAAGTTTCGCCGAGAAGGAGGGGACATTCACCAACTTCGAAGGAAGAGTACAAAGGGTGCAGAAGGCAATCGCCCCTCTGGGCGAAAGCTTGCCGGACTGGGAGATAATCCTGCGGCTTGCCGACAGAATGGGGTCTCCGATGCCGTATTCTTCTCCTCAACAAGTTATGGATGAGATAATTAGCTGTTGCCAGTTACCGGGTTACAGTTTCTATGAAGGGGGTGGCCACCTTGAGCCAGAGGCGAAGAGCCTGTATGAGGTCGAGTTAAGCAGTCAACGAGGCGTCGGCCGCATACATGGTGGTCAATTCTCGGAGGGTTTTGCCCGCTTCTGCCCGGTTGACTATGCACCAGCGGCAAAAGGGAAGAAGGGCTATCGCTTCACCTTGCTAACCGGGACTATTCCTAGTCATTTTGGCAGCGGCTCCAGAACCTCCAGGTCAGCCCGATTACGGAAATTCTCGTCCGAGGCTTTCGTGGAGATTTGTGAGTCCGACGCCACGGAACTCGCCATCAGTGATGACGATATGGTCAAGGTAAGTTCACCTGTAAGCGAGGTGACGGCAAAGGTCAAGATCACGGATTCACTGCGTCAGGGGATGCTCTTTATGCCGATTTCATTCCCGGAGGCGCCGGTTAACGAGCTATTCGACATCGTCTTAGATTCAGAAACAAAAGCGCCTTCACTGAAAGCATGCAGCGTGAAGATAGATAAGATTCCTGCGCATTGAACAGGATTAAGTTTTGTCCAGAGCGAAGCGAAGGAGTTAGCCAAGATGTATAAAGAAGGAATAACCAGAGAGGCCAACCTGGCACGAATAGATGCCCTGGTTTCTGAATATAGTCAGCAGAAGTGGGCGTTGATACCGCTACTGCAAAGAATCCAGGGTGAGTTCGGCTATATCCCTCCTCAGTCCATACCGCTCGTAGCCAGAAGCTTGGGGCTTTTTCCCAGTCAGGTGCAAGGGGTGATTAGTTTCTACACTCAGCTCTATACTCAGCCACGTGGCAGAAAAGTTGTTAGAGTTTGTCGAGGGACAGCCTGCCATGTGCGCGGAGGGAAGACAATACTGAAACTGGTCAAACAGCGCCTGGGCATAGAAGAGGGGGAAACCAGCCCCGATTTCGAACACACTCTGGAAACCGTAGCCTGCATCGGCGTTTGTGCTCTGGCACCTAATATAGTCGTTAGTGACCATGTCCACGGCCATATGAACCCCAAGAAGGTGGAGCAGTTGTTCAGGAATCGGGAGGGTGGAGGATAGTATGGAGAACCATCGTACTGTCTTTGTCTGCCAGGAGACGCCGTGTCTTTCTATGGGGTCTGATGCGGTCTACGAGGCCCTCAAGGCAGAGGTAGCTCGGCAAACGCTGAAGAACGCCGCGGTGGAAATAAGTGGCTGCCACGGTCATGGCCTTTGCGAACAAGGTCCTAGCATAGTTGTTGAACCTGAGGGCATTTTCTACATCTGTGTCCAGGCCGAAGATGCTCCAGAGATTGTCAGTTCTCATCTTCTGGATGGCAAGCCGGTGAAACGGCTTTTCTACCGTGACCCGGTGACTGGTAAAGCCATTCCGCACTACTCAGAGATAAACTTCTACAAAAAACAGCAGCGCGTCATCCTGGGCAATTGTGGGCGTATCAACCCGGAAAAAATCGAGCACTACATTGCTCATGGAGGTTATCGCGCGCTGAGAAAGGCTCTTTTGATGATTCCTGAGCAGGTTATTGAGGAGGTCAAGAAATCTGACCTCCGGGGGCGGGGTGGCGCTGGCTTTCCCACCGGTCGCAAGTGGGAGTTTTGCCGCAGCGCTCCTGGAGGAAAGAAATATGTCGTCTGCAATGCCGACGAAGGCGACCCTGGTGCTTTTATGGACCGCTCGATCCTGGAAGCAAATCCGCACGCTGTAATTGAGGGGCTGACCATTGCTGGATATGCCATAGGTGCCAACGAGGGCTACATCTATGTCCGTACTGAGTATCCCCTAGCGGTCAAGCGAGTTCACGCTGCCTTAGAGCAGGCTCATGGGCGGGGCTTCTTGGGTAAGGATATTCTGGGCTCGGGCTTTGATTTTGTGGTGCACATCAAAGAAGGCGCCGGGGCCTTTGTTTGTGGCGAAGAAACAGCTTTAATGGCTTCTATTGAGGGCGGACGGGGCATGCCTCGTCCCCGCCCCCCATTTCCTGCCCAATCAGGTCTGGAAGGAAAGCCAACCAACATCAACAATGTGAAGAGTCTGGCTTCCATTCCCATTATCATTGACCGAGGGGCTGATTGGTTTGCCGGTATAGGTACAGAAAAGAGCAAGGGGACGGCTGTCTTTGCCCTCACGGGTAAGATTGCCAACAGTGGGTTAGTGGAGGTGCCGATGGGCACTCCCCTGTCCACCATCATTTTTGATATCGGCGGTGGTATCCCCCGGGGCAAGCGATTCAAGGCGGTGCAGACAGGTGGTCCTTCAGGTGGCTGCATCCCTGCCCGGTTTCTCGATTCCCCTGTGGAATACGAAACGCTAGCTCAACTAGGCTCGATTATGGGCTCTGGCGGCATGGTGGTGCTGGATGAGACCACCTGTATGGTGGAGGTAGCCAGGTACTTCTTGAGTTTCACTCAAGCTGAGTCTTGCGGAAAGTGTGTCCCTTGCCGCCTGGGAACCAGACAAATGCTAGAAATACTGACCAGGATTACACAGGGCAAAGGACGTGAGCAGGATATAGATACATTGCTTACAATAGCCAGGACAGTCAAAGAATGCTCGCTCTGTGGTCTGGGACAAACTTGTCCCAACCCTGTGCTCACCACCCTTGAGTACTTCAGAGACGAGTATGAAACCCACATAAAGGAAAAGAAATGTGCGGCTGCTGTGTGTGATGCCCTTATGATATCACCGTGTCAGCATACCTGCCCGGTAGGAATCAATATTCCCAGATATGTAGCTCAAATTGCCGATGGTGACTGTGTCGAGGCCGTCAACACCATCAGAGAGCGTAATCCTTTCCCCGCTATTTGCGGGCGTATCTGTCATCACCCCTGCGAGGGAAGGTGTCGCCGTGGGGAACTCGATGAGTCTGTAGCGATCAGGGCGCTCAAGCGATTTGCTGCTGACTGGTATTTTGACCATATTGAGGAGCTGCCTTCGCCAGAAGCTTTCCCCCGGGTCCATAATCGCAGAGTGGCGGTGGTGGGGGCGGGACCAACAGGCTTGTCCTGCGCTTACTACCTGGCTCAGATGGGCTATCCCGTCACGGTTTTCGAGGCCCTTCCCGTAGGCGGGGGTATGCTCTCGGTGGCTATACCCGACTTCCGCTTGCCGAGAGAGGTCATTGACAAGGAGATAGATTATATCGCCAAGCGCGGGGTGGAGATACGATACAACGCACCGGTAAACGTGAATTTCACGATAGACGATATTAGAAACAGCGGCTTTGAAGCTGTATTCATTGCCGCCGGGGCGCAAAGGAGCCAGAGCATTGGTATACCCGGAGAATTGGAGGACGTCGAGGGCTTCTATTATGGCTTGAGGTTCTTGAGAGACGTGAAGATCGGTAAGCCGGTTAAGATTGGACACAATGTAGCTGTTATTGGAGGTGGCAACGTAGCCTTGGACTCCTCTCGCACAGCTCTTCGCCTTGGTGCCGATGAGGTGAGTATATTCTACCGTCGGTCGCGAGAAGAGATGCCGGTAACCGAGGTGGAGTATGATGAGACCCTGGCTGAAGGCGTTCAGGTTAGTTTCCTTGTCAGCCCCACCCGCATAGCAAGCAACGACTGGAAAGTGACCGGTCTGCAGTGTGTGCGCATGAAGCTGGGTGAGCCTGATGCTGGGGGACGCCGTCGCCCAATCCCCATCCCCGGTTCGGAGTTTTTTGCTCCAGCGGACACCGTCATTGCTGCTGTGGGACAGGCTCCAGACCTGTCATTCTTGCCCCCGGGTAGTGCTCTTGAGCGGACCCGGTGGGAAAGGCTGGCAGTTGATGAAAACAGACTAGCTACCAACGTCCCCGGCGTCTTTGCCGGGGGAGACTTTGTCTCCGGACCAGGTATGGTCATAGAAGCTATTGCTGCTGGCCGTAGAGGAGCGATTGCCATAGACAAGTATCTGCGAGGCGATGCTTCGCGGGTCGAGATCTATGATCTGAAGTCCAGCGTTATTGAAGAAGAAGCAAGTGAGAAAGAGGAAGGGGAGGAGACCTGGGAGCCTCAATTCAGGCCGGAAACACTCCATCTCGCTATCCAGGAGAGGAAAGGTAGCTTCAAAGAGATAGAGCTTAGCTTTTCTGAAGAAAAGGCAAAACAGGAGGCTAAGAGATGTCTAAGATGTGACCTGGAGAAGTAACGCAGAAAGCAAGAACAACGATGTAGAGAGAGGTGTTTAGGAGCCTTATCAGGGACCTTTGATTTTCGACTCTTTTGACTTGTGGGAGGCCAGGAATGAAATCTATTACTAAACAGAAGACTTTTGAGGAGATCAAGCAGCAAATGGAAGCGTTTGACCGAGTGTATATTGCTGGTTGTGGAACATGCTCCACGATGACCAAGACCGGCGGGAAAGAAGAGGTTCTGGAGATGAGGAAGCACCTGCAAGAGCTGGGCAAACTGGTCACCGGCTGGACAGTTATCCCTACCGCCTGCGATGAAATGACCGAGGTAGCTATTAAAGAGAATGACGGAGACATTCAGAATGCCACCTGTATCCTGGTCATGGCCTGTGCTTTGGGAGTGCATAAGGTAAGTACCTATATTGACAAGCCAGCCATTCCAGCATTGGATACCCTTTTCATAGGCGTCGAGGATGGTCCCGGCTGTTTTCAAGAAGTTTGCGCCCAGTGTGGTCAATGCATCCTGGGAGAGACGGCCGGCATCTGCCCTTTGACCGCATGCCACAAAGGTCTGCTGAACGGCCCCTGCGGCGGGACCAACAATGGTAAGTGCGAGGTGGATAAGGAAAAGGACTGTGCCTGGACTCTCATATATGAGCGGCTAAAGGAACAGGGACGACTTGACTTGATGCGCAGACATCATTCCCCCAGAGACCACAACGTGGCACCCAGGCCGCGAATGACCAGGATCACATAAAGGAGGAGCTATGGCGCCCAGTTTTAGAGAAGTTCTCAAGTCCGGCAAATTTGTGACAACCAGCGAAATCGGTCCTCCCAAAGGGACGAACATTGAGAAGATGCTGCACCATATTGAGCTTCTCAAGGATAAGGTCGATGCGCTCAATGTTACTGACCATCAGAGTTCGGTAATGCGTTTCCCTTCCATCGGTGGCTGCCTGGCCATCAGGGAGCAGGGTGGCGAGCCCATACTACAGGTGACCTGCCGCGACCGTAATCGCCTTGCCCTTCAAGCAGAACTTCTATTCGCACATACCAGAGGCATAAGAAATGTTCTCTGCCTAACTGGGGATGCTGTGGTAGTCGGCGACCACAAGGGGGCCAAGGGCGTTTTCGACCTGGACTCAGCACAGCTGTTGAAGACAATTCGGCGGATGGAATCGGGCAAAGACCTTGGAGGGAATGACCTAGATGGGACTGTGGAGTTTTGTGCCGGAGCCATAGTCACACCGGAGGCAAATCCTCTTGAGCCCCAGTTAATGAAATTTGAAAAGAAGGTTGAAGCCGGTGCCGAATTCTTTCAGACTCAGGCTATCTATGACCTGGACAAGTTTGCCAAGTTCATGGACTATGCTCGCCGGTACCCGGTCAAGATACTGGCTGGCATCATTTTGCTTGTGTCCGCCAGGATGGCGAAGTACATGACCGATAATGTCCCAGGCGTCTCGGTGCCCCAAGACTTGATTGATGAATTAGCGGCGGTCCCCAAAGGGGAGGCAATCAACAGGGGCGTCGAAATCGCTGGCAGGATGATTGCCAGTATAAAGAGGGACTCCATGTGCGACGGAGTCCATGTCATGGCAATAGGCCGGGAAGAGGTCGTTCCCGATATCCTGAAAGCAGCCGACCTTGCTGCCTAGTGCCCCTTGAAAAACAAATCCCCACAAGTAAATACATAGGGACCAGTTGGCACGACTTGAGGTTACGGCGTCGCATATCACGGAGATGGCCGCTATCAGCCCGTGTCTGGTGAGTTGCTCATCCTGGTAGTACAGTGGCAGTTCAGTATGGACCTACCCTCATCGGCGTCGAATCAGGGGCACGACTGGTGTTCACATACAGGTAGTACGAGCCAGCAGGTGGATTCACAGTGCCAGCAGCTTCCTTGAAGACCACCGTCACTGTGCCGCACGCTATATGCTGCGGCACAAGGAAGGTCACCTTCGTGCCGATAGCCGTCACATCAATTCCGAAAACGTCGTGACCATTGATGGTGATGTGGCCCGTTTGCCAGCCAGTCTGCGGGACGGTGGTGCCCTCAGGAAACAAGATTGTGATGCTGTGAGTTCCGGGGCATAGACTGGCGTGGATATCAAACACAATCGTGTATTCTGCCCTCATCCCCTCGCAGTTGGGGACAACGGTGACATTTCCCGTGACCCCCTGCTCGTCATAGACAACAGTCACACCTCTGCCCCTGAGTTCAGGGATATATACATTGATGGAGTTCCAGCTCAGCGGGTTTCCCCGCAGGTAGATGGCATCTCCTTCCCCCAGTCCCTCATTCGACACTAAGGGGCTGACGTTGCTTATCCCGTTCAAGTCAAGCTGGATGGAGGCCAGGTTGGTGAGATTGCCCACAGGCGCGGTATTGCTTATTTGGTTATGCGAAAGGTCGAGGTGTGTCAGGTCAACGCAGTGCTCCAGGCCGGTCAGGGCGGATATGTTCCTTGCTGAAGCAGAGAAAGAGGTGAACCCCTCTAAGTCTGACTGGTAGATGGGACGCTCGGCTACATCGACGGCTTCCCTTATGGCTGCCTCCAGATTGGGGTCGGGGAAAGTCACGACCTCTTCCTCCTCAAAGTTGGCGGTGATGGAGCAGTCTTGATTCATGGTGATGGTAGCCGTACCATCCTCGACATCCGCAATGCTATCCAGATCGCCGGTCCAACCGAGAAACCGATAGCCAGCATCGGGAGTCGTCATCAGGTTGACCACTGTCTTCTCGTCATAGGTAAAAGTCCCCTCTCCGGGGATAGTTACCGACCCACCTTCCGTGCTCGAGACGGTGAGGTCATACACCGCCGCAAAGATGGCCGTCACAGAATAGTCATCGTTCATCGAGATGGTAGTTGTGGCGTCCCCGACATTGGCTATATCATCCATGTCGCCGGTCCAGTGGACAAAGCGGTAGCCCTCCTCAGCCTCAGCCATCAGGTCGACGTCTCTTCCCTCGTCATAGGCGAAGGTCCCCTCGCCTGGGGCCGTCACCTCACCACCTTCCGTGCTGGAGATGGTGAGGTCATACTCAGTAGCAGAAGAAACACAGCCCACCAGCCCGGCAATCAAGGCTGCCAGCATCAAGAAGATGCTGACTCTGGCCAGGCAATGGTCTCTTGTCGAACGAAACGTTGTCTTCATACCTCACCTCCGGACTTCACAGATCGAGAACTTCCTGATGTCACTATAACAGAAAAGTAGCCCGTCTCCATGTCCAGACATGGCAGGATCATCATCGTGTAGGCTGATGCGACCCACCGATGGGGACACTTGACCACCAGCCCTGTGTTCTTGTGCCGCCTGATACCACTGCATGACTCTCCAACGAATTGTCAATCACCTTCTACCCCACGGTGGCGGCGAACTCTCTTTGTCTGTCC
The DNA here is from genome assembly GCA_964345725.1 of uncultured Dehalococcoidales bacterium. GTDB lineage: Bacteria > Chloroflexota > Dehalococcoidia > GIF9 > AB-539-J10 > RBG-13-51-36. The sequence goes on from CAYFSE010000057.1 coordinate 14,722, forward strand.
CTGAAGTCACCTTTGGCGCTCTTGTTCAGGGAGCAACAACGTGTGCTAGCGCCTCCAAAAGGGTCAAAGGAATATGCCAGCCACGAATGTTCGGAAGCCGATGACTGATGCGGCCAGAACCATGTGCGGGCGCCCTTCATTGTTGATCTATTGCAGCCGTCTGCTACCTTGCGGCTACGGAACTTCAGGACCTACGGAGAGACCGTCCCTGCTACTGAGAACGATATCCAGTAGCCGCGCCCCGGGACCAGCTTGACCGGATCTGCGATCCAGTCTTGGAGAAACGAGTCCCAGCCGTATATAGCCCCGTACTCCGATGGACTGAAGGCCCCCAGGTAATCCTCGGGGGCCATTTCCTCCACGGATCTGAAGCCAATCATATTCCACCCTTTGCACGCGTCATAGGATGATGGCAAGTCTGGAGGCATTGGGGATTTCGTACCGAATACCCACAGACTGATCGGGAACGCACTGGCGTCGTAACCTGCCTCACCTGGACTCAGCATGAGGAACCAGTAGGCCTTGCCGGCCTCTATGGTGTCGAGGTTCCCAGTCCCGGTAGTCGCATCATACACGTGCCACTCTCCTAGATCAGGAGCAGGGTCTTCGCACTGGTCGTAGTACCAGACGCTCTTAAGCTGGTCAGGGCGGTCCATGGGTGCCAGCACACTCTCGATAGAAGTATCGAAGGGCATGATGGGTAACGAGATGAGATTCCAGCCTCCCATGAGAAGCACGCCGGGCGAACTGT
>CAYFSE010000058.1:0-1746 GCA_964345725.1 uncultured Dehalococcoidales bacterium
TATGGTCATGATCCAGAGCAGGTAGCATTATTTAAATGTCCAGACATCGATACATTGCTCAATTACCATCAAGCGGTGCTGGAAAGATCAAAGAATTACTTAGTCACACTCAGCAGTTCTGACCTTGGTCAAAAGGTTGACGACAGTTTGTCACAATTGTTTCCCACTGTTGGGTCGCGTATTATCGTTACCTTAGACGAATTACTTCAGCATGCTGGCCAAGTAGGCTATATTCGTGGTTTGATCCATGGCAAAGGTTGGCAAGAATTCTAACGTTCAGACCCACTTTTCTGCGGGCTGAATTGGGGGTTTTCGGGGATTGAATAGGTGATTTACCGCTTAAAAGGGAACCATTGTAGAGCGGCAACAGAATCCTAAACAAATAAAAACTAACAGGCACTGGCACTAAAGACTGCAGGATTTGTTTCCGTCTGAATTCTTTAATTGTAACTAAGCTCTTATTTCCTCTCCTGACTGAGCCGTTGGGAGAGGAGATCTATGGCTTTCCTGAGTTCTTGTTGGTCTGCCTGGCTCTGCTCTAGGAGCTTTCTCATGGCTTCGGCCGTGGCCAACTCGCTATCCGAAACTGGGGATCGATTGGTGAGAAAGTTTATGGGCTGATCTTCGTCCATGTTCAGGTTCAATGAGAGCACATCAAATCGGTTGTAGTGTCCAATGATATCGTGCCACTGCTTTCGTATTATTTCCTGCTCGATGTCAATATCTGCGTATATTATACCCTCTTCACCCTCTATACTGGCCAACACTTCACCGTTCGGTCCGTAGATGGCGCTGTAGGCATTGGCACTGGTTAGGAACTGGCGCTTCTCCTCTGTGTCTCCGAGCATCTCTATCATTTCCTGGTTAATGGTGCTAGTTGATACCAAAGTGAAGACCTTGCCCTCGCAGGAATGGGCACCTGCCCTGAGATGTATCCAGGTATTCTGCCCTAGCTGAGAGGAAAGGCCTAGAGCCGGGTAGTTAGCTACGTGCACCTGCTCGCCTTGTGCCAGCAAAGCATACCTGGCTAGGGTATTGCTGTTCTCGCCACAGGCTAGGGTGCCCAATCTGCCAATATCGGTCTCCCACACTCTCATGCCGGCGCCATCGCCCCGAGACCAGACCATCTTCTCGGCGAACGTGGGTACCAGCTTGCGGTGCTTCCCTAGAATAGTCCCCTGCCGGTCGATGACGAGGTTTGTGTTCCACATGGTTCCCATATTGATCGGTACCTTCTCATTTACCCCGATGACTACGTAGATATCAGCGGCTTTGGCCGCCTTGCAGAGTTCATCGGTGGCGGGACTGGGCACCTCCACAGCTTCCTTGAAGAGGCGGCTGAAGAATTCGTTGTGTTTCAGGGGTGAATCCAGCCAAATCCAGTAGGGATATCCCGGCACAAAAGTCTCGGGGAAAGCCACCAGCTTGGCCTCGTTGCGACTGGCCTCTTGCATAAGTTCGCAGGCCTTGTCTACTGTGGCTTTCCTGTCGAGGAAAACGGGTGATGTCTGCACCGCCGCCGCTTTGAATTCCGGGTATTTATCTCCCATGTTGCCCTCCTAACTCTCACTGGCGATGAAGATAATTATAGTTCTATGTAAAATCACTTTCAATATCTAAGAGAAAAACGAACGTTTTTCAATCTACACGAGACCCGTTCCGCGACGTGGCGCTCCGCCGAGTAGGGAAGCTGCGCACGCCTCCCGCGCGATGCCTACGGTCCTCATCTGGGCCCGGTCTAGCCCG
>CAYFSE010000059.1:0-30844 GCA_964345725.1 uncultured Dehalococcoidales bacterium
GATACTCCCGAGGCGTTTAAGATATCTACCAGGCATCTGGCCATTCTCTGCCCGTTTTCATCGTACGAGCCCAGGCAGCCTACGTACAGAAGGTATTCATCTCCCGGCGCATACTTCTTGGTGCCGTTTGCCCAGGCGGCCCTGTCGCTCCTGAGTTACTTGAAGGGATTTCCGTAGCCATACGCAGCTTCAAAAAAACGTGCCACACGGGATGGTATCTTCCCCTTCTCGACCATATCGCTTCTGGCTCCAACAATCCAGTCAACAATATCAGGTGCGAACTTCATTGGACATTGCTCAGTGCAGTTCTTGCAGGTTGTACATGTGTAAAGGATCTCGGCGAGGTGCTCTGACCATTCGATTTCGCCCTTCAACCAGGCATAAATAAGCCAGAGTCGCCCGCCGGTGGAATAGCTGTCAAATCTGAATCTTCTGTAGGAGGGGCAATTGAAGCTTGAATAGTCAGTGGGGAACTTGCAGTACCCGCACCTGAAGCATCTATGAATCTGGCTAACATATTTCTGCATTATCTTGCCTCCCAATTCCCCGGGTTCATGATTCCGTTGGGATCCAGGAGCTGTTTTATCTTCTTCATAAGGCCAAGCGTAGTTGGGTCCATCTTGTCCATCAGCAGCCTCTGTTCATAAATGTCTGCCTTCCAGAGCACACCGCCTTCCTCCAGAGCGAATTTGCTGCATTCATCCAGAGCCTCTTTGGCTCTTGCCATCTCATCAGCATCGGCTCTATTAAAGGAAAAAGAGAAGGAAAACATCATGCAATGCCCGGCGCCGATAAGCCTGGTGGTAGATGCATAGAAAACATTGTATTTTGCGGCCACCTGCTCTAGTTTCCTAATGAAAGCTGCGAATTTCTCGATTGGGGCGATTGGGCCGGCGTATTGAAATCCACCCCCCTTCGACACGTCAGCGAACCGGGACGTGTCCTTGGAGGGCATTGACATCAGAGGTGCTTTCATATCCGGCGAAAGGCTCAAAAAGCCCACATCCCGGCTTTCAAAATACCCCCAGAGGGAATCCCAGACCATCTTACGCTTGAACTTGAGCTCTTCATCGGAATCGCCGGTTACATAAGCCGTTACCCAGAAGGTGCCCCGGAATCTCAAGGGCAAGGGTGCGGCGGAGACCACCATATCTTCAATCATCTCAGTGTGGCTGAGCTTCAACATAATGTCCGGGACTAGCGCAGCCTTGTCTGCCAGGAATACCATGACGTCTCTCATCTTCTTGCACGGATAAAGCTTCAGTCCCAGCCGGGTGATTATGCCAGTCGTGCCAAACCAGCCGAGAAAGAGTCCGGACAAATCGGGCAGGGGCGGCCCCTTGGAGAACCAGTATGACGACACTGAACACGAACCAATGTGGCACAGTTCTCCCGTGGGCAGCACAATTTCCAGGCCCGAGACCATGTCGGAGTTGAAACCATGCTGCTGAGACAGTCGCCCCTGCCCGTGTATTACCGCGTTGGCAACCACGGTTGCTGCCGGCGGAGAGTCAGGTATGCTGTGCCGCAAGCGAGGATGGTGTTTTTGCAGATAACTTTTCAATATACCATGGGTAACACCAGCTTCGACGACAACATATCTGGCCTGTTCATTTACCTCCAGGATTCTGTCCATCCGCTTCATATCCAGCACAATGCCGCCTCGTTGAGGGATAACCAGGCCGGTCAATGCCAGACCTGCCCCTGTGGGGACTATAGGTATCTTCTCCTCGTTTGCCAGCTTTACTATCTCCTGTACCTCTTCAGTTGTCTTGGGCATCACCACAAAATCTGGTTCATGCGGGGGCATAAGCCCGCCGTCCCTGGCATAGAAATACCGCTCCTCTTTCCTGTCGGAGACGAAATCTTTACCGACTATTCTGACCAGCGAATCGTGTAAAGCACCGGTGGTTATCATAATTCACACCTCCGCTACTAATTCGGGCAGCCTCAGAGCTTGCGGTTCACCAATAGCAAGTTTGCACAGGTCAATCATGTGTATGGGCTTTATGCCTTGCTTGGCAACCCTATGCGCTAGCGAGTCCCAGCACGCCGGACAATTGAAAACGCAGTATTCAGCGCCGAACCTCACCATGTCGTCTATATTCCGCTTCTGGACATCATCGGCCAGCGCCGGCCCGCTCGCCATCCTGAAGATCTCGGCACAGCACAGAGCATTTTCTCTGTCATGTTTCCGATTAACTCGCTCTACCCCAAGCAGCTCGAATATGTCGTCCACATAGTGGTCTCTGTCCGGACAGAGCCGGGCTGAGCAGTTTCTCTGGTAGGCGGCTTTAATACTGAGCGGTCTTATCAAGTCTTTGAGCTGCTTCAGCCTGCCATACAGGTACTCATAGTAATGAATGGGTTTGAAGGGTACATCCATACCGTAGGCGGGTGCCAGCGATGTGAAGGTGCCATAACATTCGTCGTGGAGACAAACAAGCTCTTTGATACCCTGTTTCTCAATGTTCTGAACTATCTTGGGCAATCTGTCCTTTATCACCGATGTCTTTGCGTAATGCAGGTAAACAGCATTGCAGAAGAACTCCTGTCCGAAGATTACGGACCAGGCAATGCCGTCGAAAAGCTTCCCTTTGACCAGCAAATTGAATTGGGGCAGAAAGCAGTACGATAATGCCCTTTCCTCGACTTTGCCCACCATGAATCTGCCTACCGGCTGGCATTGGTTAATCCACATTGTGATCGTCGGCCTCGGCGCCGGTAGTATCCCTTTGGCCTCCTGCTGTTCAACGATCAAGTAAAACGGATGATTCCCATAGGGGCAGTATTCCTCACAGGCATAACATGTGCTGCAGGACCGGAGAACAGAAGAGTCCTCACCGTCGATCACTTTCTGCCATTCCTTCTTAGCCTTGCCTTTGTTCTTAAGATCCATGTACTGGCACTTAACGAGGCAGCCGATGGTTTCGCACTTGGCACATTTTGTCCTGTCAAATTTCAGTTCGGGCATGTTCCTCCCTTCGATTCTTTGTCATCCTACGCAAAATCAACCGAGCTTGCGCAATTCGGCTCTCAACACCTTGCCTAGAATGTTCTTGGGTAGGGATTCTGTGAATTGTACTTTTTTCGGTAACTTGAAGGTAGGCAAGCAGTCTTTGCAGAAGGCAATCAGCTCCTCTTCGCCGACGCATCTATCCGGTCTCGTGACGACGAAAGCCTTTATTTCCTCTCCGTATGTAGCATCTGGGATGCCTACCACTCCTGCCTCTGCGACTGCTGGATGTTGTAGAAGAACCTGCTCCACCTCCACTGGTGATACGTTCTCTCCACCTCTGATAATGATATCCTTCTTGCGGCCGGTAATGTAGAAGTAGCCATCCTCGTCCACATAGCCGAGGTCGCCGGTATGAAGCCAGCCGTCTCTGATAGTCTTGGCAGTTTCTTCAGGCAGGTTCCAGTAGCCCTTCATAAGTGTCGGTCCCTTGACTACTATCTCGCCCTGCTGACCCGATGAAAGCTCTTGGCCTTTCTCGTCGAACACTCTTATGGTGTTGCATTTCAACAGGCACCTACCAATGGAGCCATATCTGGGAGGAAGATCGCCTGGTTGACCTGTAGTGGTGGCTCCGGATTCGGTCAGGCCCCACCCCTCTCGAATATCCACTCCCACCTTTTCCTTCCACCTCTGGGCTACTTCCACGGGCAGTGGTGCTGCCCCACACTGACAGTCCTCAAGCGAACTCAGGTCGTGTTTATCCAAGTCAGGGGATTCCAGCATCTGGACGTACATGGTGGGGACTGCTGCTAGTTGGGTGACTCGGAACGTTTGAATGGCTTTCAGTGCCTCTTCGACATTCCACCACCGCAGCAGAATTGTTTTTCCGCCGACGAAGTTGCCGATGTTACTGAAGGCGATCCCGAAAGAATGTGATAGAGGCAGCACTCCCAGGCTTATCATCGCTCGATTGACACCCGAAACTCGCTGGGTAACTTCATTCACGTGGAGTGTCTTGGCGTTGAGCGCGCGGGCGTTTAGTTGCAGGGTCAAAGAACGATGGACCAGAACATATTCGTAAAAGACTAGGGCGTTGACATAAAGCGAGTAGTGTGTGTGCATGACACCCTTGGGTGGTCCTGTGGTGCCGGCAGTATATATCAGAGCGGCGACATCGTCGTTATCGGTCTGTTGAACCGGCAATTCATCGGACCTAGTTGACATAATACCACAATAAGAGATTGTTCCAGGAACGTCATCCTGGTCCGTGAGGATCACATACGGCAAGTTCGGAGTCTGTTTTTGTGCCTCTAGTACCCGGATCACAAAGTCCGAGCTAGTGATGATGGCTTTGGCTCCGCAATCACGATATATATAAGCGGCCTGGTCGGGTCGCAGCAGAGGATTCAAGGGGACGACGACAGCGCCTATCTTGTATATGGCAGGAAAGGCAGATAGCAGCACCGGACTGTTGGGCATTTGTAACGCTACCCGATCTCCTTTACTTATGCCCAGCCCCTTGAGAGCATTCCCCAATTGGTTGGCGCTACGATTTATCTCCACGTTTGTATACCATCTCCCTTCGAAATGAAGGGCTTCATATTCGCCAAACCTCTTGACGTTATCCTCTATGCCAGTGCCAATGTTCATAATAGTCCCTCCGCGTTCCGTAGCTGACTAGTGTTTGTTGTTTGGCGGAGTATTTGGTGGTGACTGGTATTCAGTCCCAAATTGCCCTTGAGTTGATGGTACAACTCTGGCAATGACCCGTCAAGTTGCAGGAAGGGTCGTGCTCTCAGCACATGTGAAGACCAAATGGAAGCGGTCGGGTTTGCTGAATGCTCTGACTGACAGTCATGAACAAAGGCTGGCTACTCGTGCATTTTCAGGAGGATCAAGGTTTGACATCGTGCGGTTTTTGTGCCATAGTCTGTTGTTCCGAAAAAGCCTGCGTCAGGAGGTCAATCAATGGTCGGCATCAAGTCTTACGGAGCTTATATCCCGCGCTATCGAATGAATCATAACACAATCTTCATGTCCGTCGGATTCCTGGGAACGTTCCCGCCGCCTGGCGAAAATGCCGTCGCGAATCATGATGAAGATGCTCTCAGCATGGCAGTAGCTGCAGGAATTGATTGTCTAGGTGATATGAAACGGGAGACAGTTGACGGTCTGTATCTTGCCACCACCAGTCAGCCCTATATGGTAAGGCAGAACTCAGCTCTGGTGGCTACGGCCCTTGATTTGCAGTCAAATATAGGGACGGCTGACTTCATAGGCTCTACGAAGTCAGGGACCACTGCATTGCTTTCCGCCTTCGGTGCTGTGAAGGGAGAGATGTCAAGCCATATTCTAGTCTGTGCTTCTGATTGCCGGTTGAGCAAACCGGGCAGTCCTCAAGAGGCTCTCTACGGTGATGGAGCTGCGGCACTTCTTGTTGGCAGCGATGATGTGATTGCTACTTTTGAGGGTGCGCATTCTGTTTCCTACGATTTCCCGGATCGATGGAGAGCAAGCGGAGAAAAATTCGAGCATGCTTGGGAAGATAGATTCATTCGTGATTCTGGCTATGGTCAGTTTATCACGGAGGTAATTTCTGGCTTACTTAAAGAATGCAAGCTGAAGATAACGGACTTCGCCAAGATAATCTATCCCGGGTTGTATGCCCGAGAGCACGGAGCTATAGCCAAGCGATTAGGTGCTGATCCCGGTCAGCTTCAAGATACATTGCTTAGCACAGTCGGTGATACTGGGTCGGCTTCACCCTTGATGATGTTAGTAGCGGCCCTGGAAGATGCCAAACCGGGCGACAAAATATTAGTCGCCAGCTTTGGAAACGGTGGTGACGCAATGTTCTTCCAGGTCACTGAGAGGATAAGGAACGTGACTAATAGACGGGCGGTGAAGAAACACATCGCATCCAAAAAAGATCTTGCCAGCTATGAAAAGTATCTTGCCTTCAGAAATCTGGCGCCCATGGACTTGGGTATGCGTGGCGAGATAAGCATCAAGACACCGATGTCGGCGTTGTTCAGGGAGAGGAAGGTGATTCTGTCTCTTTGTGGCTCGAGGTGTAAGAAATGTGGCACGCCACAATATCCATATCAGAGAGTATGTGTTAATCCTGATTGCGGGGCTATTGACCAGATGGAAGGATATCGCTTCTCGGATAAGAAAGGCGTTGTGTTTACCTATACTGGCGATAATCTGGCCGCTAGTATCGACCCTCCTTCAGTGTACGGCCTCGTCGACTTTGACGGTGGCGGCAGGTTCTGGTTTGACTTCGCTGATTGTGACCTGGATTCCGTTAAGGTGGGCATGCCGGTGGAGATGACTTTTCGCAGGCGATACATTGATGAGTCAACCGGTGTTCACGGTTATTCGTGGAAGGCGGCCCCTATACGTGCCTGATTACGGCAAAGGACAATAGGATTAGCGGAAGGAGAAAAAATGGCAGAAGGCATTAAAGACAAAGTTGCTATTATAGGTATGGGTTGCACCAAATTCGGTGAGTTATGGGATAAGAGTGCCGATGACCTCATGGTAGATGCGTTTAAGGAATGTATCGAGGACGCAGGTATAGAAAAGAAAGATATCGATGCCGCTTGGTTTGGCGTGCATTTTGAGGAACAGAGTGTAGGAAAGGGGGCTACATCTATGGCTTTGGCATTGAAGTTGCCCTTTATTCCGGTGACTAGGACGGAGAATTTTTGTGCAACTGCCACGGAAGCCTTCAGAGGGGCATGTTACGGTGTAGCTTCAGGAGCTTATGACATCGCTTTGGCTTTGGGTGTCGAAAAACTCAAAGACACGGGATATGGTGGACTTCCGGGCGGTCCTAGTCTTATGGGGACAAAGAATGCACTGGTTATGCCCAAATTGACCGCCCCCGGGGCTTTTGCCATGATGGCGACCAGATACTTCGCAGTATATGGTCTCAAGCCTGAGGAAGGCAAGAAGATGCTGGCCAAGGTCTCAGCCAAAAGCCATTATAATGGAGCGCGGAACCCCAAGGCACATTTGCGACGCGAAGTGACTGAGGAACAGATAGTAAATGCACCTATTATAGCCTGGCCACTGGGGCTTTTTGATTGCTGTGGAGTCAGTGATGGTTCAGCGGCTGCGATCGTAACCAGAACCGACATGGCTAAGAGGTTTCGGCCAGACCCCATATATGTTAAGGCACTGCAAATTGCTCTAAGTTCGGGCGAGGAATTGATGTATACCAAATGGGATGGAGCTCATGTTGAGACTGGTTACCGCGCTGGTAAGCTGGCTTACGATGAAGCGGGGGTGAAGAATCCACGTGAAGAGATAAGTATGGCTGAGGTGCACGATTGCTTCTCCATAACTGAGGCAGTGACCATGGAAGATCTGCAATTCAGCCCCCGGGGAAAAGTCAAGGAAGATGTCGAGGCTGGCCGGTTCAACCTTAATGGCCCGCAGCCTATCCAGCCCGATGGTGGATTGAAGTGCTTCGGGCATCCTATCGGTGCCTCCGGTCTCAGGATGATATACGAGATGTACAAACAATTGCAGGGCAAAGTCCAGCTACCGGAACGGCAAATCAAGAGTCCCAGGCTGGGCCTAACCCACAATATGGGCGGTTTCCCGGCCATGAACATAGTCAGTATTGCCATTGTAGGACTGTAAAAGAAACTGAATCTGGGAGGCTAATTATGGCTAATGGTAGTCTGATTACGGATGAGCTACGTGAGCTGATAGGCGTGACCTTAGACACTATCATTTTCAAAGTGGAGGAAGGCGCGATTCAGAGGTATGCACAGGCCATAGGTGACCCCAACCCTCTATATAATGACCCTGATGTCGCCGGCAAAACCAAATACGGACGGTTGATAGCTCCTCCCGGTTTCACTGGTTGGCCAGCCAAGGCCGGACGCCCAACCGAGAAACTGTTTGCGTTTCTGACAAAAGCAGGAGCACCTCCAAGGATTCTCGACGGAGGCATTGAGTTCGAATTCATTGAACCCATTGGCGCCGGCGATGTATTGACTGCCACGACCAAAATTGCCAAGGTAACCGAACGCGAGACCAGACTGGGCAAGACCATGTTCACCACAGCGGAGGTCAGTTTCGTGAACCGAAAGGGCAACGCAGTGCTCAGAAGCTGGGCAACAATAATCCAGTTCTAGTTTTTTGACCATTTTTTGGAGGGAAGATGGCTAAACAAGTTTGCTATGAGGATGTTGAAGTGGGCAGTGAAGTAACACCATTAGCTAAGATTGCGACAACTCGCATGTTAGTCCAGTGGGCCGGGGCATCGGGAGATTTCAACCCTTTGCACTATGAGGAAGATTTCGCTAAGGCTATGGGCGTGGGTGCTCCTATTGTACATGGTGCGCTTAAACGAGCTTGGTTGGGACAATTGATGACTGATTGGCTTGGAGAGGATGGGAAACTCAAGAAGCTGTCCTGCCAGTACCGCGGTATGGATTATCCCCGGAAAATGAAAACGATGGAGGAGCCTTGTGACGGCGAAACCTGGTGGTGCAAAGGTAAGGTGATCAAGAAATATGAGGAAGGTGGCGAGCATCTTGTTGAGTGCGAGATTTGGGTGGAGAATGGAAAAGGAGAGAAGACGACGCCTGGCTCAGCTCTGGTTGCCTTACCCACTCGGGAAAGGGAATAACTGAGGGCACGGGTATTGCCACCTATTCGGAGGCAATTTTCTGCAAACGGTGAATCAGGTATTTGTTATTGAGACAACGAATTTGAAGGAGGTAAAGAAATGGGAAGACTAGATGGCAAAGTGGCGGTTATCACAGGGGCGGCGCGCGGCATAGGCAAAGCCGATGCTTTGTTGTTTGCCAAAGAAGGTGCGGGTGTTTTCGTTAGTGACATTGATGAGGCGCCGCTTATGGAGGCGGTCAAGGAAATCACAGCTGCCGGAGGCAAATCCGATGGCTGCGCTGGCGATGTGAGGAAACTTGAAGATTGTCAGAAGGTCATGGACAAAGCAGTCGAGAGATTCGGCAAGATAGACATTCTGGTCAATAATGCCGGACTTACCAGGGACGCTTTGATAAGTAGGATGACGGATGCCCAATGGGATATGTGCGTTGATATTAGCCTCAAGGGGACGTTCAACTGTATTAGAGCAGCTTCAAAGTATATGATGAAGACAGAACACAATGGCAGAATAGTCAATGTGGCGTCCGTGGCCGGACTGATGGGAAACATCGGCCAAATCAACTACTCGGCTGCTAAGTCGGGTCTTATTGGACTGACCAAAACTGTAGCCAGGGAATGGGGACGATTTGGGATTACCTGCAATGTCGTTGCCTATGGATTTGTAGATACACGGCTGACCAGAGAAAAGGAGACACAGCAGGAAGAGGTAGCTGGAGAGGCAGTGGGTATACCGAAAAAAGTAAGGGATATGATGCTCCTGCAAGCTAAACCGATGACGCCTGAGGATGCTGCTAAACCCGTTCTATTTCTGGCATCAGATGACGCTGCTTTCATTACGGGACAGGTGCTGAACGTTTCCGCTGGAATCTATATGTAGGTTTTGGGGTTTGGCTCCGTCGCGATCGAGTCTTGGTCGGATACAATCTATAGCCTATTTGGGAACTGGGAAAGAATATGTAAGGAGTTTGACCATGGCAAAGAGACTCGCAGGCAGAGTTGCTATAGTCAGTGGTGCTGGGCGGGGCATTGGCCGGGGAGAAGCCCTGGCTTTAGCGTCGGAAGGGGCCAAAGTAATGGTTAATGATCTGGGAGGCGCAGTTGATGGTTCCGGGGCATCAACTTCGCCAGCGGAACAGGTAGTAGCGGAGATTACGAAGTTGGGAGGAGAGGCAGTTGCTAACTATGACTCAGTGGCCACTAAGGAGGGCGCCGAGAACATCGTAAGGACTGCCGTAGACAGCTTTGGTAAGGTTGATATTCTCGTCAATAATGCCGGGATTCTACGTGACAGAATGCTGTTCAACATGAGTGAGGAGGACTGGGATTTGGTGCTCAAAGTACACCTGTACGGTCATTTCCATACCATTAGGGCGGTGAGTCCCCTGTTCCGGCAGCAGGGACACGGACGAATAATAAACACGTCATCTGTAGCAGGTCTCAATGCTACTACCTATGGGCAGGCCAACTACGGTGCAGCCAAGGAAGGAATCGTCGGCTTGACGAGAAAAGTTGCACGGGACATGGGTCGGTATGGTGTGACGTGTAATTGTATTCGGCCTAATGCTGGGACCCGGCTCACCCTCAGCGACGAAATGAGGAAGGCTCGGCCGGAGGCTATGGCCAAGTTTGAGCAGATGAAGCCCGAAGATATTGCCCCTCTGGTAGTGTGGCTCGCTTCTGATGACGCTGCTAATGTCAACGGGCGGACATTTTATGTGGAAAGAGGCCGAATTGGGCTCTATTCAGAGCCGGTGCTGGAGAAGCAACTGGTCAAAGTTGGCGGATGGACGATTGATGACCTATTCATGTTCATGCCGGCGGCGATGACCAAGGACTTGGTAAACACGGACCCGCCACAACCCAAGTGATGGCTCACCCTATGTGATCAAGGTTGCCCCGGCTGGTTCTGTGCGAGTTTGGGTAACAACAGATATCACTACGGATTTGGTTTATCCGTCCGGTTAATGGCGCTTTGCTGTTTGGATCATTGCTTGCAGTGTCATAAGCACAGAGGCGAGGCTCCTTAGAGAGTCAGTTTCCGGGAAGGTAAGAATGGATTTTAGACTCGGCGAAAAAGAACTGGCATTGAAGGAGGAAATACGCAAGTTCGCGGAGGCGGAGCTGCCTTCGGATTTCGTGCGCAGTACTGTAATTGACGGTGAGTTCAGGGATTTTGACTTCGAAATATCCATGTCCAGAAAACTGGCACAAAGAGGCTGGCTGGTTATGAGCTGGCCGGAGAAGTATGGTGGGCGTGGTGCCTCTCTTCTGGAGGAGACAATATACGAGATGGAGATAGCCTACTGCGGAATACCAGGGGCGTGGATGGGCATAAGCGGAATACAATGGGTAGGGCCCTGCTTGATGATGTTTGGCACCGAAGAACAAAGAGAGAAGTATTTGTCTTTGATTGCCTCGGGTGAGAAGGACGGTGTCTGGTGTACGGGTTACAGTGAACCAAATGCCGGGTCGGACTTTGCCAATATCCGGACGCGGGCAGTGAGGGATAGAGATGACTATGTCATAAATGGGCAAAAGGTGTGGACAAGCGCTGCCCACCATGCAAGATGGTGCTGGCTGGCTGTCAGAACAGATCCCAATGCCGCCAAGAAACATCACGGAATCAGCATCTTCATTGTGGACATGAGGAGCCCGGGTGTTACGGTCAACCCTATTCTCAACTACTATGGACGGCATCACTTCAACGAAGTCTTCTTCGATAATGTGAGAGTGCCAGCTTCCAACTTGGTGGGAGAGGAGAACAAAGGCTGGTACTATCTTATGCAGTCACTGGCTTTTGAGCGGCGTAGCATAGCGCCTACCACCTATGGCAGCCTGAAGAAGATTCTGGAAGAGCTGGCCAAGTATACCGGTCAGACTGAGTATGAAGGGCAGCCGTTGTCTAAGAACCCCGTGGTTCGCGCCAAGCTGGCTGAACTGGCTATCGACCTGGAGGTTCTGAAGATGTTCGCCTTTCAACTTGCCTGGCGTATAAGTCAGGGTGAGATTCCCGTCTATGAGTCCTCGAGGAACAAGATAATGGGTGATGACTTGATGAAACGCGGGGCTATGACTGGGGCAGACATTCTAGGTATATACTCTCAGGTTGACCCGGATTCCGAATGGGCTAAACTCAGTGGCGCCGTACAGGGAGCATATCTAGGATTTCCCGGTCAGGCGATCGCAGCAGGCACTGCTGAAATTGAGAAAAGCATCATTGGGCAGTTCAGGCTGGGATTGCCCAAATCATATTGAATTCTTTTGGAGTAGACTTTTTGAGGGGTTATCATGGATTTTAGTTTCACGGAAGAGCAGGACATGTTGCGGATTTCGGTCAGAGACTTCCTGGCCAAAGAATGTCCCAAAGCTAGAGTCAAGGAGATGGCCAAGGACGAAAGAGGCTATGATCTGCAGGTGTGGCACGGTATGGCAAATCTGGGCTGGATGGGGCTCGTCTTGCCCGAAGAATATGGTGGTATGGGTGCCAGTTTCACGGATTTGGTGATCTTGATGGAAGAGATGGGAAGGAATATCGTGCCCGGTCCGTTCTTCTCCACTATCGCCTTGTGTGCTCTGCCTCTAGTTGAATATGGCCGAAACGAGCAAAAGACCAGGTTTCTGCCGCAAATAGCTAAGGGCGAGGCTGTGTGGGCTTTCGCTCTGGCCGAGTCGTCAGGCAAATACAGGGCTTCTGAGGTGGGACTTCGTGCTGTGTTGAGGGGAAAAGACTATGTTCTCGAGGGGCATAAGCTCTTTGTTACAGACGCCCATGTGGCTGATTATATCCTGGTAGTGGGTAGGACCGGAGATGGTGACAGGCCTGAGGACGGAATCACCTTGTTTGCGGTGAATGCTAGGGGACCAAATGTGAAGATGGAAGCCATCCCGACTATAGGCGGCGACAGACAATTCAACGTCAATTTTGATGGGGTAACGGTACCCCTAGACAATATCCTGGGCAAAACAGGCAAGGGCTGGGCTATAGTGGACTTTGTATTGCAGCGCGCTGCTGTGCTGAAATGTGCCGAGATGTCTGGAGCTTGTCAAGCTGTCCTGGATATGACTAGTAGCTATGCCAAGGAACGGATTCAGTTTGACCGACCTATCGGCTCTTTTCAGGCGATACAACACAAACTGGCTGACATGTTGATTGATGTGGAGGCCGTTCAGTATTTGCTTTATCAAGCGGCGTGGGGAATAAGCGTCGGTTCACCCTCGCCATGGCAGATCGCCGCGGCCAAAGCCAAAGCCAATGAAGCTTACCAGCGAATTTGCATTGAAGCCATTACTGTTCATGGGGCTATCGGATATACCATGGACCATGATGTTGGTCTCTATTATCGTCGTGTCAAGGCCGCACAGTTCGCTGCCGGTGACACCGATTTGCACAGGGAAGTGATAACGATTGGACTGGGGCTTTAGTTTTCCAGACAAGAGGACTTTCTGACCAAGTGAATCCCAATCCCTCTTCCCTGCCGACACCTGTACAAGACAGAGATGACGGGCCGAATATCCTAGCTGTGAGTCCAGTCTCAAGCGTCAACATCCGTCTTTTGGCTACATCGGCACTGTAGCGTGAACGAAAAAGCGCTCGTCAAAATGCACAGCACAGTGTTACCGATGTGGTCAGCCAGCACAGAAACTTGCAAAATACACTGCGCTGTGTTACTATGTGAGCAGCTAAGGGTATTGACAAGATTAGAGGTTGGTGCTATACTTACCAGTTTGTGTGATGTTCCCATTGTCTTTTGGACTTGTTACCTTACATTTTCCCAGTTAACCCCCTTCAAGAAGTCGTTTGAACAATCAGGATCGTTTCCTCTATGCAGGATAGTAAGTCGCTAAAGTCTTTCGCCAAGTTCCCTCAGGCTTTAGAGATACCGGACCTTATTCAGGTCCAACTTGACTCCTTTCGCTGGTTTCAAGAAGAAGGCCTGCGGGAGCTCTTTGAGGAAATATCTCCAATCCAAGATTATACTGGCACGAGGCTAGAACTGCATTTCGTTGATTATGAGTTTCGAGAACCTTTGCATTCTATTCCTGAGTGTCTTGAGCGCGGCCTGACTTATTCCTCTCCTATTCATGTTACTGCCCGACTGGTGGTTAAAGAAACGGGAGAGATCAAGCAACAGGAACTGTATTTTAGCGATTTCCCTTTAATGACCGACGCCGGTACCTTTATTATTTCTGGAGTGGAGCGGGTAGTAGTCAATCAGTTGACTCGTTTTCCTGGCGTTTATTTCACGCTAGAAAGAGACCCTTCCAGTGGACGAGAATTGTGCGTCGCCAAGCTTGTTGCTGAGCATGGGGCGTGGCTCGATTTTGACACCTCAAATCGAGATGTGATTTCGGTCAAGGTAAGCGGCAAACGGAAGATTCCGGTCACTACTTTGTTGCGTGCCATAGGCTTTGAAAGCGACGGGACGTTGATCTCTCTTTTTCAAGATGTGGACAACTCGCCTGACCATGCCTTCATCCGCTCTACAATCGACCGAGATCCCTTGATCAAAAGCAAGGCTGAGGCTCTGTTGGATATCTATAGGAAGCTGTCTTCTGGCGAAGCCCCCAGTCTTAGCAGTGCTCAAGCCTTGTTGAACAATTTCCTGTTTAATCCTCGCCGCTATAGCTTGGGCAAGGTTGGTCGTTACAAGCTTAATAAGAAGCTGGGTCTCAGTATCCCTGGAAATTGTACTGGCTTAACCCCTGAAGACTTGGTGCAAATAGTCCGCCGGATTATTTCAGTTAACTTGCGCGATGAAGCTCCTGATGACATTGATCATCTAGGTAATCGAAGAGCTCAGGCGGTAGGTTTCCTGATACAGAAGCAATTTCGTATTGGCTTGCTGAGGTTAGAGAGAGCCATCAAAGAGCGGATGAGTATTCTCGGGCCCGAAGCGGCAACTCCAGCTGCCCTGATCAACATTCGCCCCGTAGCAGTCGCTGTAAGAGAGTTTTTTGGCCGGTCGCAGCTATCACAATTTATGGATCAGACTAATCCGCTAGCTGAGCTAACTCATAAGCGCCGTCTTTCTGCTATGGGTCCTGGAGGTCTCTCGAGAAAACAGGCTGGGTTTGAGGTTCGTGATGTACATCACTCTCATTATGGCAGGATTTGTCCTATAGAAACGCCCGAGGGGCCAAACATCGGACTTATTGGCTCTCTCGCTACCTACGCTACGGTCAACGAGTTTGGTTTCATAGAGACACCGTATCTTAGGGTCGTCCAGGAGGCTCCCAATCGTGCGGAGGAGTTGGTGGGAAGAACAATCGCGGAGGATATAGAAAGCAAGGGGAAGGTCGTGGCGAAGGCCGGAACATCAGTCACAAAGAAACTCGCACAGAAGTTATCTTCTCTTCGGCGGCGGAATATCAAGGTAGTTCCTTTTGTTTCCAGCGAGATGGTCTATCTGACCGCCGACGAAGAAGGTCAATACGCCATTGCGCAGGCCAATGCTCCTCTTAACAAGATAAACGAATTCATTTATGACAAAGTTGAAGTCAAGAGGGGAGACAAATACTTCAAGGAATCAGTGGAGAGGGTAGGCTTCATCGATATCTCACCTAAACAGCTATTCAGTATAGCCGCCTGCCTTATTCCGTTTCTTGAGCATGATGATGCTAATCGGGCTTTGATGGGCTGCAATATGCAACGACAAGCGGTGCCACTATTGCGTCCAGAGTATCCTTTAGTGGCCACTGGTATGGAGAGAGAGGTGGCTAAGTATAGTGGGCAGGCGATATTTGCTCCTGAGGATGGAGTGGTCACTTCAGCGACAAGCTCAGAGATCAGGATTGAGAACAACGATGGCGAGGAGCAAGTATTCAATCTGACCAAGTTCGCCAGAACTAATCAAGGGACGTGCATCAATCAGCATCCTATTGTGAGCAAGGACGACAAGGTTAAGAAAGGGGATGTGTTGGTGGATAGTTATTCTCTGGATGGCGGGACTCTCGCTTTGGGACAAAACGTCGTTTGTGCTTTTATGGGCTGGGAAGGCTACAACTTTGAGGATGCCATCATCATAAGCAAGAGGCTGGTGAAGGATGATGCTTATACTTCCGTTCACATTGAGAAATATGAGATAGAGGAGCGTGATACCAAGCTCGGTCCTGAAGAGGTCACCAGAGACATACCTAACGTAAGCGAAGAAAGCCTGTCTAACCTTGACGAAATAGGTATTGTACGTATAGGAGCTGAAGTGAAGCCCAACGATATTCTGGTTGGGAAGATTACTCCTAAGGGTGAAACTGAACCTTCAGCGGAAGAGAAATTGCTACGAGCTATTTTTGGTGAGAAGACACGGGAAGTTAAGGACAGCTCCCTCAGAATGCCATCGGGAGAGTGGGGAAGGGTGATCAGGATGGCACTCTTTTCTCGTGAGAACCATGATGAATTGCCTGCCGGGGTGAACAAACTCATACAGGTGTGGGTCGCCCAAAAGCGCAAAGTATCGGTGGGAGACAAAATGTCAGGGAGACACGGCAATAAGGGGGTCATTTCTATAGTATTGCCTGAGGAAGACATGCCGTTCTTGCCCGATGGCACGCCTGTGGATATTATTCTTAATCCTCTCGGTGTTCCTTCGCGGATGAACATTGGGCAGGTCTTGGAGGCTCATCTGGGTTGGGCGGCGCAGACGCTGGGTTTCAAGGCTCTTAATCCTATTTTTGATGGAGCGGACGCCCTGACTATTGAGGATGCCTTAGCCAAGACTTGGATAGCTTGGAAAGCTGGTGCTGTCAGCTTTGCCCCTGAAGACCCGGGAAACGCCAGGATGGATCTGGATAAGGTCGGAGAATGGCTTGCCAGTCGCGGTTTCGATGCCGCGGAAATAATGGGTGATGGATACGAAGGCGGGGCAAGAAGAGCGGCTCTCTGTCTGTGGCTTGAGAATCTAGGCATAGGTGATAATCACCAACTTAGAACGCTCAGCGATACAGCCTTGGAACAGCTGACACAGAAAGTCTATAAAGAGCGGAAGCTCTATCCTCCTATCTTTGGCAAAACGGAGCTTCGAGACGGGAGAACTGGTGAACTGTTCGACAAGCCGGTAACTATCGGCAATATATATATGATGAAACTGATTCATCTTGTCGGCGATAAGGTACATGCTCGTTCCACCGGTCCATACTCGCTCATCACTCAGCAACCGTTGGGAGGGAAAGCTCAGTTTGGCGGCCAAAGGTTTGGTGAGATGGAAGTATGGGCACTGGAAGGGCACGGTGCCGCTCATACACTTCAGGAGATGCTGACGATAAAGTCGGATGATGTGATGGGAAGGGCCAAAGCTTATGAATCGCTTGTTAAAGGCGAAGATATTCAACAGCTGGGTATTCCAGAATCGACCAAGGTCTTATTTATGGAGCTACGTAGTCTGGGTTTTGCTGTTGAGCTACTCAGCGAGGGGGAAAATGTCTCAATTTGATGGCATTAACGGTATTCGAATAAGTCTTGCCTCACCCGAACAAATCAGGAGCTGGTCTCACGGTGAGGTAATTAAGGCGGAGACAATAAACTACCGCACTCTGAAACCAGAAAGAGACGGCCTATTTTGTGAGAAGATTTTTGGCCCTGTCAAAGATTTTGAATGCCACTGCGGCAAGTATAAAAAGGCCAGGTATAAGGGCGTTATTTGTGATAAGTGTGGGGTTGAGGTAGCTCATTCCAGCGTACGGCGGGAACGCACAGGACATATAGAACTGGCTGCGCCGGTTACCCATATCTGGTTTGTTAAGCTAGTACCTAGTCGGCTCGGGCTGCTCCTGGATCTTTCTCCACGAGACCTAGAAAGCGTCATCTATTTTGCTCGGTATATAGTCATCTCTGTGGATAAGGAAGCCAAAGAGAAGAATCTTCGCAAAATCGAGGAAGAGTGGGATCGAAAGATTGCTGAGCATGAGGAACGCCTGAACAAAAAGATCGAGGAATTGGAAGCGAGAGACATGGAAGAGGAGCCCAAGATACAAGAGGTAAACGATCTCCGGGCTAGATCTGTAGAAAACAGGGCAAAACTGGAAGAAGAGCTGAAGACAAGGCTTGCCGAGCTAGAAGGTCTTCAACCACTGAAATTGCTTAACGAAGAGGGATACAGGAGACTCAAAGATAGGTATGGCGACATTTTCGAAGCTGGCATGGGGGCGGAGGCTATCCTACAGGTGTTGAAGCAAATCGATGTGGGCTCCTTGCACCAAGAGCTTCATGACCAGATTCGTAGCACCTCGGGGGGATACCGCAAGAGAGTCAGCCAGCGGCTGCAATTAGTCGAAGCTTTCAAGCTCAGTGGGAATAAGCCTGAGTGGATGGTTTTGACTGTACTTCCTGTATTACCTCCCGCGCTTCGTCCTATAGTGCAGCTGGATGGTGGTCGGTTTGTGATTAGCGATCTTAACGACCTCTATCGCAGGGTTATTAATCGTAACAACCGTCTCCGCCGTCTGATGAAATTGGGTGCGCCAGAAATAATCATTCGGAATGAGAAACGTATGTTGCAGGAAGCTGTTGATGCTCTTGTTGACAATGGGCGGAGAGGGCGCGCAGTTGTGACTGGTAACAAGCATGCCTTGAAATCTCTTTCTGACATTCTGAAGGGCAAACAGGGAAGGTTTCGACAGAACCTTCTTGGTAAGCGCGTAGACTACAGCGGTCGGTTGGTCATTGTTGTTGGTCCCAAGCTCAAACTCCATCAATGTGGTTTGCCACGCTATGTTGCTTTGGAGTTGTTTAAGCCCTCGGTTATGCACAAACTAATAGCAAATGGATATGCCAACAATCTGAAGAGTGCCCGTCGCTTGGTGGAAAAAGGTAGCCCTGAAGTCTGGGATGCACTGTATGAAATAGTCAAGGAGCGTCCGGTATTGCTTAATCGTGCTCCCACATTACACAGACTGAGCATTCAAGCCTTCGAGCCCGTGTTAATCGATGGCGATGCTTTTCAGCTCCACCCCTTGGTTTGTACCGCCTTCAACGCCGACTTTGACGGCGACCAGATGGCAGTCCATGTGCCATTATCCAAGGCCGCAGTGAAGGAAGCTAGGGAGCATATGCTAAGTCCTTACAATATGTTGCTACCAAGTTGTGGCGAGCCCGTGACAACACCCACTCTGGACATGGTTTTGGGCTGCTATTATCTTACTGTCTTGAAGCCTGGCGCCAGAGGGGAGGGGAGATTCTTCAGCAGTTTTGACGAGGCTAAATTGGCCTACGAATTGGGCATCATCGAACTTGGTGCCGAAATCACTGTGCGGGATCCTTCGCTTCGTTCGAATGGCGACAGAATAAATACTACAGTGGGCAGAATAATATTCAATGATGCCTTGCCGCCGCAACTTCGCTTTTGCAACAAGACAACAGATAAGGCTTCGTTAAGGGCTTTAGTCTCTGATTGCATCAGTGTATTGGGTAATGAGGGTGCTGCTGGAGTCATCGATAGACTCAAAGGATTAGGCTTTGAGTATGGTACGAAGTCGGGCATCTCCATCGCTATGAATGATATTGAGGAGCCTCCACAGAAGGTCAAGCTTCTTGAGGAATCGGATGAAAAAGTTGGCCTTATCGAGGACCAATTTAACCGTGGTTTGATTACTGAGGATGAAAAATATGAAAACACAGTCCAAGTATGGATGGAAGCCACAGATAAGGTTACTGACGATATATCTCACACGCTGGACCCTTATGGCAGTGTTTACATGATGGCTACATCGGGTGCCAAGGGGAATATTTCTCAGATTAGGCAAATGGCGGGAATGCGCGGGTTGATGACTGACCCTTCAGGAAGGATAATAGATTTTCCCATTAGATCGAGTCTGCGTGATGGACTGACACCGATGGAGTATTTCATTTCTACCCATGGTGCTCGTAAAGGGCTAGCCGATACTGCTTTGAGGACATCTGACAGCGGATATCTTACCAGGCGCCTTGTCGATGTAGCTCAAGATGTCATTGCCAGTGAGACAGACTGCGGTACCACCGAGGGGGTATGGATATTCCGGCAGACTACAGACGTGTCGCTTCCCCCGTTTGAAAACCGGATTACTGGTTACTTGGCGGCCAGCAGGATTGTTGATCCAGCTACAAATGAAGTCATTGTCGATCGTAACGAAGAGATTGATGAAGACAGGGTGCGCGGGATTATGAGCACTGATATTGACCGAGTGCATGTGAGGTCGCCTCTCACTTGCCGCTCTCGATTTGGCGTCTGCCAGAATTGTTATGGAAGGGACTTGGGGAAGAAGCAAGTGGTCAGGATTGGCACCGCTGTAGGAGTCATTGCTGCCCAGAGCATCGGCGAGCCAGGGACTCAACTTACTCTGCGCACTTTTCATACGGGGGGTGTGGTAGGTGTGGATATTACCACCGGACTGCCTCGAGTGGAGGAGCTTTTCGAGGCCAGGACACCGGATGGCAGTGCTACTATTTCAGAGATTGATGGTATTACTGAAGTAACGAATACTGACGGCGCAAGCATGGTCAAAGTGACTAGCTCTGAATTCTATCTGGATGAATACCCGATGCCGGCGGGAGCGGAGGTCGCTGTAACCGATGGGCAATCGGTGGATGCTGGCACCATCCTATTCTCTCTGCCAAAGAAGGCCACCAGAAGGAAGACCAGCAAGAAACTGCCAGCTGTTAGCCGTGGTGCAGTGGGGCAATCTCTTTCTGTAGGAGCTAGAGTAGCTGGTCAGGTCGTCATCGAGGATGACCGTGTTTGTGTTAAGTATGAAGAAAGGGAAGAGAGGGAATATAGCGTCCCTCGCGGTACCTATCTCCTCGTTCAGTCGGGGGACAAGGTCAGAGCAGGTGACAGGCTTACCAGAGGTCCTATCGATCCCCATGACATCTTGCGTATTATGGGAAAGGATGCAGTCCAGCAGCATCTGATTGATGAAATACAAAAGGTATATCGCACACAAGGGGTGACCATACATGACAAGCATATTGCTGTGATTGTTCGGCAGATGTTGAGCAACGTTAGAATTGTTTCCTCAGGAGATACGAAACTGTTGCCCGGCGAGTTAGTCGGTCGGTTTGACTACGAAGACATAAATGCCAAGGTGTTGGCTGAGGGAGGTGAGCCGGCAACGGCGCAAGCTGCGTTTCTCGGAATAACCAGAGCTAGCCTAAGCAAAGATAGCTGGCTGGCAGCCGCTTCTTTTCAGGAAACTGGCCGAGTGCTTGTCGATGCTGCGATCAAAGGCAAGGTAGATGGTCTGCGCGGCCTCAAGGAAAACGTTATTCTCGGTAAGCTCATCCCATCGCGGGTCCTCTATTTGAGTCCTGACGATGAAGAGAGATTGAATAAGGGAAGTGTGGAAGAGGAAGAGGAAGAGGCCCCGAGCTTAGAACTAGCTAGTCAGTAAGAATCCTACGGTTAGAATCGGGGCAAGGGGTAGCGATGCGGCTCATTTCAAGTAAGGTAGCGACAGAGGATAGCTCCATTGATTTTGACCTTCGTCCCAGACGTCTGACCGAATTCATAGGTCAAGAGAAGATTAAGGATAACCTAAAGATAGCCATTCTCGCTGCTAAGGGCAGAGGTGAGCCACTAGACCATATTATTCTTTACGGTTCCCCTGGTCTGGGAAAGACTACTCTCGCCTACATCATCGCTGCCGAGATGGGAGTTGATATCAAGGTTAGCTCAGGGCCGGCGATAGAACGCACCGGAGACTTGGCAGCTATTCTTACTAATCTGCATGAAGGAGACATCCTCTTCATCGACGAGATACACCGGCTCAACCATACCATAGAGGAGAAACTCTATCCGGCAATGGAGGATTTCTTTTTTGACATCTTTCTAGGGAAAGGTCCATCTGCCAAGAACCTGCGGTTAAGTTTGCCACGCTTTACGTTGATAGGGGCTACGACGCGGCTGGCTCTGCTGAGTCCTCCTCTCCGTGATAGATTTGGTGTGCCATATCATCTTGGCTTCTACGATGAGGCAGCAATACAGGCGATTCTGGAAAGGTCAGCGACTATCCTCAAGGTGAAAGCAGAGAAGGAGGGACTTGTCCCGATCGCCCAGCGTGCTAGAGCCACTCCTCGAGTAGCCAATCGTCTTTTGAAGAGAATAAGAGACTATGCTCAGGTCATGGCAGAAGGGGTTGTCACCAAGGAAGTGGCTCTGGAAGGGCTTTCAAAGCTGGATATAGATTCTGTGGGTCTGGATGATATAGATCATAGAGTCTTGCACACGATAATTGCCAAATTTGATGGTGGTCCTGTAGGTCTAGATACTATTGCTGCTTCTATCAACGAGGATGCTGATACTATTATGGATGTGTACGAGCCGTACCTACTGCAGCTAGGTTTTCTTGAACGGACACCTCGTGGCAGAATGGCTGCCAGGCTTGCTTATGAACATTTGGGACTACCTTATAAGAGAGACATTCGGTCCCAACCTGGCTTGTGGAGTGAGAAAGAGGACTAAGTCCGCTGTTCGCAGTCAATAGCAGGAATCTCTGGAATCCCGAGTACGAAATCCCAAACAGATCTGGAATCTAATATGGTTTTGGAAATTCGAGACTTAAATCTTGGGATTATTCAAGGTCCAGGATTCCGCCCCAGTTGTTTCAAAGCACTATTCGTAGGCCCTAGCCTGCATCCACAAAGGGATAGCGAAGGCTGATAAAGAAAAGAGCAATAGCAGCCAGCTCCAAGTGCAGATGTTACCTCCGCTTGCCGCAATTACCGCGAATAAGACCACAAGCGGTGGAATAAGCAAACTAATAATCTTATGCCTTCGTGCCCTCAGGCGGATGAAGGCAACAGTCGCTGCCGCCAGACCAACGAAACTGACAACTATCCAAAGTGCGTTTGCCTGCAAGCGTGCTGCCCAGTCACTCGCCAAAAGCTCATTCCCTCTACCCAACGACGAAAACCAGGCGAATGTCACAAGCATGGGTGCGATCATCAGTGACGCATACAGCCAATCCCGCCTTGCACTCTGTCTCACTATATGAACAAAGACGAAGAGAGCCGCGGGGATATAGATGAGTGCTGCTATCCATCCCCAACCTTGAGGCAGTGAAAGCAACAATATACCGCTGATTACCACTGGCAGAAGGTAGTATCCTAACCAAGGGAAAAGCCATATTGGCTTACCTCGACGCCAACCATAAATTGCAATGCCCACGGTCAGTGCTAATATGATTGAGGGGTAGAAGATATTCTGCCAATAGTACGAGCTGAACAGCAAGGCAACTAAGAAATGAGGCGAGGCGCTGAGAAGCGCCTCTTTCCAGCTACCTTGAGCATGTGTCTCATATATTTGCTCGGCGATTAATTCCGGAGAGCCCAGAGACTGTACCGCGATCTTGCTTGCTTCCTCCCTACTTAGCCCCTTCTCTTCTAGCTCCTGAGTCTTCTCCTCCAGATGTGTGTAAAGCTCTTCAGCCACGCCGTCTCTTATAGTGTGGTCAATCTGGAGGCTAGCCTTGAATCTGTTCAGGTAATGGCTTATGCTACTCACTAGTCTGGCCCTACGTTGTTTCTGTTTGTATCACTGCTTTGACTGCGGTAGAGAAATCCTGCCATGTAGCTAATCTCTTAGCTAGGACCTGCTGTCCGTGTTCAGTTATGTAATAGTAACGTCTCTGCTGTCCATTAGGTAGTACTTGCCACTTACCTGTGATAAGGTTGTCTCGCTCCAGCCGGTGGAGAGCGGGGTAAAGAGTACCTTCTTTAAACTGAAAATACCCGTTGCTCCTTTCTTGCAGTTCCTTTACTATCTGATAGCCATAGGTAGGCTGACGACTAATTAAACAAAGCAACAGAGAATCCGTATTTCCCTTCAACAGTTCACGCCCGTAGTTCATCCTTTTACCTCATTGAACGTGTTAAATCAGTTTGACTATAACATTGCTTGCCTAGCCTGTCAATACCAGTTCTAATTGTGGCCTTACTGAAGTTGCCGTGGCAAGCTCCAATGAGTAGAATATCCTTTCAAGCAAATGTGTCGCTGTACGAAGGATTATTAGTCTGCCAAGGTTAGGAGCTAGCGAGTATGGGTGCTTTTGAGGATTTTGTCAAGGTAGTGAAGCAGACAGAAACCATGCAAGCTCTCTTTGAGAGCCTGGAGAAGGAGCCGGCGAAGCTCTTGGCCGCTATTTGCCGTGAGTACGAAGCTACTAACAAAGCAGTGCCCGATCATCACCTTAATCTGAGTGGGTACTTTGGTGAGGCAATTTTACGGGCATTGGTATCGGCAAATCTAATCACCCGGGAACGAGAAGACAGGTTTGCTCTCTACGGCTACAAGCCTACTGAAGCGGGCCTTGAGTATTACGGGGCGATGCTCAAAGAAAAGAAGATTTAGTGCATAAACTCATAGATACTCATGCCCATCTTGACGAACTGCAAGATCTTGGTTCGATGCTTGAGGCAGCTAGAAAAGCCGGCGTTAGTGCTATAGTAGCGGTGGGCTCAAACCACCAGTCGAACATCAAAACGTTGGAAATATCCCGAGGACATGATCATTTCGTCTATCCTGCTTTGGGTTTGCATCCCTGGGAGCTAGCTAATCTGGGGCCTTTTGAGATAGACGATAATTTGCGATTTGTTGAGCAGAATGTCGCCGCAGCGGTCGCCGTTGGTGAAATAGGTCTGGATTATGACAAGAGGGTGTTGAGGGTGGCGTCCAAACAATTGCAGCAAGAAGTTCTTGGCCAGCTTCTGGACATCGCCAGGAAATATACTAAGCCGGCGATAATTCATAGTAGGTATGCATGGAGGGATGCACTAAGCATGGTGCAGGATGTTGGCATTAATAGAGCTGTTTTTCACTGGTTTACTGGCTTTTCCAGTGTGCTTGAGGATATAATTGACGGTGGCTATTTTGTTTCGGCCACTCCCGCTGCTGAGTATCATGAAGAGCATAGGAGGGCAGTCAAAGAAGCGCCTTTGCAGAGACTGCTTCTGGAGACGGATTGCCCGGTGACTTATGGAAGAGAATCACGGTATGAGTCGCAGCCCATTGATATTCTGAGAGGGTTGAAAGCCGTGTCCCAACTTAGGGGTGTTGACGAAGCTATGGTTGCTGAACAGACAACGACGAATGCCATTAGATTCTTTTCTCTTGATATGGAAATCAAATCAAGGAGGTCAAATCCATGATACAACCAATTGCAGGTGAGGAGAACTTCCAAAAGACTGTCTTGCAGGCGAACCCGCCAGTCATGGTAGATTTCTGGGCACAATGGTGCGGTCCTTGCTTGGCTACGGCTCCTGTTTTGGAGGAGTTGGCCAAGGAATATGCCGGTAAGATAGACTTCGCCAAAGTAGACGTGGATGAGAATGGGCCTTTAGCTGCTAAGTATGGGATAGCCTCTATTCCAACCATGATTTTGTTCAAGGGCGGTCAGCCTGTTCAGCAGGTTATTGGCTACAAGCCCAAGAAGGAGCTCAAGAAGCTACTGGATGGAGCTCTTGAAGGGTAGACTATCCGCTGACGCCCTAACACAGAAGTTTCGGATGGAATCGAATTCCTTGTGCAGAAGCATTAGTATCTTAGGGGGAATGCCGTCACCAGGAATCTAGCTATTGCCGATTGATTGATAGTTGCCTCTATGCCTGGGTAGTAGTCAGCGAAGTGAAGGGCGATAGCTAGGATGGCAGCAAATAGCAGGCCTCCTATAACAGCGCCAAGGATAAGGCCCATGAATCTGTCCAGCCAACCAAGCGCGGCAAAGTTAACCAGCTTGGCTAATAGCCAGCCGATGACGCCAGCTACAACCAAAGTAACTATCAGAATGATGGCGTACGCAGCTATGTTACCCCAGATAGCACCGGCTGGGAAAAGCCGTTCCGCAAGCTCGTCATAATAGCGCCCGGCTAGAAATATGCCACCTATTAACCCGGCAATGCCAAATACTGTCCTTATCATTCCTTGCCGCAGGCCTACAATACCTAACCCGACTACCACAACTATTACAACTATGTCCAGCCAATTCATTGCTTACCTTCCTGGGCTCGCATTCTCTGCAAGATAACGAGACACTCTTTCCATGTCATGCTCCTTCGCCTATGGCTTTCTGCATAGGCATGAGAAAGATCGACTCCAAAGTGCCGGTCCCCATGTGACGATTATAATATCAAATACGGGCGACTTCCAATAGGGGTGTCAGACGATGTGCCGGCACGAAGATACACGGCGGAGCGAACCTCAACGTTTGCACTCCTACGTGCGCAAGGCTTGAGTGATAGCCTCCCTTATGCCGTCCTTGGGTGCTTCATAGCCCCAATAGATTTAACGGCCATTGATAAAGATGCCGCGGGCTATCTGGTGACTCAGGAGGCCGGCCCGGTCATCGGCCGAGTGTTTGTTGAGAGTCACCAAATCTCGGAACTCTGCAGCTACTTCCCTGACCGGCTGCGCCTCGATGTTGCTGGTCTGACAGAATTCATTCCAGAAAAGGTCGATCACTACTTTTCCCGGTATTGTCTTGAACTCATACTTTGGCTTCAGCAGGAGAGGCGCTTCAGCATGGTCATCGAACGGCCTCCACAGCACAGCAGCTCTGCTCTTCGGGTCGCCGTACCCCTGTCGGACCCCTCCACATTTGGAGAAACCATTGGGCTCAAAGAAACTTGCCGTCATGAACCAGAAATCGTGGTAGTATCCTATGGTGACAATCCCCTTCCGTCGCCGACACCTGGCCTCTTCTTCCGCGGCAGCCAGCAGGGCTTTTGCCACGCCACGGCCTTCGTTCACTGAAACCAAGCAAGGTATCACCAGCAAGTCGCGTCCCAGCGGTCCCGTGGACAGAATTCAATCGGGATGACATGCAAGAACCCGGCTAATTTGCCAGCAAGATTGGCGACCCTAACTCGTGAGCCGTTTGCATGCTTGGCTCTCAGCCATGCCAGCCGCCTGCCGGCAGACGAATCCATCTCCTCTGATTCATGTGTATGTGTACACGTGCCGACGAAGTGCTCGTCGGCCGGCTCCATGTCGTGAGTTTCTATCAATGGTTTCATCTCATTCAATCTGACGGTTTCGTCGCGATAAAGTACCCAGCTAACCGAGGAGATCGACCGAAGGGCCAAATATACGAAGCCAGCTGTGCTCAGTCACTATGAGGTGCAGTAATCTTCTTGCATGCCTCATGTTCCGGTTCATTCTTGAGGCGGCTCATAGATTCTCGCTGCACCTGTCCCGATTTCTCTCCATTCGATCCTCTTTACGATGATCTTCAGCAAGCAAAAATCATCGGAGTCTGGACCATTGGGGAAATGTTCGTACAAATCGAACGGTGCCAACTTCCACACTCTTTGCCTCTTTTCCACATCCGGGATTATCACGGCTTCACCGATGACGGTGGCGGCCTTATCTCCGTCAGGCGGTTCCACAAAAGCAAGACAAATCTTGGGATTCTCTCGCAATTGTTTTACCTTTCTGGAAGTGCTGCGGGTTGTCACCCAGATAGACATATCGTCTTCGACTACGGGTGATACCGTGCGGACTCTTGGTTGGTCACCATCGCAGGTGGCGAGATTCGCATGGAGAAAATTGTCTCTCATTATGGACACGATTCTCTGTTCATCAGATAGGCTCATATTATTCCCTCCTTTCTTTGGTGACTCTGCCTAATATTTCTACCATGGGGAAGGCTGGAGCGCTAGCGGACCGTTTGGGTGAGTATGACAAGGCACGAATTCATCACGCAATGTCATATTTAGCTGACGGTTCTTATTTCAGTCCGTAGACTAGCCTCGGCGCCAGGTACTGTGGGAACCTGTTTATCAACGCCCGGCGAACAAGGTAGCACATATGGCATGCATCAACAAATTCAGCTTCGTGCTGGACATCGTGTTCTTTAGCCAGAAGGGCAGGGCCCCCGTTGACTAGCGCTCTACAGATTGGGTGGGAGTCAGCATCGTACTGCTTGACTATCTTCGACAGCGGGACATCCCACATGTTGCTCATACTTAAACCTTGACAGAGATGGATGTTGCCATATTTGTCCAGATGTACCCTCTTAGGATCCCTGAGGTCCTCGTAAGGACATTCTGTCAACTCATGCCACGGTCTCTGGGGAAGACCTTCCATCAACTTCTCAACTGCTCTCCCTCTAAACATGGCACCTCCGCCAATAACCGGCTTTCCTTTCCCCTGCTCCTTGTCAACAGCCTCTGCAACCGTGGGCTCATCAATAGAAATTGACCCATAGCGCATGCCCAACTTCCTCGCGGCGTTCAAGGCATGCTTGGCGGGACTCGCCGCCTTTTCCTCATGATGAAACTCATCATCGCTTATGCTTATATCGGACAGTCCCAAATCCCGGAGTGGCTTCAGCCACAGTTCTGTGTCCTCCTCTGACGTTGCCCAGTATGCGTTGGTCACTATTCCGGTCTTGAATCCCATATCATGGGCAATCCTGATGCCCTCACACATCAGAGGGTAAAACAGAAAGGGTTCCCCACCTTCAAAATATACCCATTCTATTGTCTCAATTTTGGCTAACTCATCGAAGACCTTTTTCATCTGGTCCAGTGTGAAGGTTCCCTTTGCCTTTGGGCTGCTATATACGAAGCAATGGTCGCATTCCGAATCGCATTTATAGCTCAAGAGAAAATGTATTCCTGTTAGCATTTCCGTGCCTCCTATAGGCTCAATCGCGCACTGGCAATTTCGTATGACTTGTATATACGTAAACCTTGCTTCTGCCCTTTGCAACGTAAGTTACCTTTGCGGCGGGTTTCACACCGAGCCACTCAACAGACTAAATCCGTGCCAGATTCATGCCCATGTTATGCCTCGCCACATTCAAGCCTGTAGTCGCAGTGGGGGCACATCCATGAAGGGCATTTAGGAAGGTGCCGTGGCGATGTTGCCTTCCCTAGGAGCTCCAGCCGCCGTAGTGCCTCGGCTTTAACAGCATTCAAATTCCTGAAATTCACATCATAGACCATTAGCTTGGCATCCTCTCTGGGAACTCTCACATAATAGAGGAGCAGCCTGCCTTTTGCGTTCTCAGTCAAGGCACAATCAAATGCCAGCCGCAAGAAATAATGAGGGAATGCTCTGGGCAATCGTTCTCTTTCCACCAGTGAAGATAATTTCGGCCCGCGTAAGATAGTAGGCAAGCTCTGCCAGGTTTGGACCAGGTCGGCCAGCGGCGCATGTTTCACGGGAACCCTCTGCGCCTCGCCTGGCGCACCGTAGCGTAACGAATCGCGGAGGGCATCGAGGAAGCCAAGCTCATCCATGGAACGCAGATACTCTTGCTTCTCCTCGCGGACTTCTTCGCCCGGAGCGGTTGCCTGCAGCTTAAGGCGCCCGAAATAGGCTTTCCGAGGAAAGACGATATCGTTGATGGCAAACAGTTGGGATGGCTGAGCTCCAGCCATCTTGCTGAAGAGTTGCTCGCAAGTTGTGCTATCAACATGAATCTCCCCGGCCAGATCAGCTATCTCATGTGAAGCTGACACCGATGTAGTTGCGCAGTCGCATACCTGCGAATAATCGCATTGCTTATTCAGCCAGGGACAAACGGGAAGGTTGCTTGGGTCGTTGGCAATGAGCGCTTGCACCAGAAGATCTCTTCTCCGCCACATTTCCTCTCGAATTGCTTTCAGGTCGGGGAAAGAAACGTGATAGACAACCAGTGGAGAAATCGAAGGCGGTTCTTCCACAGGGCGCTGATAGATGATGATTTCTCCCTCGTGGGCATTGACCATAGCGCAGTACATGCCCAGTTGCTCGATATAAGTCGGCCTGTACTGCAGCAAATCCTTGGTGTCTACAGGTGTGGACGTTGTCTTGACTTCCACGGGGATCTTTTCATAGATGTCAATCTTTCCAACTATACCCTCGGCTTCTACAAATTGCTCCAGGTATTCCTCGCTGGATACAGCGGAGCCGAAAGTCTTGTGAAAGCCCGTGCCGGCCCACATAAGCTGTTGTTTCTCCAGAGGCGGAGTGATTTCAGGATACTTTCTCTTGAAGTAAGCCTGTTTGAGGTTAAGCAGGTCGGTCACAGATATGCGATATGGAGGTCGGCGCGTCTTCAAGCTCTGCATTAAGGCATCCTTGACCGAGCGGTTCGCCTCAATGCGGGAAACATAAGCTGCGATGTCAAAGTCAGCCATTGGTATACCTTATCATTGGATCTTGTCGGGAGAATATCTTCATTGTCATCATGTCGCTTCGACCTAAATTTCCTCTCCCTTGATGGGAGGGGACTAAGGTGACGGTGATAGCGAAGCAACCCTCACTGCCATGCCCTGAGTTTTCTAAGCGCTTCCAGCTTTTCCCTATCCCCAATCTTAGCCTTTTCCACCGCCTGAGTCAGAAACTGGATGCTGTCATCGTATGTCTTCCTGTCCATAGGATAAGGATAGCCATCTTTGCCGCCATGAGCAAAGCTGTAGCTCGCCGGGTCTCGCAGGCTAACCGGAGTGTCGTAAACCAGCTCTGAAATGAGGCTCAAGGCACGGAGAGTTTTGGCTCCCATGCCGTCCAGGGCTAGTAGCGATTCGAAGTTCTTCGGCTTGTGTTCATATGCACTGAGGAAGATCTTGCTTAGTCTGTCAGGGTGAATATCTTCCAGGCTGATATAAGCTCGCCGGGGCAGGTCTAGGGTCTTGAGCCTGTTTAGTTGGCTGACAATGCTATCTGGCTTTTCTTCGGCAGCAACCCGGGCAATGACCTCCCTGGACTTGGCACTCTCCAGAGCCACCAGGTTCAATGCTTCACCCTTGCTCTGGGCGCAAATAGCCGCCTCGGGCTCGCAGACGAAGTCGCTGACCTTCTCTCCCAGCCAGTGATAGCGCCGCGCATAGCGGTTAGCCTCATTCATCCCTTGCTGGATGACCGCCCAGGAGCCGTCCTTGGTGAAGAAGAAGCTGTGGTGGTAAAGCTGGTAGCCGTCTTGAAGCGCGGAATTATCTACCTTGGCTGACATCCGGCTGGCGTAGACCAGACAAGAAGGATTTACCTTCAGGTGCTGGCCGGTGTTTTCTATCTCTAGCGGAGTTTTTCGTGAGGTCCGGCCCTTGCCCCCGGCCGCAAATAGGCCCAGTTCACTTTCCAGCCCTCGCATCCCTTCCTTCAAGGCGCCGCAGACGGTGGTTGTAACGCCGCTGGAATGCCAGTCGTAGCCCAGGACGCAGCCAAACGCCTGGAACCAAAAAGGATCGGAAAGACGCCGCACCATCTCCTCGGTGCCGAACTCCATCACCGTGGCAATGGTGATCTCCCGCGCAAGTTGGGACATCCGTCCGAACAACCACGG
>CAYFSE010000060.1:0-1972 GCA_964345725.1 uncultured Dehalococcoidales bacterium
AGAACTTCAGTGTTTATCCCATCAGTTAACCCCAAGGTGATTTCCCGTTCCTCCTCTTGTTCATCTGCGAGCACCAAAACCTTTGGGGTTTCCAGGGTCCCCCGAATAGCTCTGTTCGGTATCATCAATACATCGTCACGGCGCTCGATAATTACTTCAGCAGTGGCACTCATGCCATCCCTGAGCTCTGCAACGGGATTTTCCAAAGTTATGGTGGTGTCGTAGGATACCACCCCGATCAGAGTTGTACCTATCGGGGAGATGAAAGCCACCCTGCCCTTTATTTCTTCGTCAGGCAGGGCATCCAACAGGATATTTGCCTCTTGGCTTAGTTCCACCATGGAAATATCTATCTCATCAATAGCGCCGCGCATCTCTATCTCGCTGGTGTCAACCAGGGATATTGCCGGAGTGGCCAATGCCGTGGTCGAGATTTCCCTCCCTTCAGTTATGTTGATGTCAACAACCACACCGTCGAAGGGAGCCACTATCTCCGCCTTCTCCAGGTTGAGTTCTGCCGACTCCAAACTGAGTTCTGCCAATTCCAAGTTCAGCTTTGCTGTTTCCCAGCTCGCCTTGGCTGCATCCACTTGCAGCTCAAGCACGTCCTCGGACACACCCGGCACGCCATCGTCCAGATTCTCCTCGGCGATTTCATATTGCGCTCGGGCTGCCTTGACTTGTTCCTTCGCTATTTCCACCTGCAACTCGGCCATCTCTACACTTGAGTTCAGGGACGGGGCGTCGAGCCTAGCTAATACCTCGTCTTTCGTCACGTTGTCCCCTTCGCCAACCAGTACCTCTGTCACTTTACCGGTAACACCAAATGATAAATACGCCTTGCTAGGCATTTCCAAAGTGCCATCCACTAAAACGGTTTTCACTATGTCGCCTCGGGTGACAGCAACAGTATCCGGCGCAACCTCGGGGCCGCCGCCCCTGGTAAGTACGATACCGATGACGATACCGATACAAACCACGCAGATTGTTATTATCAGTATTCGCTTCCTTTTCATTTTTCTTTATACCGCCTCTCTAAAGCGACAAAATGTTCATTATAGCAGTAACCCTGTATTCTCCTGCCAAAGAATACGTTACTGTGTATCCTAATCGGGTCATTGACTCCGATTGTCTTCACCCTTCATTCCAGTATCTGCGGTTCTACTTTCCTTGACGAACGTGGTAACCTCATCAAGCCGACTGCTCATGACGTTCAGCAACTCTTCTACTGCCTCAACTTTGATAAAGATAAGTCCCCGCCCACCAAGAGGACCGAAAACGAGAAGTCTACTGCCAGTGTCTATGCCAAGTTCCTTTCGGGCTTCCACAGGAATCACCAACTGCCCCCGGGGCCCGAGTGAAGCAGTGCCAAAACACCTGCCTCTTACACCACTATCCTTCTGTTCCATTCTCACCTCCCGCATAAGCAATGTCAGCATTATATGATTTATCTTACTAATTTGTCAAGTAGCATAAATCTGAATTGCTCACGGTGAGCGTGTCGGACTATGAGCGGCAGTCATGATAAAATCAGATTGCCTTCGACAGTCCAAGGCGAAATCGCTGCTAAACAACCTGTGAGTTTTGGGCGTGGCTGGCGATGAAAGAACTTATTGAAGGAGCAGACAAGCTGGGGATAGACTTCAGTCCCAGGCAGATAAAGCAATTTGAGCTCTACTACCAAGAGCTAATCGAATGGAACGAGAGAATCAACCTCACAGCGATAACAGACTACTCTTCCGTGCAGGTAAAGCACTTCCTTGATTCCCTGACCATCACTCTAGCTTTGTCAGAAGAAGAAGTAGAAGAACCAGATTTCAACATTCTGGATGTAGGTACAGGTGCCGGCTTCCCAGGATTGCCGCTCAAAATCCTTTTGCCCCAGCCCAGGCTCGTGCTCCTTGAGCCGACAACAAAAAAGACCGCTTTCCTACACCACATCATCCACAAGCTGGAGCTGAAGAATGTAGAA
>CAYFSE010000061.1:0-8352 GCA_964345725.1 uncultured Dehalococcoidales bacterium
GACAGTGGTAACTCTTCAAGGTTACAGGGTTCACCTATGGCTCCACCCGTGGTATTATACCAATGAGCTTATGAAAAGCAAAGCCATGCGCTAGCTGGCCACATGGGCAACACCAGGGAGCGTATTTTGGCAGTTTCCTCATAAACATATGCGGTAGAACTGAGATAGCCGAGCGATTGGTCTGGCCAATCGAAATCATTCTCAACAGGCAATTCCGTTGGCCGCACTTTGAACTCGTCTATATCTCGGCCTCTGCAAGTTTTTCGGGGATTTCATCGCATTCGCCTACGAATCGGCAAATCTGTGATTCACCGCTGGGCTCAATATCATTACGGCTAGAGCTCGAGGATACGTGAGGCACTACAAAGACTGAAATGATACAGAAGGTGTCCTATAGCGCAGGTAATGTGGAGGTCCATTGGAGAAAGATGCTCGTCAGGTTTGTCGCGGTGCGAAGCTATTTCTGCACAGTTAGCAGAGAGCCCTCGGCCGTTGACTGCCGACAGGCGGCGTGGTATTCTGAGTGGCAACTTCGGGAAACGAGCTAGAACATGCAGGCATTGAGAAAACTCAGAACAGTATCACAGTCAGGAGACATTTTGCGTGTAGTCATTGGGATTCTGGTCTTTGGTTCGCTCTGGGGCCTTGTGGAAGCCACCCTGGGCGGGGCCTTGCACCTTGTGCACTTCGCCTACAAAGGAGCGATTACAGGGGGCATCGGCATGGCAATCATGGCAGCATTTGTCGTCATGTATCGCAGGCCCAGACTCGTATTCTGGCTTGGAGTGATCGCCGCCCTGTTCAAGCCCCTGAGCGCCTTCATCTATGGCCAACCTGCCTTTGCTCCCTTCATAGTCAACCCAGCCTCAGCAATCCTTCTGGAAGCGCTAGGCTTCACCGTGGTGGCGAGCCTGTTGTTTAAAGGTTTTGAGAGCAGTGTCAAGACGCGGATTGCTACCGGTATTGCAGCAGGATACCTCAGTATCATCCTTTACGGCGTTCTGGCATCAGCGGCAGGTATGGGTAACTGGGCATCCTGGGGACTCTCTGAGAGACTTAGTTCGGTGTTCGCCAATGGCACAGGTCTAGCCATTGTGGGCACTTGTTTGCTTCTTCTGGGACATCTGGTGAGCATGAGGCTCCGACCCAATTTCTGGCAATTCATGACTGCAAAACCCAAAGCCTTCTACGCTAGCAATATAGCCATCACGGCCTTCTGCTGGATCGGCGCGGCAGTTGCCTTGGCATCAGGCCTTTAGCGACACTGCTCGTTGTAGGTGAACCAGGGTCAGGCAAGATCAATTCGTACAGGAAACACATTGACTGGCGGCCAAAATCTGGTTCAATAAGAAGTTAACTCGCGGCTCAGAAAAAGACGACTCGTTGCTTCGGCGGGAAGAGTATTGACAGATGCTCACCCGCACGCTTCAAAAGAGACTAGAAGATCGATGAGAGAAAGGTGGGAAGAAGATGGTT
Organism: uncultured Dehalococcoidales bacterium; assembly: GCA_964345725.1. GTDB lineage: Bacteria > Chloroflexota > Dehalococcoidia > GIF9 > AB-539-J10 > RBG-13-51-36. The sequence continues at coordinate 1,477 of CAYFSE010000061.1, forward strand.
GAAGCAAGAGCGAAACTCAGAAAGGAAGCCGAAGAAGAGAAAACATTCATAAAAGGCCTTGGTTCTTGCTCTTTTGGCATAGGCTCGAATCCCGCGACCGTTGATGTTGAGAACGGCAGAATAAGTAGGATTAGATCCCTGCGTTACGATTGGAAGTGCCAGCCCGAGGCATTCAATCCCTGGAAGATTGAGGCGAAGGTATTGACTGAGCAGTGGCGCAAGGAGTACAATCAGATACGGCCTCATAGCTCTCTGCACTATCGGCCACCCCCGCCTGAGGCTAGAATATCAGCAATACTAACTTAGCAAGTGGTATCCTTTATGGGGGCACATCAGACAAGGGTATGAAAATGGAAAAAGAGACTCATGAAAAGATCTTGAGCGGGGTTCGCGTATTAGACATCACTGACGTCGTGACAGGACCGCTCTGTACGCGATATCTAGCCGACTGCGGTTGCGAAGTCATTGCGATCGAGCGGCCATCGGGAAAGGCTGCACGAGAATTACCTTACACTCATAATGGGTTGTCGGTTGAATACATAACCAACCATTGTGGAAAAAAGAGTATTGCGATAGACCTGAAAGCCAAAGGTGCCCGTGAGCTGGTACTGGCATTAGCCAAAGTGTGTGACGTGGTTGTAGAAAACTTTCGTCCTGGGGTTATGACGAGATTGGGGCTGGACTATGATTCGTTGAAAGAAGCAAACCCATCAATTATCATGTGCTCCATTACTGGGTATGGGCAAAAGGGACCCTATGCAAAGGAGATGGCTTTGGATGTAATAATCCAGGCGTGCCGCGGTATAGCTTACATGATGGGTGAATCCGGGGAGCGCCCTCGGTTTGTTAGCTTTGCCGTGACTGATATCCTAGGGGCACTAAACGCGTTCGGCGCTATATGTGCTTCTCTCTACCGTCGGAGCGTCACAGGGCAGGGCGAGTATATCGATATAGCCTTGGCAGATTGCGCGGTTGCCGTACTCGGTAACCAAGTAGAGACACACATATTCAGTGGAGGTAAGGAGGAATTTCATTATATGGCCGGCAGTTTTTCTGGAGCTGTCGCCCCCGCTGGTGCATTCAAGGGGCGGGATGGCTATGTTGCTATGTTTCTTATTACAGATGAAGAGTGGAAGCGTCTTGCTGACTGCATGGGAAGGCCGGAACTGGCTGTCGAAGCGCGTTTTAAGACGGTGGGTGGCCGGGTCAAGCACAGAGAGGAATTAGCAGGGATATTAGATACGTGGCTCCAGGGATTTGAACAAGTCAAGGATGCGGTAGCGCTACTTCAAGATCACGGTTTGGTGGCAAGACCTATCTTGTCCTTAGCGCAAGCCCTAGATGAAGAGCAGCAAATCAAGGACAGGGAAATGCTGGTAAACATAGAGCACCCAACCCTCGGTACGATGACCTGTGTCAACACGCCTTTGTGTTTCTCTAATAGTAGAGCAGGGCTTGAGGACCCGCCACCGGTTGCTGTTGGAGAACATTCCGAGCGCATTCTGCGTGAAATCTTGTCTCTCGACAACGGAGAAATAAGGAAGCTGAGAGAGTCCGGGGTGGTGTTTGGTCCGGATGGATAAAGTACCTTTTCAAAATAGCGAATGGGAATTCTGGAAGATGGCATAAAGGCTACGGAGAGCCATGGTTTTGTTCTTGATCAATTTGATATGCTTACCCTAACATTGATATTGAAGGAACTTGTTCAAATCCGCAGTCGGCTGTTACCTACGTGGTCAGCCTGCACAGTAGTTTGAAAAACAACAAAGCTTTGCCATAACTTCTTGTGAAAAGCAAATGCTGATATGCCAGGTAAGAATAAAAATATGAGAAGGAGGTTCTATGATTAAATCAAGACTATGCGAACTGGTCGGGATCAAATATCCTATTATACAAGCTGGCATGGGCCCTTTCAGCAACAACAACCTATGTGTTGCCACAGCCAACGCAGGAGTCCTCGGATTACTTTCTACAAGTGGCGTATTCAATAAAGATGATCAGCCATGGATTTACAACGAGTTTGCCAGAACCGGGGAAGCTGACCCCGAAGACGACATAGGCACACTCATGGAAAAGGTACTGAAACGGACATACAGACTGGTAAAAGATAGGGGCGGTATTTTCGGGCTCAATGTGATGGTTTCAAAGGAAGTTCTCTGGGCTTCGAACATACTGATGGATGCGGCTATCAGGGTGCGCGAGGAGAACCCAGATGTAAAGAACCATTTGAAGGTGATGTATACATCCGCCGGCGACCCTCTTGGCTGGGCAGATAAAATAAAGGGAGCAGGATTCACATGGATCCACATTGTTCCATCTGTTAGGGCAGCTTTGCGCGCTAAGAAAGCTGGTGTCGACGTAATAGTAGCCTCTGGCCATGAAGGCGGTTTCCATACCTCGTGGGAACCAGTTCACTCAATGGTTTTGCTTCCAGCAGTGATAGAGGCAGTACAAGACGACGCTACTCTGGTTGTTGGTGCTGGTGGATTCTCGGATGGCAAGACACTGGCGGCCGCGCTGCTAATGGGTGCGGACGGTGTGCTCATGGGGACCCGCTTCCTGGCAACACAGGAAAGTGATTTTCATCCGATGTGGAAACAGGAAGTTGTGGACGCAGGCGATAGAGCAACCCTTGTGGCGCGCGGTTATGTCGGGCCTGCCCGGTGGTTGAAAACACCACGCAGCATAGAACACGCCGCAAATACCCTCCAGAAATCACCCGGTGTTTTTCTGGGAATCCCAGAGGATTATTCGACGCCTGATATGTTGACTGAATTTGAGAACGAATCAATGAAAGCCACCTTCGAAGGCAATAAGGAAAAATGGATGGTGGCTGCCGGTGAAGTAGCGCAGCGAATTAAAGATATGCCAAAAGTCAACGATATGGTGGAGAAAGTTGTCCGGGAAGCCGAAGATATTCTGAGAAACGTTCCGCAAAAGCTCCTAGGATGAACTCTTCGGTGGTGGGATATTGGAGTTACATTTCTCTGTAGCTCACTGCTTAGAAGTGACTCAGTTTATCGCTGAAGACCAGACGAACCAGCAACCTAACCCTGAGCCGTGAGGTCCAACCCTCTAATCTCCTATTTATGGTCGGGGTGAGTGGATTTGAACCACCGACCTCATGGTCCCAAACCATGCGCGCTAGCCGCTGCGCCACACCCCGTATAGCGGAATATTATAGTAGGCCAGGAGAATCGAAGCAATGAACCCTGCTAGCTTGGAAGAAATCAAGCTGCAAAACAGGCCACCTTTGCCCTGAGCTTGGCATATTCTTCATCCACGTGCTCTTGAATCCTGGCAATTTCCTCATCCAGCAAATGACGAAACCGGCCTTGCGTCTTCAAGTATTCCGCAACTGGTCTAAGTTTAGGACGGTCAACATTTAATCTGTATCGTCCGTTTTCCACTTCATAGAGAGGGAAAATGCCTGTCTCCACGACAAGCCGACCTATTTCGACAGCCAAATCGGTGGCATGTCTCCAACCTATCGGGCAAGGAGAGAATATATGGACGTAAGCTGGCCCTTTAACCTCCTCGCCCTTTCTGACCTTGTTCATCAAATCGAAAGGATAGCTGGGACAGGCTGTGGCTACGTAGGGAATGTTATGGGCGGCAGCAATCTCGGGCATGTTCTTTTTCCAGGTAGTCTGACCAATGCTCAGCTTGCCTGCAGGTGCCGTGGTAGTCGAAGCTCCGTAAGGAGTAGCACTTGACCTCTGAATACCAGTATTCATATATGCTTCGTTATCAAAACAGAGGTATAGGAAGTCATGGTTCCTTTCCAGTGCCCCAGACAAGGCTTGAATTCCTATGTCGGTTGTGCCGCCGTCTCCAGCTACGGCCACACATTTGATATCCCTTTCGGGCACCTTGCCTTTCTTCATCAAAATCTTCAAGCCTGCTTCTATGCCCGAAGCTGTAGCAGCCACATTTTCAAATAATGTATGTATCCAGGGAACCCTCCATGAGGTGACGGGAAGCGGCGAGGTGCAAACCTCCGTGCACCCGGTAGCGTTGGCAATTATCACATCCCTTCCGAGAGCTTTGCAGGCCAGTCTCAATGCCAGAGCTTCGCCGCAGCCAGTACAAAAACTATGTCCCTCAGCCAGAAACTCCTCTGTGGTCACAAGGTTTTTGCCAAACTTTACGGATCCCACCTCCATTTTTACCCCCTTATAGGCCCTACCTTTCCTCTTATCCCAACCGTCTCAAACAACTCTTTTGAGCCCTTTTCTGCGATCTGTCGACCCCGATCAATAACATACTCGAAATCTTCTACCGACATGTCCCTTCCCCCTAGGCCACCTATGAAGCTCACAACCTTTGGCCTTTCTTTTTCATTTTGATTATATAAGGCCGACCTGATTTCAGAAGAGACCGGGCCCCCGGGGCCTCCGAACGAGATACATCGGTCAAAGACGATAAGAGTCTTGGCACTCTCCGCCGCCTGGCGAAGTTCCTGGAATGGGAAAGGCCTCCAAAGACGCAAGTTGATGAGCCCTACAGATTCCCCTTCGTCCCTCTTTGCATCTATGGCAGTCTTTGCCGTCTCACCGAAACTCCCCATAGTCAAAAGCAATGTTTTGGCTCCTTCTGTTTTGTATGGTTCCACGGGGTGATAATAACGGCCGAAGATGTCTCCAAATTCTTTGAACACTTGAATTGCGACTGCCTTGGACTTTCTGATCGCCATCTCCTGAGCCACCTTTGCCTCCGAATATATGTCGGGCGGCCCGAAAGCACCAAGCGTCATTGGGTTGTCGGGATGCAAAGCAAAGGGATAGTGAAACTTGGGGAGAAACCTATCCACTTCTTCTTGTTCCGGCAGAATAACTGGCTCCGTTACATGAGTGAGGTGAAATCCATCAAAATGAATCATTACCGGCAAGAGAACTCCAGGATCTTCACCAACACGAAAAGCCCAGAGGGTCATATCGAATGCCTCCTGGCTATTTTGACAGAATACCTGTATCCAGCCCGTATCCCTGACAGACATAGCATCGGAGTGGTCTCCCCAGATACTCAGTGGCGCGGACAATGCCCGGTTGGCCACCGTCATGACCACAGGCAGCCGCATGGATGAGGCGACGTACACCACATTGTGCATATACTCCAACCCTGGACCTGCAGTGGCAGTGAATGTCCTTGCCCCTACTGCGGCAGCTCCAAGGCACGTGCTCAAGGCCGAGTGCTCCGACTCCACCGGAATATAAGCAGCATTTAGTTCTCCATCGGCTACCATCTCAGCAAGCCGCTCAGGGATATGTGTCTGTGGTGTTATGGGATAAGCGGCAATAACATCAACGTCAGCCATTCTGGCTGCTTCGGCAGCAGCATGCGAAGCTTCTAGCCCCACTCTCTTGCTCACTTTTCCTCCTCCTCTGTCATAGTTATAGCCCCTTTGGGACACACTTTGGCACAGATCCCACAGCCTTTACAGTAGAAGAGGTCAGTTTCATAATATCCGTCACCAAGAGGCTTTATGGCTGCGTCAGGACAATAAAGCCAGCATAGGCCACACTTGTTACACTTTTCTTTATCAATTTCTGGCCTCTGGGTCCTCCAGTCCCCTGTCCTCCGCAGTGCAGCGTTGCCCGCCTCTGTAATTACATTGCCAACTTCCATACCTGTCCAGCTAAAATCAGACCCAGTCTTTAGCCTCTTCTCCGTCACTTGTTACTCCTCTATTACAGTCTCACTGTAGGCTCTATTCATAGCCTCGATATTCCCTTTAGCGCGCGCCCCAAATCTTTCCTTTAGCTGCTCAACGACAGGGGCAAGTTTCACCGCCTCTGTGACTTTGAGCAGTGCGCCTATCATGGCAGTGTTAGTGATGGGCACTCCGATAGTTTCTCTGGCGATTCTTGTAGCGTCAACTGCAGCTACGGGCCATTTGTAGCCAAATTCAGACCTCACTTCAGCAGGCGATTTCCTGGAATTAATGATGATTTTGCCATTCTTCTTGAGCCCCGAGGCTATGTCAACCGCATGCAACAAGCCGGGATCTAGAACAACCACCACATCAGGTTCATGAATAGGCGTCCTGGTCCTGATGATTTCATCGCTTATCCTGAGAAAAGCAATGACCGGTGCTCCTCTCCGCTCAGGTCCAAAACTAGGGAACGACTGACCATACTTTCCTTCGCTTATAGCAGCACGGGCAACCAGTTCCGCCGAAGTCACCGCTCCCAACCCCCCCCTGCCATGCCACCTTACTTGAAGAAGCCTAGACATGATTCCCCCCTGTAAGACAAAGAGGCTGTTGAGTTTCTATCTCCCGTTGCATCTCGGGTACTTTCGTGTTTGCTTGACGTATCGCCAGCTAGTTCAGACAACAACACTTTCAAACAGCCTAATCGCAAAGTGCCCCTGAAGGGACTCGAACCCTTGCACCTGGCTCCGGAGGCCAGTGCTCTATCCTCTGAGCTACAGGGGCCAGCAATACAAAGGTCAATATGAGATGTTATCACAGTATCACCCTATATTCAATGTCCACTCCCATTGATGCTTTGACAGCTATCGCTACGTTATTGTATCATCACACGAACTTTGTTGGACAACAGTGGGAGGAATGATGTCTGGATCTGCGTCCCTCAGACCTGCGACCTTACTGGCATTTGTGCCGGGAGTAATAGCTTTCAGTCCCGATATGGGGGCAGGAGTCCCGCTACGGAAACTGACGTCTGTTCTGTCAAGGTGGAAGACCAATCCTATGAAACTTGCTTGCGGCATTTCAGCTTTCCCCGTGTCGTCCGGCGCGGTACAAAAACTGGGACTGCAAGCTGATCCTCACAATCATCTGCTGATGCACCGTGTCGGAACCAATACAGCCGGGCAAAGCGCCTCAGTAATGGCTGGTGAAGTGATGCTGTT
>CAYFSE010000062.1:0-4225 GCA_964345725.1 uncultured Dehalococcoidales bacterium
TCTTTTGACATTATCTTCGTAGCCAAAAACTGACTTCTAGTTCTGGAGGTCTTCTATTTCAGGCGAAAGGGGCATATAATGGTAATGAGGTAGTGAAGATAAAGAAGGTAATACAGAAGGTAATTGTTTCGGATACAGCTCACCGGATATGGACTGTTATAGGAATAGTCGGGGCATTACTCGGACTCTATTTCCTGATAGCACAGACGCGTTCCGCTGCGGAACAGACATGCATATTGTCCGACCAGTATAGGGCAACGTATAGGCCTTATCTAGCTATTGAGAATATAGAAACACAAAACGAAAATGGCTCCTCTCTCAGCATTCTGATAGATGTGAAGAACTACGGACAAAATCCGGCAACTGTGCGAGAGCGTCGCCAGGGACAAATCAGCGACTTTCTTCGCGATTAGTTGATGCAACATCAAGATCACAAATACAAAGCTCAGATAGCACTAATATTAAGGAAAGCAGATGAGGAGTGAGTTAGGTATAGCTTGTAAGCCAATAGCTGAGTACGGCATTATCGGGAACATGGTTTCAGCAACTTTGGTAGCTAGGGATGGTTCTATTACTGGTGTTGTCTTCCTAGATTCGCCATGTGACAGACGTTGGAGGTGATGAATGAACGATGCATATGATTTGGCCATCATTGGTGGTGGCGCCGCAGGGCTGATTGCTGCTCCATTCGCAGTGCAGCTTGGCGCACGAGTTGCCTTCATAGAAAAAGACCGTATTGGCGGTGACTGCACCTGGACAGGCTGCGTACCGAGCAAAACGTTGATAAAAAGCGCGAAGGTAGCCTACCAAATGCGCACCGCCGATCGCTTTGGCCTGGCACCGGTAGATGCCACGGTTGATTTGGAACAGGTTATGGAACATGTGCGCAGCGTTATTGCCGAGATATACAGCCATACCACACCGGAGAGCTTGCGGAACCAGGGAATGGATGTTTTCTTGGGAGCACCGCATTTCATCGATGCTCATACGCTTTCTGTTGGCGGTCAACTTCTATCAGCGAACTATGTGCTAATTTGCACCGGAGCTCATCCCTTAATCCCCCCCATTGCAGGATTGAATAAGACTTCATTCTTGACATATCAGAATATCTGGGATCTCAATGTCCTGCCAAAACACTTGGTAGTTATTGGAGGTGGTCCCATTGGCTGTGAGATCGCCCAGGGTTTTCATCGCCTCGGATCCAGTGTTACTCTAGTGGAGGGTGGTGACTCGGTACTACCCAAGGATGACCACGATGCCTCCATGATAATTGCTGAGACCTTTTGTAATGAGGGCATTGATCTCAAACTCAACTCTAATGTTGAACGAACCTGGCAAGATGGGAGTAACATCCATTTAGCTGCCGAGAGGGAAGAGATAATCTGTGATGCGCTACTGGTTGCAGTCGGACGGTGTCCGAATGTAAACGGTCTCGATCTGGATAAGGCGGGGGTAAGATTTGATGAGCAGGGCATTCTGGTAGATAGGAACTTGCGCACAAGTCAAGCCCATGTTTATGCTGCCGGAGACTGCCTAGGAGGATTCCAGTTCTCCCACTACGCTGGCTGGCAGGGATTTATTGCGGTACGCAATGCTCTTCTCCCTGGTTCGTCCAAAGGTATCACCGACCAGGTACCGTGGACTACTTTCACCGACCCTGAAGTTGCACACGTAGGTATGACCGAGGAACAGGCACGTAGGAAGCTGGGTGATGATGTACTCACCAATACTTGGCCGATGAAAAGAGTAGATCGGGCGTTGAATGAGGCCGAGTATATTGGTTTTCTCAAACTCATTTACCGGAAAGACCGGAAACTTCTGGGTGTCACCATCGTAGCAGCAGAGGCCGGGGAGATGATTAACGAATGGGTTGTAGCGATGAAGCGCGGATTTAGAGTAGACGAGCTCGCTAGTGTTATTCACGTATACCCGACTTACTCTACAGCGAGTATGCAAGCGTCCGCTGCTGTTCTGGTAAAGAGCCTACTGGGAGGCCTATCGGGTGAGGTCATCAAGCGCCTTGCCCATATTAGGCACTGAAAAGGAGCTGGTATGATAACATCCGACAAACCAAAAGTGCGCCATGACATTTTCCCTGAGTTGACACGGAGCTTGTGTCCGGAGTGCCGCAAGCTTGTAGATGCCCAGGTCCTGATACATGACCGTGCCGTGTATCTGCAAAAGTATTGCCCGGAGCATGGCTGGCATGAGGCACTGGTCTCTTCTGATGCCGACTGGCATACGAATTCACTGAGATTTAATGGGTCAGGAGCCATACCAAATGATTTCGCTACGAAAGTGAAAGACGGTTGTCCCAACGATTGTGGCCTCTGTCCTGAACATCAGCAGCACACCTGTATTGGTCTTATTGAGATTACCGGCCGATGTAACCTGAACTGTCCTACATGCTTTGCTAACGCTGGCCAGGGACCTGATTTGAGTTTGACGCAGGTGGAGGCTATTCTCGACAGATTAATGGTGACGGAGCGCGAACCGGAGATTGTCCAAATAAGCGGTGGTGAGCCGACCATTCATCCGCAAATACTGGACATTCTGAAGACAGCGAAATCACATAACGTACGGCATGTCATGCTCAATACCAACGGTCTCAGACTTGCGCAGGATACGGATTTCGTCCATCAGTTAGCTCGCTATGAGCCAACCGTCTATTTGCAGTTTGATGGTCTGACTACCCGTGCTTATGAAGCCTTACGGGGATGTGACCTTTTGGCCATAAAACAGCAGGCTCTGGATCACCTCGCTGAGGCAGGAATGTATGCCATTCTGGTAGCCACGATTAACCAAGGTGTCAACGACAGCGAAATTGGTGATATTGTGCGTTACGGGCTGAAACACCCAGCAGTACTGGGAATAAGCTACCAGCCGGTAATCTTCTGCGGCCGGTATCAGAATAATCCAGATGCTCTCCACCGCACTACTCTCCCTGACGTTTTGCACGGCCTAGAAGCCCAAACTGGAGGAATGTTCCGTGTCAGCGATTTCTTCCCCGTACCCTGTCCTCACCCCACCTGCTCCGCCTGCACCTACGCTTTGAAATATGGGGATCAGGTTCTCCCCATAGCACGGCTGGTGAATGTGGAAGACTACCTTGACTTAATAACTAACCGCACAGCTATCGACTTCTCAGAAGAACTGAAGTCGGCCCTGAAATCACTCTGGAGCATGGCAACGATTATGGGTGCAGAAACAACCAACAATGCTTTAACCTGCGTGACCTGTAACCTTAGCCTACCATCATTAGATGATTTCGAGCCGCTGAAGGAGCGCTTTTTCACGGTGCAGGTACACGGCTTCATGGACGAGTACAGCTTCGACCTAAAGCGGTTGATGAAATGCTGTGTACACCAGCTACTACCAGACGGCAGGGCGATACCATTTTGCGCCTACAATAACTTGGGATATCGCCGGAACACGAAGATGGAGGCATAATCGTGATAGAAGGGGAAGAGTCTCGCGAAATAAAGACATGCTGCGCCACCTTTTACCAGAGTGATATCGTTCGTCTGTTATTGGGGGATATACTTTATCCGGGCGGCTTGGAACTTACCAGCTACCTTGGAATGGTGGTTGAATTGAAGCCTGGTGATAGGGTGCTCGATATCGCATGCGGGCGTGGTGCCTCAGTTGTGCACCTAGCCAAACAGTTCGGCTGCCGTGTTACCGGTTTAGACTACAGGCGGGATAGCCTTCTATCTGCTCAAAACTACGCTTCAAATGAAAACGTATCTCACGTCACAGCATTCGAAGAGGGTGATGCTGAGAGATTACCTTTTGAGAACGATAGCTTTGATGTCGTTATATCAGAATGCAGTTTCTGCACATTCCCCGATAAAGAAAGGGCAGCTCAAGAGATGGTGCGTGTTCTTCGCAAGAGTGGTAGACTCGGTATAACCGATGTGACAATTAATGGTCCCTTACCAGGGGATATCCAGTCATTGTTGGGATGGGTAGTCTGTCTAGCTGGGGCTGGTAGTCCAGAGTTTTATGTTCCGATATTAAGGGATGCTGGCTTCACCGAGTTCCTTGTCGAAGATAAACGAGACTCGTTGTTAGAGATGGTAAATGATGTGCGTCGTAAGCTACTGAGCATAGAATTAGCCGTAGGCATGACGAAACTGGAATTGGGTGAGCTAGACTTGGCCAAAGGCAAGAGCCTGGCTCATCGTGCACAGGACCTAATAGAAAATGGTGTGACAGGTTATGC
>CAYFSE010000063.1:0-4487 GCA_964345725.1 uncultured Dehalococcoidales bacterium
CGAAGGACTTCGCGGGGCGATTGAGAGGCGCTTAAGTTCAAGTTGCGCCTTCTCTTAAACCATTCGTTGTTCAAATGAAGCTCCACGATTGTGTCTCCGGCTTTCACTTCGGAGCCGTCATTTAGCATCCTGGTGACGCCTTTATAGCGGCAAAGGCTGAAGCAAATGATGTCGTCATTACCCGTTTTCAGCGGTTTGATGCCCTGGACTAGCCTCAGAAACCTGTCCACCGCAGGCCAGAATATCAGGGCAAACCTCGGTGGTACGCGCGTTGGCATTAGCTGTCTCCATAAGTGGCATGTCGGTATGAATCCATCTGCCAGTATTCTACTATACGGAGCCTGATACGTCCTGATCGCGAAGCCATTACCCACAGAGGTGATCCAATTGGCCGTTGTCTCCACGTACATTTTGTGCAACAATAGCCTGAATCATATTATGATCGACTGGATCAACGCAGCGCTTGCTACACTGGCTGCTTCCATAAGCGTTGATAATCCTACAGGGCTGGTAGCCATATTCCTGTTAGCCGTGTCAGCCGACATTGGTATTCCATTTCCATTCGTACTTGACACTGTCGTGTTCTTTACTACCTACAAAACGGGAGTCTTGTCATGGCCGGTACTTCTTGTCCTTATAATGTTGTTGGGCGGCAGCTTGCTGGGAACGAGTGTGATTTACTGGGTAAGTCGGCTGCTGGGCACGAGATTTGCAGACTGGCTCGGCAAACGTTCCAAATTCCTGAGGCGCAATCTTGACCGATTTCAGCATAGGCTGGGTAGATCGACTATACCGGTGATAGTTGCTGCCAGATTGACTCCGGGGTTAATGCAGGTGTCATCGGTGGCTGCTGGCACAGTCCGCATCCCTTACTACAAGACGGTATTAGCCATCGTATTGTCTTTCATCGTTTATGATGGAACACTAGTCATCCTGGGGACCTTGGCCAGGCTCGGGTTCAAAGATGTGGGACCTGAGTACTCCTTCTGGATTGTCCTTGCCTTCGTGGCTATGATGGCTGTGGTATTTCTCGCCATTCACCTGATAAGGCGCAGGTCAGATAGAGCCAACACAGCAACGAACTGATACCTGATTCACGCTATGGTAGCGACTGTTCTCTAGCCACCGCAAACACTAGTCTCCTACCTTCGAACCGATATCGGAGGAGCATCCAGTGATGCGTATGCTTGCTTGGCTCAGTCTCCCTTCTCCTTCAAACTCTGATTATTCACCCAATATCTAGCTTTGGTCAGAACATACGCGGTGATGAAAGGATATAATCAGCGATCTTCTGAATAGTTGCCCAATCCTGATTTGTCGGGTCGAATCGCCTATCTACCTGTAATGTCCACCCCTGAAACTCTTTGGCATAACTATGAATTGTGAGATTGCCGATCTTCTTCGCCAAGTCTTTTACCGCTTCATCACTGGAAAGAACCTCGGCTAGTCCGGTATGATGATCTTTACCTTTCCAAGTCACATCGACTACTCTCCCGAATAATGGAAATGTCTTTTTCCTTGTTGTCTTGATGTCAACCGCTTTGTGATTTGTAAGGGGTCTCTCATCCGGTATACAAAGAATAACCCACCAGAGGGGAGGGCTGTTCTTACTCGCATCTTTCTTCAAGATATTTATCCATCGGACGAGCCCTCCCGGTATGTCTATGATGCCCAAAGAACGTTGATACCATGAGTTCTCTATTTTTTCTTCCACTCGGCCGCGTTCAGCCAGGTTTGCTCTAATACCCAAGGAGTTGAGACTGCGAGCCAATTCATCTCTTGATTTATCACGGAGTATTTCTTTCACTTGTTAGAATCGTACCATATCGGAGATAGCTCCGAAGCGATTGTTTAGCAGATCTCACGGTGGTGAGGGAGACACAGAGGTCCCAAACTCTTATTTGGTCGGTAGTTTCTCAAGAACTCTTTTCATGTTTCCCCGATATTCCTCGAAAGCATTCCGCCCCTCATCGGTAAGTCGGACAGTAGTGTGTGGTTTTTTGCCTAGAAACTCCTTCTGGATGGCCACATAGCCAGCGGCTTCCAACTTACCTAGGTGGGCAGACAGGTTGCCCCATGTCAGGCCAGTCTGACGCAGCAGAAACAAGAAATCGGTAGCCTCTACAACATATAGGTAGGCCATGAGCAGATATCGTGAAGGTTCATGGATTAGCTTGTCAATTCTGGCCGTAGGCTCCTCCATCCCACTACTGCTGTTACCGGTCTTCACCGTGTATCTCCTCAATCATCCTGGGATACTTGCGCAGAAACCTGACCAATATCCCCAAGCCGATGAGCACTATAATTCCGCCAGCGCCGATGAAGCCGAATTCCCATCGAATACCTAGCCACACGTGAAAAACCGCTCCCAGAAAGATCAGCGTCGCATACGGGTAGAACCGATTGACTCTTGCCCAGTAGGCGACAAAACACACGATTGCGGCCAGCATTCCGTTGAATATCAACGGAAAGTGGTCAGCGAGCCACTGTGGCCTCGTGCCGAGCCCCCACAATAGGGCTGCCATTACCCCAATCAAGAGCACCACCACCCCGAGAATAACAAACCTCGCCGTTATTCTTCTCCGGCTTGTCTCACTGAATTTAACATAGCCTATTCGAGGGTAGGTCAGCCATTTCTTAATGCCCCATACCAAGAAATAGAGGGACACAAACAACACACCCGGCAGGTAGGTCCCGTCAGTAAGTATGGCAAGACCCCACCCCAGTACAAAAAGCCCTAGGAAGATGTCCCAAAGACCGTCCTGGAAGAATGACAGGTAGACTTTGCGCTGGATTTCCTTCAAATTGACGTCTGATACCATTTTGAACCTCCTTCTAATGGGTTATTTGAGGGCATACTTTGCCTCACAAAGTACTTTACCACATTATATCACCCCCAGAAATCTTGTCAAGTGGCCCATTAGAGGAGCTCTTCCGCTCAATGAGTTTGACGCTCAATATAAGTACGAAGGCGCGAAGAGCGGACATATGAGAGAGTGTTGACTGGTTAGGAGTCACTACTTTGATCGGAGCTGGTATCACTATGTGAGCGGTGGAGCTGCGGTGACATAAGCGGGACTTTCGGGCTTGCCTCTAGCTCAACTGTTCAGCAATTATGGGCGATCCCCCGCTTAACCCATACAACTCACGTATGGTAGACTGATGACTTGGCATCACACATAATACAGAACAACATGCCAGGGAATTGGAAATCATCACCAATGATTGCCTCAGTTGCCCTTGTTGGGATAACGGCAGTCTGGGGCTATACCTTTCTTGTTGTACAAGATGCCGTAGCACGCATGCCAGTCATGGACTTTCTAGCGTGGCGCTTCGTGGTAGCTAGTGTCATAATGATTGCCTTGCGTCCGACCTGTCTACGTGACGTGACACGTCTCGAATCACTGCGCGGCGTTGGACTGGGCACAATGCTTGGGCTGGGTTATATTGCTCAAACATACGGCTTGCGCTATACATCGGCAGCCATTTCGGGCTTTATCACCGGCATGTTTGTCGTTCTTACCCCGATTATGTCATGGATATTTCTTCGCCGTAAAACCAGTCGCAATACGTGGATGGTAGTAGCACTAGCTACTGCGGGCTTGGCATTGCTGAGCCTCAACGGTTGGTCAGTTGGAATCGGCGAGCTGCTCACACTAGGTTGCGCCGTATTCTTCGCTATTCATATAGTTGGCTTGGGTGAATGGTCTTCACAACACCAGCCCTATACCTTTGCCCTGCTTCAAATTGGGGCTCTCGCCCTAATATCACTCATAGCTGCTATACCTGGAGGAATTGCCCTGCCGCCCGATGCTGAAGTATGGAAAGCTATAGGTATTACAGGAGTACTGGCAACCGCCGTGGCTTTCCTTGTACAGACGTGGGCTCAGTCACTTGTGTCAGCAACTCGCGCAGCGGTAGTAATGACGATGGAGCCAGTCTTCGCCGGATTATTCGCTGTTGTCATTGGTGGAAACCAGCTGACACTGCGGACCCTGGGTGGTGCCGCATGCATACTGGCAGCAATGCTTATTATCACTCTCAAATCAGGTCGGAGCGTTACACAACAGAAAAGATAAAAGTGCCCGAGACCGCCTGGCTACAGGCAGAGCGTTGAGTGGGGGGGAATTTCACCCTCACTTTGCTCCTCTCCCATCAACGGCGACGAATCTGCATCCCGCCATGTAACTGATCACAGGCTGTCATGTGGGCAACTGCCACACTGACTTGGACAAAACTGCTAGAATGGGTCAGGTTGATTCTCAGGCGAAGTGAGGTGAACAAGGGCGCCCGCCCGTTGCCGCTGGAGTATCCGCCAAACGCCGGATCTAAGATCAACGGCATTAGACGGTTATGCTGGTCATGCCAGACCGTGATGGCAATTAGCTTGCGGAGCACTGCAATTCAGAGTGAGAGGAGGCACTCTTGTGGGCAGAGAAGAGAACGCGAACTACGGGGCGCTGTGGACGTCGGCACGGTCCAACCTA
>CAYFSE010000064.1:0-3034 GCA_964345725.1 uncultured Dehalococcoidales bacterium
GGGTAAAAGAAAACGGTAATGCCATGCTCAGAGTCCGATGTGCTATCTACAATGGAACCTTCAACCGAATACTTAATCGCTATGGCCACAAATGTCAGTTGGATCGATAAATATCATTGAATATCAATTATCTACGTCTTTATCTATGCCATACTTTCTCAAATTTCACAAGGGCACCCCAGAATAGCATGGGCTTCACTGAGGTATTCGTTTATCGAATAACATGGTGAATTTAAAAGAAATAATGGGTTTCGACTTCGATTTGAGCTTCCAAAATAAGGCATTGCCAAATCGGGTTTGTCCTGATAAAGTATTGCATGAAGACCGGGCTTTTGGAAGATGTTGCATTACTTTATCAGGAGGCCAATATGGTTGCCCATCCCCAAGCAGGCCAACGCCTCGCCTCCCTATTCGCAAAACAGCCCTGCTGGATGATCGAACCGCTTGCCGCCGAAATGGACTACTCCATTCCTTCCGTCCGTCGCTTTTTGAGCAGGACCGGATATTACAGCAGTTTTACTCACAACGGGAAATGGTACACCCTCCGGGCGATCCCTCGATTCAGCCGCGACGGCCTGTGGTTCTACCGCGACATCGGATTCTCCCGGGCTGGCAGCCTCACCAGCACCCTCATCGAGTTGACCTCGCGCAGTGCGGCCGGCATGACGGCGGAGATGCTAGGCGAGAAACTCCGCTGCCGCTGCCACACGATCCTGGTCCAGCTCTGCCGTCGGGGAAAACTTCAGCGGGACAAGGCAGGGCGCTGCTATGTCTACCTTGCTGCCGACCCTCATACCGCAGCTGGCCAACGCCGGGCCATGGCCCTAAAAGACCTGCCCCCGGCTCCACTTCCCGCCGAGATTGCCGTATTGGTCTTGGTAGCGTTTATCCGCAACCCCCAAGCCAGTTTCAAGCAACTGGCCAAAACGCTTTCAACCACCCAGAACGTCACTGTCGAGGCGGCGCAGATCCAAAGGTTCTTCGATCTACATGGGCTAAAAAAAACGACGTAAACTGCGGCGCACACGCCTTGCAGGCATTGAGCCGCTGCCTGGAGCGACTCTCGCAAGAGACGTTGCCCTGTGCTCTGTTTCCGCAACCGCCGGTGATTCGCTTCGCCCCGCAAAGAAAAGCCTGTCTCTGTGGCGTCCCGCTTGTTGTGC
The DNA here is from genome assembly GCA_964345725.1 of uncultured Dehalococcoidales bacterium. Lineage (GTDB taxonomy): Bacteria > Chloroflexota > Dehalococcoidia > GIF9 > AB-539-J10 > RBG-13-51-36. The sequence goes on from CAYFSE010000064.1 coordinate 1,164, forward strand.
AGAAGACCCGGCGAAAGACCGTGCTGAGCCTGACCGGTCCCTTCATCGCCCACGAGACGCTGTTTCAATGCCCGGCCTGCTCCCGGGTCTTTGATTCCGACACCCTGATCGGGCTCGTTCCACCTCGCTGCAATGTCGCCTACGATGTCGTGGTCTTCATCGGGCGTGCACTGTTTTTGCGGCATCGCAGCACAGAGGAGGTCCGCGCCGAACTAGTTGCCCGAAATGTGCAACTTTGCGCCTCGGAGGTGGATTACCTGGGGCGGAAATTCATCTCCTTTCTCGCCATGGCTCATCGCCAGGCAACACCGCGGATTCGCCGGCGCATGACACGCGCCGGTGGCTATGTCCTGCACCTGGACGCCACACACGAGGGCGATGCCCCTGCATTGATGACAGGACTCGATGGCCTGAGTAAAATCGTTCTGGCCAATGTGAAGGTGCCCAGCGAGAGCTGCGCCCACATTACCCCTTTCCTCCGAGACCTCCAGGGGACCTATGGAACCCCCAGGGCCTGCGTCCACGACATGGGCACCGGCCTTTGTAAAGCCATGGCCGAGGTCTTTCCCCATACTCCCGACTTTATCTGCCACTTTCACTTCTTGCGTGATATCGGCAAGGACTTTCTAGAGCCGGCCTACCGGGAACTCAGAAATCGTCTTCGTAGCCATGCATCCACCTCGCGGTTGCGGGCCCTGGTGCGGGATGCGAGGCAGCGCCTCACTGAGCAATGCACTCAGCTCACAGGGCTTGCAAAGGCCATTCACTCAGTGGATCCCCCGAAAGACAAGGGCCTCCTTGCTCTGGCCTGCTGCTATTCACTGGCCTTGTGGGCCCTTCAGGGCAAGCTCACAGCAGATGGCTATGGCTTCCCCTTCGACCGTCCGCTGCTGCACTTCGCTGAAAGGCTCCTGGATCTGCACGAGCGTTTGCCGCAAATCCTGGAACAACACCTCAACGATGATCGAAACAACAATAAACCCCTTTTCAAACTGGCACGGGTCGTCTCAGAGGTTGCCAAAGATAGCGTACTTCATCACACGGTAAAGGAGCTACGTTGGCGATCGGAAACATTCGAACGTCTCCGTAAGGCCATGCGTATTGCCTCGCCTGGTGGCGGCAGCGGCCTCAACGATGACGGCACCCCCGAAGCCATCTCCACCATCCAACAGGGTGTGGAGTTGTTCCGCCGCCGACTCGATGAGGACCCCGAACTTGTTGCTGACCCTCGCAGCCGCAAGATAGCCGAGCAGATCGACAAGTACGGTGAGAAACTCTTCGCAGATCCCATCGAAGTGGACACCCCCACCGGCAAAGTTACCATCTACCCCCAGCGCACAAACAATATCCTGGAACAGTTTTTCCGCGGGCTGAGGCGCGGTCAACGCCGAAAAACAGGGAACAACTCCATGAGTCGGATGCTGCGTACGATGCTGGCCGATACGCCGTTGGTGAAGAACCTGCACAACCCAGACTATATGGAGGTCCTCCTTGACGGCAAGGCCAACCTTGAACAACTCTTCTCCGAATTGGGGAGAACCCCCTTCGCCGCTGACGGTAAATCAAAGGCCGATATCGATCGCATTCTGCCGGGGTTTCGGGCGATCATTAAGCTCCCAAAGCTCCCCGAACAGGTGCTTCGCCTATTCACCAAGTCTCAACAAATGACCAAACCCAACTGAGTTTTGGGGGCATAGCTTTTTTGCATTGTCTTCTCTTGCAATGTCCGATACCGAAGTAATAAGAGATTACAGCAATAAGAATCCCCCCGACAAGCGAATCGACTTCAAGAGCTAACAAGATCATCCCGCACGATACAGTGATAATCGCGATGTAATCTCTAGCTTCCATCCATATCACTTCAGAGTCTA
>CAYFSE010000065.1:0-9674 GCA_964345725.1 uncultured Dehalococcoidales bacterium
TGGTAGGATGGGCATCTTTTTATACTGAAAACGATGAATTCTGGCTATCACTGGGGCTAAGACCTGATTTAACTGGCCGAGGCTTGGGTGACGAATTCGTGACGCAGTGTGTAGAATATGCGGTATCAAAATACAAATTGGCTAGACACACCATCAGGCTTTCTGTTGCCGTTTTCAACCAACGCGCTATTAAGGTCTATCAAAGAGCAGGTTTTGTAGAGAGTAGCAAGACAGTCAGGAACACCCATATCGGGCAGGTGGACTTCATTGAAATGGAAAAAAACATCGCCAATTAACTGCTTCAGTTCAGCCGCTACCACCAACAAGCATCCATCCTGTCCAACTGATCAGGGGATTGCTGAAATTTCACAAGAGTATCAGCACATAAACTCTAGACAAGGGCTTCATCCTGGCCGATATATGGAATGGAATGAAATAATGCAACCTTTTTCGGATTTTTTCATTCTAGTATTGCTAAGGGAGCGCTCATGTGTCTGACAAGGTTCATCAAGAGTGTAGTGAAATCCGGCATAGAAAACATCTTTGCTGTTATCGCAGTACTCCTTGTATTGTTCACGGCGATGATGGATCCCTATATGTCTTTCGGTATCGCCACCATATTATTAGTTGCTATTGCAGTATACGAATTTGCCAAAAGACATAAACAGGAGAAGGGGTATCCAAATGGCTAACCAATCTAGGAGGAGGGCGGCAAAATGAAGCTAGCTAAAATCATTTCACCATTTAGTCTTAGTGCAGTGCTTCTTATCTTGTCATATATGTCCCCTAAAGATATTTAGAAAGGATCACGAAGATTCATTACGACTTCAGTAGGAGGTGAGCTTCGATATGGAATTCCGGATTATAGCGATATTGGGTATACTCGGCGCAGCGATGATTGCGGGCGGCATCGTCACACTTCGGGGCAGCACGCGGGTCGGATTTCGGGCATTAGGTGCTGCTCTAATTGCCGCCGGAGCTATCATGTGGCTCCTCATTCTAATGACTATACCGGTATCCTTTACGACAGGAGGCTGACTATAGAGCTAGATAGGAGTTATTGATGGGTCGAGTCTCCTTTGATGGAGTGCTCACTATTGTTTAACGACGAATAGACAGCGTGTAAACAATTATTTCGTGAAAGTTCGCTTCCCGCATGGTAATCGGGATAGCACTCGCAGTTGCGGGCAGGTCAGCTATTCTCTCAAACAAATGAATCCGCTTCTAGGCTGGCCTCCAGGCTGGTCGGATTCGGCGGGTGCCGACAATTCCCCCCACTTGACAACGTGGGGAGATGAAACTTACTATGCTGGAAAGACAATAATTGGAGGTGTTGAAGATGATAAATGGCATACCGATTGTGATTATTGTTATTGGTGTTATATTGGCAGTTGTAGCATTGTTGGCTTGGAGGGCGCGAAAAGAGGGAAAGCTAGAAGGAATAAGCAATAAGCGAAAGAAAGTATTCTTCGCACAGTGGGTAACAGGCCTTGTTATAGCAGTAATAGCTGCCATCTTTATGTTTGATGGCGATATCCTGGGAGAAAATACCACGGGTATTTCCACAGTCATGGGGATTGTTGGAATCTCGCTGATAGCAACTTCCAATGTCAACCTACTATCTCTTAGGCGTAAATAAGGCAGACGGGCAACCGAAACAAAAGTCCACCCACAGGACAGCGCCTAAACAAGCATTCGGCAGACCATCGCTGAGTAGTTGCTGTGCCACTGGTTCAAGTCCGCCGGTTGCCACCAATAAAGATAGATCCTCTATAATTCCCCGAGGCACTACTCAAATCCCGCAACAGATTGCCACACAAATCCCAGACAAGGGCTTCATCTCGCGGATATGTGAAATACAATCGAATAATGCAACCTTTTCCGGATTTTCTTGTCCTGGTAGTGGCACAGGAGCGCTCATGTCTCCGACAAGATTCATCAAGAATTTGGTGAAAACTGAAATGGAGAGCCTGTCTGCTGTCTTGCCACAGCACTCATTGTATTATTCATGGCAGTGATGGATCCGTGTATGTCAGTTGGTATCGCCGTCACGTTACTAGTTGTTCTTGGAATGTATAGATTTGCCGAAAGACAGAAACAGGAGAAGGCGTGTCTAAATGGTTAACGAATTTGGAAGGAGGGCACCAAAATGAAGGTAGCTAGAATCGTTGCACCGTTCGGTCTTAGCGCAGTGCTTTTTATCCTGGCATATCTGTCCAGCCTAGACCCTCGCAGTGGCTACTTCCCAATAATACTATTGGGAATCGGTCTAGTACTGGCGATTGTTGGGATTGCAGCTATTTTCTCGACCAAATGAATCTTTTCCGAGACTGACCGCCTATCCCCTGCGGTTCAAGTCTAGCTGCTGCCACTTCAAGCGCCCTGCTATTTCTTCCTGGCCCGTGCTCTCTTCTTCGCCGGCTTCGCTGTAGGTCTGCTGGCGGATCGCCCCCGGGTTGTAGGCCTTGCAGGTGCTACACATATCCATGACCTCTTTGTCTGTATTACACAAGTCCATGTCAGCTAGTTCCCTACTTTTCCACCTGGGGCTGACCAATGCGAACCATATTGACGCGGCCCAGATTCGGTCACACGGGTCAAGTTTCTATTTCTGACTAATTGTGGACGCACCGGATGTACTGATGTTGCCCATTGTAGGCTCGCCAATGTATGATAGTCTTGATGCACCACTAAGGTCAGCATCCAGTCTGCCATCCAGGTTTATAGTGCCCGAACTGGCACCACTGAAACTGACGTCGGCATTGCCAACCGTGAAACTGCCAAGATTGAAACGGCTAGCGCCACTCACCTCAGCGAATATGTTGTTGGCAGAGCCTTCCAGCTGAATGGCGCTTGCTCCGCTTACCTCAAACTCAATATCGCCTGCTGTGATATCACCATTAACCCTGCTGGCTCCAGATACCGTGATATCCACATCCTCAGTTGAACTGAAGTCATATATATCACCGCGCGATGCTCCAGAGACAGTCAGGCCGAGAAGCTGAGGCATAGCTACCGAAGCCTTCAAAGTCACGGGGCCAAACCATGTGATCGTCCTAAGCCCTATCTTTAGAGTTTGCCCATCCTTGGAAACCTGGACGTAGTCCATTACATTATCGTCCGCAGTTACGCTTATGTTATATGAACTGGATTGTTGAATCTCGAATTCAAAAGCGGAGCTGATCTCAACTTGAGTGAAATCAGCGAAAGCATATTCTTTGGTTTCGAGATTCCCAGACCCAATAAGACCTCCCGGCCAACCCCTCAAAGCTACCACGGTAGAGACTGCCGCTACCACCACCACTATCGCTACTACTATTATTATCGTTCTATTCATACGACACCTCCTTGTCTTTGGTCTTGCCTCTGCTTAATTATACTAGGGGTAAGAAGCGGCATAATGCAAGAACAGGCCCTCTAACCATATAGGCGGTCAGCTTCACAGAACTGACTGTTAGATATGCTCCTCGTAACTAGCAGTCCCCCTGACTACATCGACAATTAACTTTATCACCCTAACCAGTATTGCGATTCCTATCCCAACTGAAATAAGAATCAAGAATATCCTGACGCCTAAATTAGTGGCATCAACCGCAGTAGGGTTAGGTATTACACTGAAGTCGAAAGGGAAGATGGATAGAAGAGTTGCAGTTGTCCAAAGCGCAAATGCATCTATGACAATATGAATTATCTCACGCAGTATATACCTGTCAAAGATAATTAGGATAATGTGACCGATAATAGCTACGATCAGGGTGGTTGTGAGGATCGGCAGCCATAGGTTCACGTCCTCCGTGAAGAACGGATATCTCGTCCACGTAGTAACGCCACCTACTGTTTCCGACTGATAATAGGCTACGTATTGATTGAAAAAGTTGAAGAATATTAGTAAAACGATACTCCAGGCGATGGCAAAAGCGGAAGCCACTATTCTTCCACTTCTACTTCTGAAATGCCGACGTCTTCTTTCTTCGGTTCGCTCGCCCGATTCGGCAGCACGTGGTGGCGCAGGCGCTGCTGCCTCTGATTGCAATGATGGTTCTGAAGGTAGAGGTTCAGACCCTTCACCCGTTACCCCTGATGAAGCGACTACCTTCTCAGCAACATCACCCGCCCACGGTAGTTTATACCACTCACCACTCGAAGCCTTGACCATCATTATTATCCAAACAATGAACCCAATAATCCCTATGATTGAGGAGAAGGCAACACCGACTACTGGTATCAAGCCAAGCAAAACCCCAGCGACTGTAATGGCGCCAAAAGCAACAATTGACTGCACCGCGTGGAAACGAACAAATTTGTTTCTCTGCTCCAAAACAAGAAAGATGATGCCGCTTATCCACGCGCCAACATAGCACAGCAGTCCGGCAGTATTTGGCGATAGTCCTGTGCTCGTACCAGCTGGCTCTGTGAGTCTCTCCCGCTCTATCTTCTCCCGCGCCTCAACTCGCGCCTTCTCTTCTTCATATATTCTCTTCTTCTCTTCTGGCGTTAAGTCCATACGAACCCCCTTGATATTGGCATCTTAAGCACAGAATAGCCATCCGCGCTTTTGTTGTCAATATCAATGCTTGACCTGACATAGCTCACATGAAGAAGCCAGTATATTACACCTCTGCAAAGGGTACCACACAATTATGGCCATAAATTCCACATATCTGGGGTCGGTCGTATAGTAGATATGGTGCTCCCTGTTTTGGCTTTTTGGGTTACACACCGTTGAAAACCTGGACGCATATTCCTGGGGGGCAGCCGTTTCCGGCGTTCGAGACTTCTCGTGAGTATTCAGTTGCTGGTGTTGTTATTTGGAGGAGCAGTATTCCGGAGGGCAAATCAAGCTAGCTAGAATAGCTGCATCGTTCAGTGTCAGCGCGGTGCTTTCTATCCTGGGATATCAGTCCGGTGAAGACCGCCCCAGTGCGTATTCCCCACTGATGCTAATGGGAATCGAGATAGTATCGGCTATTGTTAGGATTGCAGCCATCTTCTCAGGTAAATGAACCTTTTTCGAGACGAGATTCTCTGTCACTTACGATTCAAATATAGCTGCTACCACTTCCAGCAGTTGCCTACTTCTTCTTGGAAGTTGCTTTCTTTCCTTTTCCTGGCTTCTCTGCAGGTTTATCCGTGTATAGCTCCGGGTGATGGCGTCTGCAGGTGCTACACATGTCTGTCACCTCCTTGCCTGTATTATGCCAAGGTTATACAAGATTATATCAACTAGTTTGCTCGTCTGCCAGCACGGCCGGCCAAAGAATGCACGATAATTCAGGCACGGCCGCTGCCATATTCTGCATCTGGCGCAGGCTGCGCACCTTCCATATTCACCTCCCACCGGTCAGCTTGGCCTGTACTTCTGCGATCAGGTCTTGAACCGCGACACGTAATACTGTCTGGCCCTTCTTCAACGTATCTACGAGAACATCGTAGTCCTCGTAGAAATAGACGGTCTTTCCATCAGTGAGCACTACAAAGGATGATAAAGCCCTGGATTGACCTCGTATAAAGCGGAAACTCGACCGTATCCGGTGTAGAGACAGCGAGCTATCCAGCAACTTCATCAGTATTTTCAGCTCGAAGATGTCCTCCACAGAATAGCGACGGCGCGAACCTCTTCCGGATGCTGCTCTCACACTCGGCTTCACGAGGCCTGTCTTGTCCCAGTACACAAGCTGGTTATAGGTAGCGCCGACGGCATGTGATACCTCTGAAGTGCGGAAGGACACCGGTTTTCTTCTACGCGGCATTGGGGATCCCACCCAGAATAATAGGGGTCATATAATTATACCACCTGCGGCTTACACAGTAGACCAAATACAACCACAGCTACTCATTGTCTTGTTCATGCTGATACTGCTGACGTAGACATCAGAAACCTGGGTCCCCTATTCTATCTAGTTATCAGTGTCAATAAGATAAAAATCACTCTCTGTTGCCTGACGACTTTTCTATAGCATCGTGAAAAAAGGGGCAAGCATTCCAAACAAGCCCGCCAAATCCTTAATACTTGCTATAAGCTAGTTTTGATGATAGTATGGCAATGTCAGTTGACCTAACTCAAATACCTGTGAGGAAGGAAATGATAAAGAAAACGGTAGCCATTATGATCATAATTACCATATGTTTCCCTCTATTAGTCTTTTCCGGCTGTAATGACGACACGTCAGAAGTCAAGAATCCCGATATGTTTGTCATAGCGACAACTTTCGATATTGCCAGTTTGGATCCCGCCTACGCCTATGATACCGCAAGTTCTGGGCAACTACTAAATATCTATGAAACCCTAATCGAATTTGATACCGATAGTACAAGCGAGTTTGTCCCATCGCTAGCAACAGAGTGGACGGTCTCTGACGATGGAAAGACCTACAGATTCAAGATTCGTGAAGGGGTGCTTTTTCACAACGGAAATCCATTAGGCCCGGAAGATGTGGAGTATTCATTTGAAAGAGGGATGGTTCAAGATTACGCCCTGGGACCTCAATGGATGCTGTTTGAACCCCTTTTTGGTTTGGGGAATTACAGCTCTCGAACCGATAGTGGTCTGATCCCGCTTGACGAGATCAAGAGCAAAGTAGAAGTCGATGGCCAATGGGTACAATTCAATCTGGCTACCGCATACGAACCGTTCTTGCAGATTCTTGCCTCTTCTTGGGGTTCTATAGTCGATATGGATTGGTGTATACAAAATGGTGATTGGAATGGCACTGAGGAATCATATGAAGCTTTGAACGACCCTGTTCCTGGTGGCTCTCCAATCGATTCGATTACTAACGGTACAGGCCCATTCATGCTGGAGCTTTGGGAACCTGGAATTCAAATAAGGCTAATAAGAAATGATAACTATTGGGGTACACCAGCCAGTTTTGAAAGAGTTGTCACTCAAATGGTTGGCGAATGGAGCACCAGAAAATTGATGCTGGAATTGGGTGACGCTGACTGTATTTTTGTTCCAAGTGGACAAATCCAAGAAACAAAAGAAATACCAGGAATCTTGGTTTATGAAAATGTACCTACGTTAATCAATCAAGCGTTTTTCTTCCAATTTGATATTGATCCTGGCAGCACATTGATCGGTAGTGGCCAGTTAGATGGCGACGGTATACCCGTCGATTTCTTCAGCGATATTGATGTACGCAAGGGTTTTGCCTATGCTTTCGATTGGGATACCTATATTGAGCAGGGACTGACAGGTTATGGGCAGCAGATACCCTCGCCGATAGTCGAAGGGATACCCTACTATAGGCCCGACACGCCAAGTTATGAACTGGATCTGGCAAAAGCAGAGGAGCACTTGAAAGCGGCCTGGGATGGACTGGTATGGGAAAACGGCTTTGAAATGACACTCGTGTATGCATCAGGAGACATCACGGGGAAGATTGCTTGTGAAATAGTGCAGAATAATCTATTTGAGATCAATCCATTATTCAGAGTAAATCTTCAGTTAATGGCGTGGCCGGCCATACTTGATGATATGGTGCTGGGACGTTTGCCGATGTATTTGAATGGGTGGCAAGCCGACTATCCTGATCCCCACAATTTCGTCTTTCCTTATATGCATAGCAGGGGCGCATTCGCACAATCACAGGGATATAGTAGTGAAGTAGTAGATGATCTTATTGAACAGGCAATCTCCTCAAGTAGCCATTCAGAAAGGCAAATACTTTATGATCAGATAGCAGAACTATATTATAACGAGGTCCCCAGTATCATGGTATCTCAATTCTTGGGCGTCCTCTTCTTTCGAGACTGGATACAGGGTTTTGTTTGGAACCCAATAAGGCCGGGATATGAGATGTATGCATATTACCTGAGCAAAGGATACTAGTAGTCTAATAATACTAGAGAAAGAACGGGTAGATAAGCTGATAGTTTTCGAAACCACGAATGCACAATGGGTCATACCCAATTACCTCCACGCCTTTTCTTCTGATAGCTGGGATTGGAGCACGTTGCTTGCCCGCTTAGCCCAATGCTTGGCCTAGAAAGTACGGCCAGATTACTATAGCCAGCAGAATCTGCCACCAGACAAGATTGGCATAACCGATTGTGAATAGCCAGCCGATGAACCAGATAGGGCCTATCAAAGTCGGCGCGCCGCGGGGGCGGTACCAACGTCTTCTTTCCTTTTCCTCTGCCATGCTTTCCTCCTTCTGTGACACAATCTATTTTAGATTTGATGATTCTCCCGGCAATATTCTAATGATACCCTCTACTCAATGGCAAAATCCAGTTCTTCATGATGCAGGGATGTCCACGACACCCTGAGAACGACTGCATACTATGCTCACGTTTTTCCCAGCACTATCCCACAATGCCATAGCCACCGCTGATGGAGTCTCTAAAGAGCGACAATTGCGGTGTGCAAAAAGTGAACACGACGAAGAGAATAGCCAGAACCGTCAAAACAATCGGGGCGAACCGGTCAAGCCTTTTGGCTAACGCCGAGGCCATCCGCAATTTGTGGCTCACCAGCTGCCAAAATATGACCGCCGCAACGAAAATCGCAATATCAACAGCCAAGACGCCGTGCCCCAGGACAGCTGTGTACGCACAGTAAAGGACCGTAGCAGTGATTGTTATTAAATAGATTCCTAGAGCCTTGGCCGGGGGGAAATTGCCCGCCGACCTCCCAGAGCGGCCATATTCCAAAGCCGCATATACCAGCGCCGGCCAAAATCCAAGCTCCAAGTGTTCCCAGACACTCTCATTCACCGCGGCAATCGGGTCGATGGGCACCGCACGCCCGGATCACTCAAAAACAAAGTGCAGCACCGACCCCACAACCACTACGAAGAATATTTCCCCTAGCTCCCGGTGCAAAATGCCTTTTGTCACGGTCATAGGTTCACGGAGCCGTTATCTCAGTCTCAGTCTCAGTGCCAGCGCCGGGCTCAGGCCCAGCCGTACCTGCCCCTTTTCTCCAGCGGAGCCACAGCGCCCAACCCGTTACCACCGCACTCAGAACGGCAATATAGATTTCCACATGGACGCTGGTGCTAAACAGTCCTGCCTGCAACAAAACGATGCTGTAGTTGAGTAGGGCGTGCAGCGCGGATGCTATGAGGTAAAACCACCATCCCCAACCCTTGGCCAGACCATACCCGGCCAGGCCGGAAAAAGCGATATGAGCGGCTACGGCGAAGAACCTCTCCCAAAATCCAGCCAGTGCCCAGAAGCCACCAGCCTGTACAGATGCCCAAGTCCACCCCGAGGCGAAGATGAGATTGTGCGCCCACTGCGCTTCGAAGATGCCAAATCCAGCTCCGGCCACGGCGCCGATGGCGAGTCCTAGCTTGGGGTCAATATTCCTGTGGCTACACCCCCAATAAACAACCACCGGCACCAGTTTTGCCCCTTCCTGCACCAGTCCGCTGAGGAATATTTGCGGTATTGCCGCCAAGAGAATCCAGCGTATCAGGACCTCCTGGCTCCAGAAATCGCTCAGTGCTTGTCCAACCCGAAGCTGGAGAGGAATCTGAATGAAGCTAACGGCAGCCAGGGTCAGAAAGGCACTGATTACGAAAACCGCCCAGAGCCAGGGTCTCTTGAAGAGCGGTGGCCAGTAACAAGCCAACCAGACCACGCCGAAGCCTATGGCCAGTCCAATGCCCCAGGCGCTGGGATTTTGAAAGAATGCCATGAAATCTAACATAGACTCCTCCTACGCC
>CAYFSE010000066.1:0-2584 GCA_964345725.1 uncultured Dehalococcoidales bacterium
AAAGTCGTTCCACGGTTTGAACGATTTTAACGACTTCAACGACTTTATCGAGAATTGAGTATGGTTATTGTTCTGGATTTTGGTTCACAGTATAGTCAATTGATCGCTCGCCGTATCCGCGAGAGCAAGGTCTATTGTGAGATCTTGCCATGCGATATGGCTGTGAGCGAACTGGCCTCGCTGTCGCCTAAAGGTATAGTCCTTTCAGGAGGACCAGCAAGCGTCTATGGTTCTGGCGCGCCTCTGTGCGATCCTGACATATTTCGCCTGGGCATCCCAGTTCTGGGAATCTGCTACGGTATGCAACTCATGGCATATCTACTGGGTGGGAAAGTTGAGCCTGCACCTACCCGGGAATATGGGTTGGCCCAATTGTTTCTGGATAGAATTGGCAGCCCTCTGGACGTTGTGAGTGAACGAGCGGGCGCGGAGATCCCGCCTCTACAGGTGTGGATGAGTCATGGCGATAGCGTCTCTCAGTTACCTGAGGGATTTGAGGTTGTTGCCCATACGGACAGATTGCCCGTAGCTGCTATGGCTGACAGGAACCGTAGGCTCTTTGGCCTCCAGTTTCACCCAGAGGTTGTGCATACTCCCGCGGGTAAGGATATAATAGCCAATTTCCTGTTTCGCTTTTGCGGCTGCTCCCCTTCGTGGACTATGAGATCGTTTATCCAGCGAAATGTATCCCAGATCAGAGGTGAAGTTGGGAATGACCTAGTCCTGTGTGCTGTAAGTGGCGGTGTGGACTCGTCTGTTCTAGCTGCTCTGATACATAGAGCTATTGGCGATCAACTAAAATGTGTATTTGTAGATAACGGTCTGCTGAGGAAAAATGAGGCCAACGACGTTATGGAGACTTTCAGGAACGATCTTTGCATAGAACTGCATTTTGTTAATGCTGAGCATAGGTTCCTGAAGAAACTTGCCGGTGTGGATGATCCTGAGTTCAAACGTAAGATGATCGGCAGCGAGTTCGTAAATGTCTTCCAGGAAGAGGCGAGTCGGATAGGAAGAGGAGAAAGGGAGAAAGGGAGAAAGGGAGATATAGAATTTCTGGCGCAAGGGACGCTATATCCGGATGTGATTGAGAGCGGAGGCTTGCGCAGGCTGAAGCCTGCTACTCCGGGCCTGGCGGCTACTATTAAGAGTCATCACAACGTGGGAGGGCTGCCGCGAGATATGAACCTGAAGCTCATAGAACCCTTACGCGAGTTATTCAAAGATGAGGTCAGGATGCTGGCTCAGGAGCTGGGACTTCCCGATAAGGTGATCAAAAGGCATCCCTTTCCGGGTCCAGGTCTGGCCGTCAGGATCATCGGCCAGGTCAACCGGAAGCGGCTGGAGATACTCCGGCAGGCTGATGCTATATTTATGAAGGAATTGCGAGCCGCAGGCATGTACGATGAGGTTTGGCAGGCGTTCGCTGTCTTGCTTCCGATCAGAACCGTCGGGGTAATGGGGGATGAACGTACATATGATCAAGTGATCGCTCTCCGCTGCGTCACGGCTGAAGATGCCATGACCGCCGATTGGGCGCAGTTGCCCTACGATCTCCTGGGCCGGGTTTCCAACCGCATCATAAACGAGGTCAGAGGTGTCAATCGGGTTGTTTATGATATAAGCTCTAAACCGCCGAGTACTATCGAATGGGAGTAAGTGAATTTTGGATTTTAGATTCTGGATTTTAGATTGTGAAAGAATTAGCCACAGATTAACACGGATTTTCACAGAATTCCACAGAATCTTTCTATGTTTTTTCCATGGGACTCTGCGGCTGACAGTCGAAAATCAGAAATCGAAAATCAAAAATACCTTGGCCCTATGCCCTCTTATGCCTTTACAACCCAGACCTTGATATCTGCAGTTACGTCGGGATGTATTTTCGCTGGGACAGTGAATACGCCAAGCTCCTTTATTGGTTCATCCAGAATGATCTTTCTTCTATCAATTCCAATCCCCTGATCTTCCAGAGCAGCCGCTATATCCAGGGCGGTTACGGAACCAAAAAGACGATCACTCTCACCCGCTTGCATACGGATCGTACAGGAAAGGTTGGCAAGTTCACTAGCCAGCTTCTGGGCATCTCTTTTCTCTTTCGCAGCGCGAGCAGATGCCATTCGTTTTTCATGTTCGAGAGAGCGGCGGCTTTTCTCCGTTGCCTCAATGGCCAGGTCCCTAGGAATTAGATAATTGCGAGCATATCCGTCCGCGACAGCTATCACATCTCCTTCTTTGCCGAGCTTCTCAACATTTGTCTTCAATATAACGTGCATCTAAGATTCCCACCAGTTTTTCACCCGTCACTCGTCACTCGTTACCCGTCACTCGTTACTCGTTACTCATTACCCCTCACTCGTCACTTCTTCGTGAAAGGCAGTAGAGCTATATTGCGTGCCCTCTTAATCGCAGCGGTAACCTGCCGTTGATGTTTGGCGCAGTTGCCAGATATTCTCCTGGGTATTATCTTGCCTCTTTCAGTAGTAAATGTCCTCAAAAGTTCGACTTCCTTGTAGTCCACTCGCTCAACCTTATCACCACAGAGTCTGCATGTCTTCCGGCGTCTTCTTCCAGCATTGCCATA
>CAYFSE010000067.1:0-10301 GCA_964345725.1 uncultured Dehalococcoidales bacterium
CCGCGGCCGGGAGCCGCTCCTCCGGGTCGCTTTCGCCCACTCGGGCGACCACCGTGCCGACGTCCAGGGCGGCCAGGGCCTCCCCGCTGGTCAGCCAGCGACCGTGTTTGGTGATCCCGACGGGCAGTATCTCGTACCGCTCGGGTATCTCTAAAGCCTTACGAAGACCTTCTTTTCGTATATTGGCAATCATGCAGCCACCCAGATCTTTCTCAGTTGCCCCCAGCAGAATACTCTGTGCCGCTATGCCGGCATCGTAGTCCCAGAACCGGCTCACTTCTGCGTCCCCGAGAATAACAATGTACGCCGACGGTCTTTCCCGTTCAGCGGGTCCAGGCCAGGCCTTGAGAAAAGTGCCCCAGACGAGATGTGGAAATATCAGCGAATTCTTTTGAGGCTCGCAGGACAGGATATACTTAAGCGGCTGGGCATTCAGTGCCGATGCCGAGTGCCTGGCAAGGTCAACCAGTTCTCTTAAAGTCTCAAGTTTTATGTCAACCTCTTCATAAAACCGCCGGTAGCTTCTATTCTTCAGTATCAAATCTCGGATCATCGCGATCTCTCCTTGCCATCATCATGGGGCCCTTGCCTGCAGCTAATCAGCTATCCTCAGGACTCCAGCCCCACGGATTTTCCCTTCCTTGAGCAGAATCAAGGCTTCGTTGGCCTCTTCTAATCTGAATTCCTCGGTTTCAGGGACGATGGGAATTCCGGCAGCCAATGGCAGAAATTCCTGAGCATCCCTTCTGGTCACATTAGCCACGCTTTTCAGCTCCTTCTCATGCCAGAGGTGCTCGGCATAGTCCAACTCCGGAATAGGCGTGGTTTTGCGGATGGCGTTTACGACCACCCTTCCTCCTTTTTCCAGATTCCTTAACGCCTCACGCACCGGCTCTCCCACTGGAGTAAAGTCAATGGCGCAGTTGAGCTTTTTCGGAGGTGTATCGCCGGTGGCTCCAATCCAGTCGGCACCCAATTTCTTCGCTAGATCCTGATGCTCTTTCTGTTTGGGTCGGGTAAAGACGAACACCTTGCCATTGAGATACCTGTATTTGGCCACCTGAATAACAATGTGAGCGGAGGCTCCAAACCCGTAGAGCCCAAGTACTTTGCCGTCTTCCATACTCGAGAGCCTTAAGGCTCGGTAGCCAATTACCCCGGCACACAAAAGCGGAGCGGCCTTCACATCGGTAAAGTTCTCAGGAATGGGATAGGCAAAGTCTTCCGATACCACGGTGTATTCCGCGTAGCCCCCATGGGCATCCTTCCCTGTCCATGCTGCCGTCTCGCAAAGATTCTCGTCGCCTGTCAGGCAAAATGAACACCTGCCGCAACTCCAGTTGATCCAGGCGATCCCCACTCTGTCGCCTTTGTTGAATTTGCTTGCCCCCGTCCCCAACGCTTCCACCCGACCAACAACTTCATGGCCTAAAATCATAGGAAACCTAGAGGGGGCAACTCGGCCTTCAATTTCGTCAAGTTCGGTGTGGCAGACCCCGCAGGCAGACACCTTGATCAAAATCTCACCTCGCCCCGGAACAGGTCTAGGCAAATTCACCAGCTTCAGAGGTCTTTCCTCCACCGACGAGATGCTCTCCAATACCATCGCCTTCATTGCCCCACCTTCAGTGTCTCTAGGCAGCAAAGCATTAAGCTGCCTTTGTGTCATACGTGCAGTCCGTGCTAAATAGCTCCGATACCCCCTCATACAACGAAGATACTTTCGTAGAGGTTTTCCGAAATGTCGGCGAAGTTGTCTCTGTAGAGCTTCACCGTCTCGGGGAGGTAGTCCAGTATGTCCTGCGCCGTTATCCCATCCTCACCTTTGTCAACAGCGGCGACATCGCCAGAGAATCCATGGATGAACACGCCCATCCTCACCGCATCCTCAAGCGGTAATCCCAGACCATACATGGCGGCGATGGTCCCCGTCAGGACGTCGCCGCTCCCAGCTGTAGCCATGCCGGAATTGCCACTTACGTTAATGAACACAGTCCCATCAGGATAGCCTATGAGGGAATGTGCTCCCTTTAAGACAATCATCGTATTCAGTTGCTCTGTCGTGCGCTGTAGAACGTCTATTTTGTTTCTATTTATCTCGCTTATCTCCACCTTGGCGATCCGTGACATCTCGCCCAAGTGAGGCGTAAGTATCGTTGGCGCCTGCCTTCTTTTTATCCTTCCCAGATCTCCAGCAATAGCAGTAATGCCATCGCCATCTATGAGGAGAGGCTTATCAATTTTGGGGACGAGCTTCCGCACGAGTTCCTGTGCCTCCCTGGCTAAAGAAAGGCCGGGACCCAAAATCACCATATCCACTGCTTGGGAATACTCCAACAGTTCATCCTTGTTTTCCAGGGCAATACTTCCTGAAGCCGTTTCTTTTTGAGGTAAAAAGACAATCTCGCTTCCTTTGCTGGCTATAAATGGTGAGATAGATTTGGGTGTTGCCAGGTACGAGAGGCCACCTCCGGCTTTGAGGAAAGATAGAGCAGAGAAGTACGGCGCACCAAGGTACCTTGAAGAGCCGGCAATAAAGAGAACCTTTCCATAGCTGCCTTTGTGAGTGTCTTTGGCTCTCTCCGGAAGCTCTAGAGGATTATTGATTGCCACTTTGATGGTACCAGACGTATAGAGGGCAGGTGGGAAGGATATGTGCGAAACATACAATTTTCCGCAGTGCTCACAACCGGGATAAAGCATATTCCCCAACTTGGGAAGCCCGAATGTCACGGTACAATCTGCCTCTACCGCCGCACCCATCACTTCCCCACTATTGCCATTTATGCCTGAAGGGATATCCACGCTGAACACTGTACTCTGGCTCTCGTTTATGAGTTGAATCACATCTTTGTATATCCCGCCGACCTTGCGGACAAGACCTGTGCCAAACATAGCATCCACGATGGCATCACAATCAAGGAGTTCAGGTAGTACCGAGTCAATCGAAGTGATTCTGGACATCTCTATGGGCATTCTGGATACTATTTCGAAGTTCTTTCTTGCTGCGCCCTTGAATTTGGCTTCGTCATCCAGAAGAAAGACTTTTACTTCCCCACCATTGGAGTGAATCTTTCGGCTCACGACCAATCCATCCCCGCCGTTGTTACCACCGGCGCAGAAGACTATGAATTTGTTGTCCTTTGTGCCGAGTTCTTGTGATATGACGAAGTACACTGCCTCGCCGGCGTTTTCCATCAGAAGGTCTTCGGAGATGCCATACTCCTCCCCAGCACGCCTATCCAGGTCTTTCATCTCGCCAACGCTCGCTACTTTCATTTCTGCCCCCTTGCCAGAAACTGGTCCGAAGTCTATGTTTAAGTATTCCACACAAAGTACTCAAGTAGAATGGTACCTCACTCTTGATAGAAAGCACAAGGGCAGCACTCGACTCCGCAGATACATCACTATCCTCAGACAAGCGAACTGCCCCGACCTACCTCAACTGAAAACTGGCGACTGCTCCTCGCCGATAGTATAATAGGCCCATTCGCCCGATAGGATCTAGTATCGAGAGGAGGGAAAACACCTATGTCGAAGACTGAACAAAACCTTAGAGACGCCTTCGCCGGAGAATCACAGGCAAACCGCAAATATCTTGCCTTTGCTGTCGCTGCTGACAAGGAGGGCTATCCACAGGCAGCAAAGCTATTTAGAGCCGCCGCTGAAGCTGAGACTATTCATGCCCATAATCATCTCAAAGCGCTCAAAGGAATCAAGAGCACAAAAGAGAACCTGCTGGAAGCCACAACAGGTGAGACCCATGAATTCAAGGACATGTATCCCAAGATGCTGGAGGCTGCCAAAGCTGAAGGAAACAAAGAGGCAGAAAGGTCATTTCATTATGCCAATGAGGTAGAGAAGATTCACGCACAGCTCTACCAGAAGCTACTTGATAATCTTGGGGTCAGCAAAGAGAGCTTTTCTTACTACGTATGCCCAGTCTGCGGCTACACCTCGGAAAAAGAACCACCTGGTAGCTGCCCCGTGTGTGGAACCAAGGGTGAGATGTTCAGAAAGATAGAGTGAGGTTGTTTCCTCGTTTCTTCCGGCCATACGCTCTCGTACGGGCTCAATTATAAGCCTGCAAGCGGTCGGCAAATATGGGAAACAAAATTCGGATAACAGCAGGAACGATCGAGATAGAGGCCGAGCTAAATAACACGAGGACGGCTCAGCAAATCTGGGAAGCGTTGCCTATCAAAGGCAGCGCGAATCTTTGGGGAGACGAAATATACTTCTCGATCCCTCTCGGCCTTCAGTTGGAAGCCGGACAAGAAGTGGTGAACGTGGGAGATTTGGGTTACTGGCCTGACGGCAATGCGTTCTGTATCTTCTTCGGTGCCACCCCTGTAAGTCAGGGAGACGAGATTCGTCCGGCCAGCCCGGTTACTGTGTTCGGCAAAGTCATCGGCGATGCCACGACATTCAGAAAGGTAGCCAGGGGAACGAAAATCACTGTCAGGAACTGCGAATAGTTACCTCAATATCATTTAGGAGGCAAGAACATTGACAAACAAAGCAAAGGCCAAGCAGGTACTGGTCATTCTAGGTAGTCCGAGGAGGAAAGGAAACAGCTCTACCTTGGCAGCCCAAATTTCGCGTGGGGCAAAAGCCGCCGGTGCAAGAGTGGAGACTGTATTTCTCCAAGCGCTGAAAATCAGTCCCTGCCGGGGTTGTGACACCTGCAAGAAACAGGATAGCAGAGGATGCGCGATCAAAGACGACATGCAAGAAATGTACCGGAAGTTACTGAGGGCAGACGCCTGGGTCATTGCCAGCCCCGTTTATTGGTACACCATGTCTGCTCAGACAAAGACATTTATGGATCGTTGCTACGCACTCACTGCCTATGCCAAGAACCCTTTTGCCGGCAAACGAATCGCTATCGCCATGAGCTACGGAGATGTTGATCCGGTCAAATCTGGCTGTGTGAATGCTTTGCGAACATTTCAGGATGCTTACCGTTACGGAGGCTCAAGAATCGTTGGTATGGTCTACGGCAGTGCCACAAATGCCGGCGAGATCGCAGACAATGAAGCATTGATGCAGGAAGCTGAAGAACTGGGGGACAGGCTGGTGAGTCGCTAGCTGGACAGCGATATCTAATTGAGATATGAGTGCAGAGAGTCTCTGAGGCGTTTGCCGAAATCTTCCGCCTGGTGCAGATCTCTGGTGTTGGGCCTGCCACTGTTTATCCCACCGAGGACCATGGCTGCCTTGGATGTATCATATCCCCGACAAGAAAATTCAGCGACAATATCAAAGCCTTTCCGTTGCAGCTTTTTCCTCAACGGGTTATCGAAATCGTGGATGAACCGTATCTTCCTTAGTCCACTTGTGGAAAAAACAAATGCCTTCTTGTTCTTGACCACTGGCAGCTTATCGACAAAATGCAGGAGGCTTTGATGGTGTTTGCCGAAATAGATCCCTGAGCCAAAACCAACCAAGTCATATGGCTCAAGTACAATGCCATCGGCTTGCTTCACCTGTACCAAGTCGGCGTCGAGGACATTTGCCATGGTCTCGGCAACTTTTTCGGTATTGCGGTGGTGCACCGAGACATAGATCATCAGAACTTTCATTTATTCAGTCTTGTTCGGATTCAAGTCGATACGACGCATATTGTTTGTGCCGCTGCCGCCAGGCGCAGGCATCAATAGAAGAGCTCCCTTCAATACAGGGGATTATGGAATTTGCCAGCCTGCCGCCAGGTTAGCGGCTCAAAACACCTGCCACGGCAAGTAATGACGAAATGTCCAATTTGAATCCTGGCCCCATGGAAGCGGACAGAAACGCACTCCTGATGTATTGCCCTTTGGACCCACTGGGCTTCGCCCTGACAATCGTCTCGATGGCTGCCGCCAGGTTCTCCAGGAGTTTCTCCTTGTCAAAACTGATCTTGCCGATGGGCAAGTGGATGATGGCTGTCCTATCCAAACGAAATTCTGCCCGGCCTTTGCGAGCTTCGCCTATGACCCGAGCCAGGTCTTGAGGCTGTACAACAGTGCCGGACTTAGGATTCGGCATCAGCCCTCTTCGTCCCAAGATACGACCGAGCTTTGCCACCTTGGGCATCACATCAGGGGTAGCAATAGACACATCAAACTCAAGCCAGCCGTCTTCAATCTGCTTAATAAGCTCTTCCGCTCCTGCATAGTCAGCACCTGCTTCTTGAGCCAATCTTACCCCCTCACCCTGGGTGAAAACGAGCACACGTGTCTTCTTCCCCAGTCCGTTAGGCAATAGAATTACACCGCGTACCTGTTGGTCAGCGCTGCGGGGATCAACTCCCATTCTCAGATGGAGCTCGACGGTCTCATCGAATTTGGCGTAGGAGGCCTTCTTCGCCAACTCGATTGCCTCTTCAGGACCATAGGTCTTCGACTTGCCTACCAGTTTACTGACTTCCTGATACTTCTTACCGTGCTTTGCCACCTATTTGTACCTCAGGATTCTGTGAACTCATAAGAACATCAGTCTATTCTACATCGACTCCCATGCTTCGGGCCGTGCCGGCAACAATTTTCACTGCCTTATCAACGTCGGTTGTATTGAGGTCTTTCATTTTGTTTCGCGCGATCTCATAGAGTTTGTCTTTGCTTATCTTGCCTACTTTCTCAGTCGCGGGACTACCACTCCCTTTCTCTACCCCCAAAGCACGCCGCAACAAGTCAGAGACGGGTGGCATCTTGGTTATGAATGTGAAGGAGCGATCCTCATACACAGTTATCTCGGCAGGAATAATAAAACCTTCCTGAGAAGCCGTCCTTTCGTTATACTCCTTGCAGAAAGCCATGATATTAATACCATGTTGCCCTAAAGCCGGCCCCACGGGCGGGGCGGGAGTGGCTTTACCTGCCTGTATCTGCAACTTAATCATTGCTTTAACCTTCTTAGCCATTACTGCTTCTCTCTTTCAGTGCGCCCCGGGATTCTATTCAGGATAGTCTATATCCTTTCTATCCCGAGCAGATCCAATTCCACAGGTGTCTCTCGGCCGAAGAGCGATAGCAAGACTATTGCCTTACCTTTGTTCAGACTAACTTGCTCCACTTTGCCGCTGAACTCAATAAAGCGCCCACTCCTTACCCGTACACTATCGCCTTCCTTGAAAGTCATTTTGACTTCCGTAGGAGCTTCATCTATTCGCTGTAAGATGGCGTTCGCCTCTTGTTCAGGCAAAGGAACAGGTTTGGTACCGGCACTCACGAAGCCAGCGACCCCCGGGGTATTGCGTACAATGTCCCAGCTATGTTCATCCAGCTTCATATTTACCATGATATAACCTGGGAAAGCCTTCTTGGTCATCGTATGCCGCTTTCCAGCCTTGATTTCAATCTCTTTAGTTGTGGGTATCACCACATCAAATATCTTGTCTCCCACATCCATGTACTTAATACGCTGCTCTAAGTTCCTCCGGGCTTGTTCTTCGTGGCCCGAAGATACGTATAATAAATACCACTCGCCGTCAAGCATCTACGTTAACCACCTAGCAGCAAGAATAGTTCTGCAAAACCCCAGTCCAAACCACCCAGGATAAGCCCCACGGCGACACAGATAGCCAACACCAGGAGACTTAACCTCAAAGCCTCTTGCCTTGTTGGCCAGTGTGCTTTCCGTAGCTCAGCTACCACCTCAACAAGGAAATGGAACCTTGATTTCTTTTCTGGAGCGGATTTGGTGACTGCTTTGTTGGCGCGAGTTGTCATGAGTTACTTTGTTTCTTTGTGAACAGCATAGCTACGACAATGAGGACAATACTTATTCAGCTCCAGCCGCTGCGAATCATTCTTCTTGTTCTTTGTCGTAGTATATGTTCTCCGCGAGCATTGACTGCAAGCTAGGTGGATAATTACGCGTAAATCGCCCTTTCTTTTGGCCACGTCTATTCAAAAGTCTGCAAAACGGTCAGCATCTGATGTTTAGGCAATAACCTTGCTGATGACACCAGCCCCAACTGTCCTGCCGCCTTCCCTGACAGCAAAGCGTAGCCCTTGCTCCATAGCCACAGGATAAATCGTCTTGATCTTCATGTGAGCCAGGCTATCACCGGGCATAGCCATCTCAACACCCTCGGGAAGACTTATTTCCCCTGTAACGTCCAGAGTTCTGATATAAAACTGGGGCTTATAGCCATTGAAGAAAGGTGTGTGCCGGCCGCCTTCTTCCTTGGTCAGAATATACACCTCAACCTCGGCTTCCGTATGGGGCTTGACTGACCCTGGCGCTGCTAGAACCTGACCACGTTCTATTTCGTCCCGTTCCACGCCCCGCAATAGGAGTCCGATGGCATCGCCTGGCTCCGCCTCAGTCATAGTCTTGTGGAACATTTCCAAGCTAGTAACGACCGTCTTCTTTGTCTCTTTCAATCCTACTATCTCTACCTCGTCACCGCCTTTGACTACTCCTCGTTCCACTCGGCCTGTAGGCACAGTACCTCGTCCTTTGATACTGAATACGTCTTCTACCGGCATCAAGAATGGTTTATCCCTTTCCCTCTGGGGTAGGGGGATATACTCGTCTATAGCATCCAACAATTTCCATACTGGTCCGCACCATTGGCAATCTCTTTTGCCGCAGCCACACTCCAGAGACTTAAGAGCACTTACTCGCACGAAAGGAATTTCATCCCCGGGGAAGTTGTACTTCTTCAGCAAATCCCTCACCTCCATCTCCACCAAGTCCAACAGCTCTGGGTCCTCCACCAGGTCCACCTTGTTGAGAGCCACCATTATGCGGGGAACTTCTACCTGCCGGGCCAGAAGGATGTGCTCCCTGGTCTGCGGCATAGGACCATCATCGGCAGCAACCACCAGAACAGCTCCATCCATCTGAGCAGCCCCAGTTATCATGTTTTTGATGTAGTCAGCGTGTCCGGGACAGTCCACATGGCAATAATGGCGCTTGTCAGTCTCATATTCGATATGGGAAATGGCGATCGTAAGCCCACGAGCCTTTTCTTCAGGAGCATTATCTATGGTATCAAAGGCGCGGAATTGCGTAGGGCCTGATTTCGATAATACCTGGGTCATGGCTGCAGTCAACGTGGTCTTGCCATGGTCGACATGCCCTATGGTGCCCACATTGATATGTGGCTTAACACGCTCATAAACTTTCTTAGCCATCTTAACCTCCTTTTATTCCAAAGCCCACAACCAGATTCGAACTGGTGACCCCGTTCTTACCAAGAACGTGCTCTACCTACTGAGCTATGTGGGCAAGTATGCATGAAATCATATTGTAAGTCAACAAGGGTAAACAGTCAACTAAGTATGCCTCTTCGACTTTAGAACGTGATGTGGGTGTTCAGTTGGCGAATTAGCTGGGAGATTTTAGAGGAATGCTTTGAGTAAGTCAAATAGGAGGTGCAGAAGATGGCGAGCGTAGGTGAAAAGGTATACATGGACTTGGTGGGAAGAGGCAAGGATATCGAGACTGCCAGGCGCTGGCGACGATTGACGGTGAAGTTTGAGGTGTGTTGTGGGAGCAAGAGCGAATATGACAGGGATGATGTCGTGAAGTACTTGTGCTGGTTGCGAGAGGAAGGGTATAGGCAGAGCTCAATAGACGTGATGGTGCGGCCTGTGAAGTTATTAGCTCAGATACAGGGATGGAGTTTTCCTCGGTTGGCGATGCCGAAGGTGAGAGACGGTGATGTGAGTCGGCCGATGCTTAGTCATGAGCAAGTTTGCCAAATGATTAGGAGAGGTAAGGAAGTGTTGTCGACCAGGGAGTTGGCGTACTTGGCATTTTCAACTGTTTATGGATTGCGACGCGAGGAGCTGACTGATTTGACCAGGATTGACGGTAAGGTGACCGTAGACACGGTCAAAGGTGGTCGGGTGACCACTCATGTAGTCCCTGATGAGATAGAGCCTTATTTAGCGGGCTATGAGAGGAGTTGCGTGAAATATATGAGCTTGGTCTTTCGGAGAATCATTGAAAAGGTGGACGTTGGTTTGCCCAAGGAGAATTACGGCTGGCATGCGATAAGACGTGCTTTAGCTACGGAGCTTCTGTACAGGGACGTCAGCTTGATTAACGTTCTGAGGTTCATGAGGTGGTCGGACGGCAGTATGAAAAGCGAGTTTGGGATGTTAGCGATTTACGGTAAACGCAAGCAAGAGGAGGTCGATAGGAGTGTTTTCAGGGTACATCCGTTCCTACCTACTTGGAGTGAAGGAGGCGAGTAATTGGGACAAGCGTCAGCTTTTAGGTCGAGGCGGCAGGCGTCGAGCAAAAGCTCGCGCCTCTTAGGCGTGGGTGGCTATGGCCCTGCATATATATTAACTTCTGTC
>CAYFSE010000068.1:0-3906 GCA_964345725.1 uncultured Dehalococcoidales bacterium
TTGACCACCGTTTTATAACTTCTTCATTAGTTCTGGTCTAAGATTTCAGCATGAGAGAATCCTTACAGTTTGCCGATAATGCCATTATCAGCTATGCTTCAGGTGAAGTAGTGAATCTATCCAGATGCTGGCTGATACAATGAAGAAGATATCCTAGTAACCGAACGTTTCGGATGGAGAATTCCTAAGAAAGGAGGAAGCGAGAACCACTGGATGTGCAACGAATGTAACTATGTATTTGAAGCTGAGACCCCACCAGACACGTGTCCTGGTTGCCGTGCTAAATGTACCTTTATGAATGTCAGCTGCTATATCCCTGAGTGCGGTGGACCAGGTAATTACGACCCAAAGTTGGTGGCTCAGCGCGCCATGGAATCAGAAGGGAAACTTAGGTAACCTCGACTAAGGAGGTGGCGGGATGACATTTAGGATATTCCAAAAAGCAAAGAAACTGAAGGAGGTAGCTAATGGAAAAATTGGGAGAGCGTATTCAGGCAGGAGATTGGAAACAGGAGAAACACGTAGCGGCAATTGAATGCCCTTCCGAAGTGAAATCGGATGAGCTATTCGAAGTTAAAGTCAGTCTGGGTAAGGCGGTAGCGCACCCCAATACGACGGAGCACCATATTCGCTGGATAAGCGTCTTCTTTCATCCAGAAGGGGAGAAGTTCACCTATCAGGTGGCGCACTTCGACTTCACAGCCCACGGCGAATCGGTTGAAGGGCCGAATAAGGGCCCTGTCTACACCAATCATGAAGCATCATTTTCCATGAAGATTAGCAAGGCAGGTACTATACATGCTTTATCTCTGTGCAATATTCATGGTCTCTGGGAAAGCACAAAGGAAATCTCTATCGCGATGAAATAGAAAAGAAACTGGGCGACAGAGGAGGAACAAATGGACAAAGACAGAATCATTGCTTTGCTGAATCAAGACCTCGACGGGGAACAAGCCGCCATCATTCAATATCTCGTGCACGCTTACGCTATGGGCGAGGGCGAGATGGCCTGTGAAATCGAGGCTATCGCCCGCGAGGAGATGCGTCATTTTGACTGGCTGGCTGAGACCATAGCCAGCCTGGGTGGCACTCCCAGCATCAAGAGAGGGGACATGCGCACGGGTGGAAAGTCTGTTTCCGATTGGATGAAAAACGATGTGCTCCAGGAGAAAGACGCTATCGTCATGTATGAAAACCATATCAAAACCATAGCCAATCGCAGGATAAAACGCCTGTTGAAGCGAATTCTTTCTGATGAAAAGTCACACCAAGGTGACTTTGAACACTTTGTAACTAAAGCTCAGAAAGAAGGCCTTAAGGATTTAAGGGGCTCTCGACAGGACAAGGTCGCCCGGGTTCTGGACTGGGGCATCGAGCATGAGTATACGGTTATCCTGCAATATCTTCTCCACTCCTATATGACACCTAATGAAGATGTCAAGAAGGAAATGGATGACCAGGCTATAAACGAGATGCAACATCTGGGATGGCTATCTGAAAAGATGGTTGGCAAAAAAGGCAGTCCCAGGATTGAGCATACCAAGGTAGATAAATCCACAAAGACCGCTGATATGCTTCGGGCAGATATCAAGATTGAGAAGAAGGTGGCGGCTGAATATGACCGGGCCTCCAAGGAAATTGAGGACTCTAGTCTGAAAGAGCTTCTCACACGGATAAGGGACCACGAATTGTACCACGTTGATGTATTCAGCGATCTGTTGAAAGAAGAGGAAGGGCGGGGCAGGAAGAAAGAGTGAGCGACAAGACTGATTCTCAGAAGTCCCACAGGGCTTCAATCCACATAGCTGGCATGACCTGCACAACCTGTGCGGCCACTATCGAGAAGAGTCTTTCCCGGACTCCCGGTATAGAACAGGTTGACGTCAATTTTGCTTCGGAGAAGGCTTCGATAGAATACGATCCTACAAAGGTTGACCTTGCCCGGATTAAGGACACCGTCTCGCAATTGGGGTATGGGGTGGCCACCAAGAAGTCCATATTCCCGGTGGGAGGAATGACCTGCGCTTCTTGTGTTGCCCGAGTGGAAGAGGCTCTATCCAGCGTGCCGGGGGTGATTTCGGCCAGCGTGAATCTGGCCTCGGAGAAGACCACTGTGGAGTACCTAGAAGGGACCGGGCTGGCTGACATGAGACGGGCGGTAAAAGACGCTGGCTATGAACTTGGCCCCGAGGCGCAGGCTTTGGAAGATGTAACCACTGCTGCCCAGCGTGAGGTTCGAGTTCTGAGGAATAGATTTATCATAGCTATCATCCTTGCCGCATCAATCATGGCTCTGGGCTGGGGACCGTCCTTTGTTGGGAAGGCCTACCTATTGTGGGCTTTGGCTACGCCAGTGCAGTTCTGGGCGGGCTGGCGATTCTACCGAGGGGCATGGGGCGCGCTGAAACATAGAACCTCCGATGCGAATACCCTGATTGCAGTAGGTACCTCGGTGGCCTACTTTTACAGCATGATAGCTGTTGTTTTTCCCAATCTTTTTGCCACTGGTGTAGCGGAACTCCATTTGTACTTCGACACCTCAGCCACGATCATAGCCTTGATTCTCCTTGGCCGTTTTCTAGAAGCTAGAGCCAGAGGGCAGACCTCGGAAGCAATAAAGAAGCTTATTGGTATGCAGCCGAAGACCGCTCTGGTTAGCCGTGAGGGCGAGCAGAGGGAGAATCCCGTTGAAGAGCTTCAGGTTGGCGACCTTATCCTGGTGCATCCTGGCGAGAGGGTGCCCGTGGATGGCATAGTTCGCCAGGGCTACTCCAGCGTTGATGAGTCTATGATTACCGGGGAGAGTATCCCTGTGGAGAAAAAGGTGGGTGATGGGGTTATAGGTGCCACTATTAACAAGACGGGCAGCCTTGAAATCGAAGCAAGCAAGGTGGGTAAGGATACAACGCTGGCTCATATCGTCAGAATGGTGGAGGAAGCACAGGGAAGCAAAGCTCCTATTCAGCGTCTTGCTGACGTTATCGCCAGCTACTTTGTGCCGGCAGTGATTGGCATTGCCATCGTGACCTTCATAGTCTGGTCTTTTGTGGGACCAGCTCCGGCTCTCACCTTCGCCTTCCTCAACTTTGTCGCCGTGCTCGTTATCGCCTGCCCCTGTGCCTTGGGGCTGGCCACTCCAACCGTGGTCGGCACGGGCAAGGGAGCCGAGCATGGGATTCTAATCAGGAATGGTGAGGCTCTGGAAAGGGCTCACCAGATAAGCACTATTCTTCTGGACAAGACAGGCACTCTGACCCGTGGCGAGCCTGTAGTGACTGACATAATATCTGCTCATTCTTTCTCCCAGGAAGAGGTTCTCCAGCTAGCTGCCTCCGCCGAGCACAGCTCAGAGCACCCACTTGGTGAGGCTGTGTTCAAAGCTGCTCTAGAGAAGAAGCTGGAATTATCTCCATCCTCAGAGTTTAATGCCATCCCGGGGCAGGGCGTAGAGGCTTTGGTGGAGGGCAAGAAGCTTTTCCTGGGCAACCTCAGGTTAATGAAGGAACGCGGCTTTTCCCTAAATGGGCTGGAGAAAGAAGCCGCTAAACTCCTTGAGGGAGGTAAGACGGTAATGTTCCTGGGGCGGGATAGTCAAGTAGCAGGAATCATTGCTTTGGCCGATACCTTAAAACCAGGCGCCAGAGAAGTGCTCCAAGCGCTGCGCAAGATGGATATTGAAACAGCTATGCTCACCGGAGACAACCGGCGCACGGCAGAAGCTATTGCTCGAGAGGCGGGTATTGACCGCGTCCTGGCTGAGGTTCTCCCTGAGCATAAGGCTGGAGAAGTCAAGAAATTGCAGGAAGAGGGAAAGGTGGTGGCAATGGTGGGTGATGGAATTAACGATGCTCCAGCATTAGCCCAGGCAGATGTCGGTATCGCTATTGGCACAGGTGCTGATGTTGC
>CAYFSE010000069.1:0-3739 GCA_964345725.1 uncultured Dehalococcoidales bacterium
ATCTTTCATGCTACTACTCCTTCTCCATTCATTACTAAGTGATAAAGAAACGATTGCCTCAATCCTACATGTCCATCACCTCCTTAATAAAAGAATACTCCGGATAGTCAATCATAAAGCCACGACCATTAAAAAGTCATAAAATCAAGTCGGAAATAGTTGCATTCTTATTACATTACTGCAACCTATGCTGTTAGTTAGGTATGAGTAACCTTGCCTAATTGGGGCCTGAAATGTACTTTATCCGCAATCGACTCAAATTGACTGCAGTCCAAGTGAGAATATGAAGCAAATCGCGATACGAGCTGGCTTTAGTAACAAAGTAGCAGAAAGTCATCCAACAAGTTAGCGTAGTGTTTAGTGGCAGGGAGCAGGTGCAGCGCGTCGTGGTCATCCCCCCTCCACTCCTAGGCCCCGCCCGTAGCCATCAGGCATGGCTCCCGGCTGTAGCGGCTGGTTACTGAGCAGGGGCCTCAATTCACCCCTTCAATTAGCCAGGTTAGGACCTTCCTCATTGCCTCAATGCGGTTATCTCTGGTTACTAAGAGCGCTACGACTTCAGGACGGCGTCTGATTTCGCCGGCATTCCAGCCACACCGTGCTTGACCAGGTGAAGGATCAGGCCTGCTGCAAATCAGGCGCTATGTCCCCGGAATAACGGTGCGAAAAAGGACCACACTCGGGGAAGTCCATTTGGGAATCGGGATGACAAGTCAGTCAATCTGTGCTTGTGACTGTTGACATCGTATGAATAGTTAGTCTATCTTTGACGTGAAGATGAAGGCAGAAGACGCGAAGCGACCTCAGGCCAAGAGTGACCCAAGCCCGTAGTATCTTGGCGCTGCTAATTTCACGAGATAGTGTGCGGAAAAGACAGTTCAATAGAGGATGAAGTAATGAAGACAAATAAAGGAAAGGACCGACCGGCTTCGCTAGCTGAATCCAAACCCGCGGACCCAGTCAGCAGAACCCTTGCCCAAGAGTTGTTCGATGGTGTTGCCCACTCCTACGACACCTGGGCGCAAGTGCTGACTTTCTTTCAGTACCTTCGTTGGCGCGAATTCTTGGTCTCGCGAATGGCTGTTCGGCCCAGAAAGCTTGTGCTTGACGTATGTACCGGTACAGCCGGTGTCGCTCTGGAGATTGTCGACCACCATGATGGCCAGGTCGTGGGGATCGACGTTACCCACTCGATGCTGGAAGCTGGCCTCCGCGCCGTTGGAAAGAGAAGGCTGGATGGCAGAGTCCAACTTACCCAGGGGCGCGCTGAGAATCTACCTTTTCCTGATGAGACCTTCGATACGGTTGTCTTCACCTACCTGTTGCGTTACGTCCAAGACCCTGATGCAACAATACGGGAGCTGTCTCGGGTACTGAAACCAGGCGGGGAATTGCTCTCGCTTGAGTTCGGCATTCCGGAAGCCGCCTGGGTGAGAGTTATTTGGGAAATCTACAATAGAGTCGTCATGCCGGTAATGACCATCCCTGTTTCACGAGGTTGGCATCGTGTTGGCTGTTTCCTAGGTCCAAGTATCTCGGACTTCTGTCAGCGGTACCCTGTCGATCGCCTAGCCGCAATATGGCGTGACAATGGAATCCCGCTGGTAGAATCAAGACCCCTGCTTAAAGGCGCAGCCATCGTGATGTGGGGAACGAAACGAATCTAGGGACCGATCTCAAGCCGCAGTAATTACCTCCACAGAGAGTTCTAACCTAAAGAGGCACTAATAATATACGTATGCGGCTTTCCGTTCGCCTTTAGGCGCTAAGTGACAAATTCAATTCCGCCTCTGGCAATCTGGCTCAGAAGACGCCGAAAGGCAAATAGCTAAGATTCAAAGAATTCCTGAAACGGCTTAGCAATTACCTTACTACGCCACGGGGTTCGAGGAATCTAAGCGAGCAATCTGGCTAAATCTGCACAATTTCAACCGTCCACACCTGTAAATGGGACACAACTGCAGACGATGTGCGCGCTTCCACATTACGCACACCTATTTGATTTACTGTAGTGGTTGATTCTTGGCTTTTCGCCTTCTCGCTTCCTGATCTTCGGCAATTGCCTGCTCTCCGGCTAGTTGCGCACGTTCTTCCTCAATGCGCTTTTCTTCGCGCTTGGCCTCTTCTGGTGCTTGATTCTCTTGGTCTCTCACTGTCTCCCCTCTCCAAACATCAGATAATCGTGAAACCAATCATGAATCACTACAAACTTGGGTAAGTCTACGAAACTCGAGTCCATTCTGCAAGATTATCATCAGATGCACTTTCTGACCGAATGTGTGGTGCATCGGACCCCCGTCGCGCAATCCTGACTGAAGTGCAATCTCCTTGAAGCCAAAGCCATTGGTGTCCCGCTGGGAATCGCTGAGACATGACTTTTCGTTGCCAGGAGATACCTCCTCTGCGACCAGAACGGGTGAGACACTCAAGAGACGCGGCAGAGCTGGTCTACTGAGCGAGTGAACAATCTTCCCAAACTTCGGACGTTGTGCTACAATAAGAGCAACTGGGAGGCGGTCTGGCAGGGCAAGGCCTGAGTTTCCCCCCAACAAATTAGCATAACCACAAATTCCGGGCAGCAACTTCAGGAGGTCTTCCTCGAGAAACAGAAAGAACAATGGTCAAAGGAAGAATCATCAACCTGCATAGCGATGAGATATTGGCTGAAGACTCGCTCAGCGATGAAGCCGAAGTTGAGGATGTCAGCCCCGTAAACGAGGAAGTCGAGGAGAAAGAAGAGGGCGAAGAGTTACCCGCCGACGAAACTGAAGAGGCCAAGCCCCCGGCAGCACCAGGGGACTACGAGGTAATTGACGACTCGGCTCGTATGTATCTTCAGGAACTCGTCAGGGTGCCGCTGCTTACAGCGCAGGAAGAGAAGGTACTATCCCAGAAGATAGAGCTGGGTAGATACGTAGAAAGGCTGAAGGACAACCACTTCAGGAAATACCAGAAATCCCCTTCACCCGTTGACATAGTCATTCACGTAGTTTCTCAATTATCCAAGGGATATCCCGTGGCTCGGATTATTGAAGAGCGTATTGGCATCGAGCCCTCCGACAACGTGGTAGAGACGATCAAGAACCCTGAATTCCGCGCCGCGATCGACGTTGTCATCGCTCCATCGCTAATAGCTGCAATCGCTGACAGGATAGATGAAGAGAGCACTGTGGCCGAAGAAGCCATAGTGAATCTTTCCATAAACAGTCGACTTGTTCCCGAGCAATTGCTGGACCTCCTGGCCATAGCTAAACCTTCACGGCAGAAACTAAAGGCCCTCGTGACTAACAACAGGTTCCTGTCTCAGCTCAATTCTCATAGCGTTGAGTTCAAAGCTTACTTTGAAAAGGTGGGGACCGAAGCAGAAGCATCAGAGAAGCACCTCACTGAAGCGAACCTGCGCCTGGTGGTTAGCATAGCCAAGAAGCACGTTGCGCGGGGTATGCCCTTCCTTGATCTTATCCAGGAGGGGAAGATGGGCCTCATGCGAGCTGTAGAGAAGTTTCAGTATAGAAGAGGCTACAAGTTCAGTACCTATGCCACCTGGTGGATCAGGCAAGGTATCACTCGATCTATAGCTGACCAGTCCCGTACCATCCGCGTTCCGGTACACATGGTAGAGGCAATTAACAAGCTATTACGGGCAATGCGGCAGCTAGTTCAAGAACTTGGACGCCAACCGAGTTACCAGGAAATTGGCGGCCGTCTAGATATGCCGCCAGAAAGAGTAGAAGAAGTC
>CAYFSE010000070.1:0-3425 GCA_964345725.1 uncultured Dehalococcoidales bacterium
CTTGATTGTCCTGTAGGAACGAAATGGCGTTTTGATGAAAAGCCTGTATTTCCTGATTTGTAGCTATATGGCCCCGTTTTCCAGGCAACTGGCAAATTTCGAGAGCGGCACCATGAACCACTCGCTTGCCTCTCCCGGCGCCTATAATGCCACCTTGGGAGAAGAACGGGTTCGCCGTGCTATGATAAGCTTGGCTATTTCCGCTACGATTAGGTTTGTTGCTCCCGCCAGCACTACTATTCCCCAATCTTGCAGCGTCATAGCGTAGGTGTGGAAAGGACCCTGGAGGAAAGGCAGGTAAACCACAGCCAGAAGAATGACCACACTCGAAGCGACTGCTGCCAGAAGCCACTTGTTGCTAAAGGGACCAATGCGAAATAGAGAGTATCTTTCGGACCGACACGCGAAGCATCGGAAAAGCTCTCCAAGAACCAGAGTGGCAAAAGTCAAACACTGTGCCTCTATGGGGCTCCTTCCTGAACTGAGCGCCCAGAGGAATACTCCCAGTGTAGCGATCGTAATCCAGAAGCCCATTCCTAAGATCCAGCTCACCATAGAACGGTCAAAAACAGTTCTTCTAGGGTCACGCGGGGGCCGCTGCATCACATCGGGGTCACCAGGCTCTACTGCTAAAGCCAGTGCTGGCAGGCCATCAGTAACTAGGTTAACTATCAAAATCTGCAGAGCTACCAGAGGCACAATTCTGTACAATCCACTCGCCGTGCCGATAACAAACGCTATCAGCATCAGCAAGACTTCACCAATATTGCAGCCGAGAAGGTAGATAAGAAACTTCCTGATATTAGCAAAGATATTTCTCCCCTCCTCTACTGCCGCCACGATGGAGGCAAAATTATCGTCGGTCAATATCATAGCTCCGGCCTCTTTGCTCACATCCGTCCCTGTAACGCCCATAGCTACGCCAATGTCAGCTTTCTTCAAAGCTGGAGCATCATTTACCCCGTCCCCTGTCATAGCCACCACATGTCCCTTACCCTGTAAGGCCTCTACGATTCGCATCTTGTGCGCTGGCGACACACGAGCATAGACCTTGACTTCTTCTGCGACATTGTCTAGCTCCTTTTGTACCATCTCATCTAGCTCACTGCCGCTGAGAGCCATGTCATTTTCTCCCAGCATGCCTAGTTCTTTGGCTATGGCTTCGGCAGTTGATTTGTGATCGCCGGTAATCATAACGGACTCAATGCCGGCCTGCTTACACAATCCTACGGCCCCCTTCACCTCTTCTCGTGGTGGGTCAATCATCCCCGCCAAACCCAACCAAACCATTTCTTGCTCTGCCCCCTCTGCCGCTCCACTGCCCTTATTCTTACCCGGCAAGTACTTATATGCCAGACCGAGGACCCTCAAGGCCCCTGCAGCCATCTCCTGGTTCACTTGAAGTATTCCTTTTC
The DNA here is from genome assembly GCA_964345725.1 of uncultured Dehalococcoidales bacterium. Lineage (GTDB taxonomy): Bacteria > Chloroflexota > Dehalococcoidia > GIF9 > AB-539-J10 > RBG-13-51-36. The sequence continues at coordinate 1,416 of CAYFSE010000070.1, forward strand.
GATCTTGGTCTGTAAGCTCTCGATCTATGCCTTCGGAATAGATACGAGTGCAGAAATCTAGGATAGCCTCAGGCGCTCCCTTAGAGTATGCCACTACGCCCTGCGGGGTATCATGAATAGTGGTCATCCTTCTTCTCTCCGAAGAGAAAGGAACTTCGGCTATACGGGGAACAGTTGAGTCCTCCTCTTTTATTCCTGCCTTGGCAGCGACTACCAGTAGAGCTCCCTCAGTAGGGTCTCCCCGGATCTGCCAAAGTCCATCAGCATTGGTAAGGCGGGAATCATTGCATGATGCTCCTGCTCGAAGCAATAGAAGCAAGTGAGGTTCGCTTTGTGGGCTGATTTCTGTGCCCTTGAGATAGAAGCCTCCCTCAGGCTCGTAGCCAACACCATCTACGTCTATTGTCTGGCCATTAACGTAGATCTTGCGCACGGTCATCTCATTCTGGGTCAGCGTCCCAGTCTTATCAGAGCAGATGAAGGTAGTGCAGCCTAGAGTCTCCACGGCGGGCAGACGGCGCAATAAAGCATTGCGTTTCACCATCCTTTGTACCCCCAGGGCAAGAGAAATGGTTGTCACGGCAGGCAAAGCTTCAGGCACAGCAGCCACAGCCAGACTAACCCCCCAGATAAAAGCTTCTAGGATATGACCAAACGTACCAACGATAATCCCTAGGCCAGCTACAACAGCGACGATGGCCAAACAGGCAATCCCCAATATCTTGCCTATCCTATTCAGGCTGACTTGCAGTGGTGTCGGCGGTGGTTTTACCTCCTGCAGCATACCGGCAATCTTGCCAAACTCCGTACCCATGCCTGTGCCAGTCACTAGTGCCTTACCTCTCCCGTAAACCACAGTAGTGCCCGTGTATGCCATGTTTGTTCTATCGGCTACAGGTATGTAGCCAGAGATAGTCTGGGTCGTTTTATTCACGGCAACAGATTCTCCGGTGAGGGGTGCTTCGTCAATCTTCAGGTTAGCTGCCTCAGTGAGACGAGAATCGGCAGGGATGCGGTCACCGGTTTGCAGTAGGATTATGTCTCCAGGAACTATGTCTCTGGCAGGGATTTCTTCTTCCTCCCCGTCTCGTATCACAGTGGCGGCAGGGGCAGTCATCTGTTTCAATGCCTCCATAGCTTTTTCCGAGCGGTATTCCTGAACAAAACCCAAGCCGGCCGCGAAGAAGACAATGATTACAATAAGAATAGGCTCCCAGAGATCCCCCTCACCCGTGAACGCCAGTACCCCAGAGATCACAGCAGCCACCAGAAGAATAATGATGAGGAAGTTTTTGAACTGCTCTAGAAAAAGTATCCAAGGACGGGTTTTTTCCTTCTCCACCAGTTCGTTGGGGCCGAACTGGGCTAGACGGCGCTTGGCTTCCTCTCTGGTTAAACCTTGAATGCATGAGCCTAGCGAGTCAATGACTTCGCTTACGCTCAGATTGTGCCAATTTCTTTCGAGAGACATGATACGTCACGTCAACTGAACATAGGCACGAGCAATAGCATCCCTTCACCAGCCATTACTGAGGCGCTTTGCCCGGCCGTATTGGTTCCGACACGGTGCATCAGCAGATGATTGTGAGGATCAGCTTGCAGTCCTCGTTTCTGGACCCCACCGGACGACATGGGGAAAGCTGAAATCCCGCAAGCAAGTGCCATAGGATTGATCTTCCGCCCTGACAGAACGGACGTCAGCTTCCGTAGCGGGACTCCTGCCCCCATATCTGGACTGAAAGCTATTCCTCCCGGTATAAATGCCAGTATGGTCTCAGGTCTGAGGGACGCAGATCCAGACATCATTCCTCCCACTGTTGTCCAGCAAAGTTCGTGTGATGATACAATAACGTAGCGATAGCTGTCAAAGCATCGGTGTGAGTGGGCATTGAATAGCGGGTCATACTGTGTTAACATCTCATATTGACCTTTGTATTGCTGGCCCCTGTAGCTCAGAGGATAGAGCACTGGCCTCCGGAGCCAGGTGCAAGGGTTCGAGTCCCTTCAGGG
>CAYFSE010000071.1:0-3026 GCA_964345725.1 uncultured Dehalococcoidales bacterium
AATGTCACCACGCTTCTGGTGGATATCGACTGGAATACATGGGGGCTTGGTCAGCAATTCTGGACAGTGGCAGTGATTATCGTGGGGATCGCCATTGCATTATCCGTACTGTTCGCCCGGAAAGACATCTATTACTCCCTCGTGGTTGACTGGGCATTGCTCGGGATACTGCTGAAACGACTTCCAGTTATAACTGTACCCGATCAAAGCGTAGAAATCGTTACGATTGTTGGCCTGGTGCTTGTTACCGGCGGAGTTATAGCGCAATTGGTAAGGAAACAGGTGTACTAGCCGAAATAGCGGTACGTATTACCTGGCTAGTCTCTGCGACCCTCACACCCAAGGAATGGAGTAAGAGCGAATCGTCACCTCAAGGTCTCAGCTGCCTATTTGCTCTCGGAAACAGCTTGCTTACAACACCGAACATGAAAGCTGAGATTGCTGCTATCAGAGTGATATAATCATTTGTGGCTTCACCAGACGGCACGGCAAATCGATGATACCTGAAGAAGAACTAGGTCTTCTGCTCGCCATGTTAGTAGAAAACCCCGAGACAGTCATCTCGATTCACTTACTGACACGGGGTAACTGTAATGTCTACATATCTGGAGACCACCGTCTTAGACCAGTGGCCGTTCTCCAAGCGAAAGAACTGCCATCAGAACCAATTGCTTTTGGTTCGGACGCCAATGCCATATGGCAAGAGCTCGTTCACGTCAAAGGCTGGCAATGTATTCTGGTAGACAAAGAAGTTGCACTGCAGCTTGGGGAGACTATCTCGAGCCAACTGAAAACACGAGTCAGTTTCCTGGATGATGTCTACCACGTCCCGCAGGAGCAGGTCTTGCCCTTCGAGAATGAGTCCGTGCGTCGGTTGATGCCAGAGGACCTCACGCTACTAGAGACCCTGCCTCGTGAGGCACAGCCAATCGGATTCTGGGGCGATCTCCAAACATCACTAAGAGAAGGTCTGGTAGCCGGTGCGATTGTCGAAGGCAAGGTCGTGGCCACGTGCTTCGTCGCTGCTCGTGGACACCGATATGTCGATATCGGCGTCTATGTTCTGGAGAATTACAGACGGCGCGGTCTGGCCACAGCCGCCGCCTCGTTTGTTACACGATCAGTAGAAAGTGACAGGCTAATTCCGGTTTGGAGCTGTGGTTCGCATAACCTCCCTTCGCTCAAACTCGCCCGGAAGCTAGGATTCGTCGAAGTCTCGAAGCGAACATATGTGATCATAGAAGAATATCTTGCAGACGTCTTGAGCCGCACATATCCTGTGCACGATGAGAGACAGCAAAGCCACTGAATAGACTGGTTCACTCAGACTCAGGCTGTATGATAATATTATCAGACTACAAGATGATTGTCGCAGTTATCGGGAATTCGTCCTGCTCCCCAGAAGAAGCTAAGCTGGCAGAAACCATAGGTGAACTATTAGCCGAGCGGGGCGCCATCTTAGTATGCGGTGGCTTGGGCGGGGTGATGGAAGCTGCCTGTCGCGGGGCCAAATCAAAAGGTGGCTTGACTGTGGGCATTCTGCCTGGACAAGATTCAAACACGGCAAATCCCTGGGTAGATGTTCCCGTAGTCACCGCTATAGGCGAGGCCCGAAATGTGGCGGTAGTGAGGTCAGCCCAGGCAGTGATTGCCATCGGCGGCGGCTATGGAACATTAAGCGAAATCGCCTACGCCCTGAAGAGTGGAATCCCGGTCATCGGCTTGAATACTTGGTCACTGTCACGTAGCGGGCGACAGGATGATTCCATACTCGGGGTTCGAAATGCTGTGGAGGCGGTGGATAAGGCAATCTCCTTGGCGGAGAGGCATGAAAGTCATGAGATTGCTTCGCTACGCCCGCAATGACGAGAAGGGAAATGGCAAGTATCAAAAGCGTAAAAGCCAGAGAGATTCTCGATTCGCGTGGCAACCCCACTGTGGAAGGGGAGGTGGTACTAGCTGACGGCACAGTAGGCATCGCTGCTGTCCCCTCAGGGGCAAGCACTGGGAAACATGAGGCCGTGGAGCTTCGGGATGGTGACAAAGGTAGATATGGGGGTCTTGGTGTTCTAAAAGCTGTGGAACATGTCAATACTGAGATTGCCTCAGCAATAGCAGGCATGTCTGCTTTAGAGCAGGCGGCTATTGACCACCGACTAATTGAGCTAGATGGCACTGCGAACAAAGCCCGACTGGGCGCAAATGCTATTCTGGCGACATCTCTGGCCGTGGCCAAGGCTGCAGCCGGCTTCCGGCGTATTCCTTTATACCGCCATTTGGGAGGGACAAAAGCTGGACAGTTGCCTGTTCCCATGTTAAACATCCTCAACGGCGGTAAACACGCCTCCAGCTCTGTTGATTTTCAGGAATTCATGATAGTGCCAGTGGGTGCCGCCAATTTCCACAAAGCCATGCAAATGAGCAGCGAAGTATATCATTCCCTGCGCAAAGTGCTTGGAGACAAGAGATTAAGCACCAATGTGGGAGATGAAGGTGGCTTTGCTCCCCGACTACCTGTTAATAAAGATGCGCTCGAACTGATACTGGCAGCCATTGACAGGGCCGGCTACAAAGCCAGCCAAGACCTACTTATCGCGCTCGACCCAGCCGCCAGCACTTTCTACCAGAGAGCGAAACGTCAGGCTTCTGCTAGGAAATATAGCCTCTTGCGAGAAGGTGTTACTCTCAGTTCCGCGGAAATGATTGACTACTACGTTAAATTGGTCTCGGATTACCCTATCATCAGCATCGAGGATGGCCTAGCTGAAGATGATTGGGCAAACTGGTCGTTGCTCACCAATCGACTGGGAAAGAAGATTCGGATCGTCGGCGACGACCTTTATGCCACCAACATGAAACGCCTGGAAAAGGGTATTGCTCAAAAGGCCTCCAACTCAATCCTTATTAAGCCAAATCAGATAGGCACGCTCAGTGAAACCCTGGCTGTTATCAAAAGAGCACAGCAGGCCGGGTGGACGACCATTATCAGCCACAGGTCTGGTGAGACAGAAGATACTACTATTGCC
>CAYFSE010000072.1:0-3970 GCA_964345725.1 uncultured Dehalococcoidales bacterium
CTTTATTTGCTCCCTCAGCCCGGATATCCCTTATGCCCTTCTCGCCTTTCACCCCCAATTCATGATGAACGATTTGCCGCCTACATCCAGGCAGCATGCTCAAGGATGTCTGGCAGAAGAAAAGGCACAGGGATTGAGGAATGTAAGATTGGGCAATATTCATCTCCTCGGCGATTACTACTAGGCACATGGCGAGTAACCAACCTGCCATATCCCAACAGCGACCAGGCAAGTTCTCTGTCCTTCTTCGATAAATGAGCATGGAGGCAAGCAATCATTTAGTCAGAGCCATATCCAGCAAGCCGCTGAAAAGTGCAGACGTTGCAATATCAGGATTTCAGTGCCTACCAGATAGATTCTCTACTTCTTCACCGCCATCACCTCAATAAAAGTCTCCAAGAAAGAGCGTGTCTTTTCTGCCGAATATGCCCTCATGTCACTCATGTCACCATCCAAGACAAGGAAGGGAATGTTTCTTTTTGCCAAAGCATCTTCGATGAGACGGAACGAGGCATTGGCATGGCGGCACGCAGTGCTGGAGAAGTGAATCACCCCATTGACGGCGTATTCATCCACGAACTGTAGCACACCATTTAGTCTCTGCTCAATAGGGCCGACATAGGGATTCTTCAGACAGCGCAAGGCCATTCCCTCGAAAGGATGGTTCTCGTCAATTTCGTCCCAGTATACCCTGGCCAGTTCCGCCATTACTATACTTGCCTTATTTGCTCGTAAGATGTCATTGATGTTAGTTGGCAGAGAAGGAAACCAAGCCAGCCAGAGCATGCGAAACTCCTCCGGCAGCGTCTTGCCCTCTGCCATTCTCTGTTGGCATTCGTCAATTATCTTCTGGTAAAGCTGCTCCTGAAATGACGTTCCCGAGAACATGTTTCCGATAATGGAAAGGAGGCACACCCGGGAGCCGTCCCAGGGAAATGGTTTTACTTTGCCAATGTCGGCGAGCCTGCCATAGACAGCACGGGCGCGATTAGAACTCTTAATACACTCCTGTAGCCTGTCTAGGTCTAGCTTATGACCACTCACTTCTTCAAGCTTGCGGGCAATAGTCTGAAGCTGTCCAGAGACATAAGCCACCGACTCTTTACTAAGCTCATTAGGAACATCAAGCATTATAGCCTCTTTATCATAAAACTGAGCAAAGATTTGATTGGTTTTTGTTTTTCCGTCACAGAAGTGCGAGGTCGTGAGCAAGAGATCAGCTTTAGGTAGGTAGTCTAAGAAATAGCAGCCCAGGGCAAGGCGGTGAAAAGAGCAAAGGTCAATGGAATAGCCCTTAGCCTCGGCTTCAGCCATGATGCTGACACAGCCGCTGGGATCAAAGCCAGGCGGTAGATTGCAGGCGACCTCAAAATCGAAAGGAGCCACGTCGAAGGCTGTCAGAAGTTCCATCGGGAATGAATAGTAGGTGGTCCACACCACCTTGGCATCCTCCTCAAAAGCTCTAACCATCCTTGATGCCAGTTGAGCGCCAAACATCAGCCAGGCACGGGGCCTCCTCTGAAACTCCTCTTCAGACGACTTCTTCATTTGTTCATAGAAACTCTTAAGCATAATTCACCTGCTTCTGCTATCCAATATTTCCACGAAAGCCTCCACTCTAGTTTTTAGCTGACCGGTGTTCCCCCATGTATAGTCATTTTCTAAAAACAGTGCCGGCATTCCTTCGTCTTTCAGTTTCTCCATGAAGTAAGGCACATCATAAAGATGTTGGTCGCAAAACTTGACCGAGGTATAGACTATGCCATCAACGGTATAGGCTTTAATCAGTTCTTGCACTTCGGCAAGACGCTTATCCAAGCCAGTCACACGAGCACAGGGAAGTTTACTGAGATACCTTCGGGCGAGGGCCAGATAGGGGTCACTACTGTCTTCATCTACCGGGTGCTCAAAGTAGCGCATAGCAGTGCACAGATCAGCAGCAACTACATCAGCCCCAGCAGCTTCGATAAGACAAAAAAGATCCGGACGATCCATAGCGTTACCGCTAATGAGCACCCGGGCTTTCCCTTCTTGCTGACGTGGTTTCATTGAGCTTCTGGCATCACTATAATAACTTGCCAACTTTGCAATAAAGGACTTCTTATCTGTTTGTATCCCCTCCAGCCCAAGCCGGAATACCTGACTTCCAGATAGCGGCAGTGGGATGCTCCGTTGCAGCTTGTAGATACGTCGCATCAGCATACGAATTTGGTTAGCCGTCTTGATCGCCCGGTTTAGTGATGCCGGCGTTATCTCAGCCCCAAATTCTCGCTGCAGCGCACTGGCAAATCTACGCAGCTGAGTAGCAAAGTATTTTACAGCGGCGTCATCTCGATTCTTGGGTACCTCTAGCATGTAGACAAAGCGAGTGTCTATATATGACCTCCAGACATCGTATAGTCGGCGCATGCCATCACACGACCTGGCAAAGACCAGCCCATCGAGGTGCTTGGCCTTGCCGTTAAGGCCAAGCGCTAGAATACTCTTGATATAAGGGCATAGATTAGGATAGATATAGGCATCGGCCATGCTGATTCCCTCGAGGTCTCCACTCAGCCGCATGGGCGAGAAACCAGCAGCCATGGTAATCTCCTCCGGAACAAAGGAACAAAGCCAGCCGATCTGCAGTTGAGTATCCTTCATTCCTTACCTCCTTCTTACGCCATTACTTTTTATAACAACTTAGACTAAAAGCTTCTTCACAAGTTTCCGACTACAATGTTGCGTACGATTACAGTTAATAACGTTTTGTTATCAACAGCGTAACAACGCGTGGAGGGCTTGTCAATAGGATTTATGACAAATTGTTATATACTACAAAAATTTCTTTACTGTCTATTGCAAAATGTGATAATCCCTTCCACTCGTAATGGTGGGCGGTAGAGGATTTGAACCTCTGACCTCCTGTGTGTAAGACAGGCGCTCTCACCACTGAGCTAACCGCCCATGGCACGCCTGGCGGGATTTGAACCCGCGGCCTCAGCCTCCGCAGGGCTGCGCTCTATCCAGCTGAGCTACAGGCGCATGCACATCTACTGTTGGTGCCGAAGGAGGGATTTGAACCCTCACGTCCTTAAGGACACTACGCCCTGAACGTAGCGCGTCTGCCATTCCGCCACTTCGGCATGTAATCGTCTGTCTAGAATTCTCTCTTTCCGAGCGAGACAAAGATAACTGCCAATAGGCCCAATAGATTCAGAGGGATAAGGGCACAGATGGCCCCGGCCAAGGATAGGCCAAAACTGTTCCTCCTTATGGCCGAGACCCCGCCTATTATGGCTAATATGCCCAGAATAATAAGAAGCCCTCCCACAACAATCGACCAGATTGGGACGCCACCTACACTACAGGCGCCTCCAAGGCGTGGCAGGAATGTGAGAGGCCATCGCCTGAGCGGCATCTCCAACCATGCCAAAGTTACCACTACACCTCCACCAATTACCTCCAGTGCTCCAACGATGATGCTTAAGACTCCGCCAGCGCTAAGCAACCCACCCCTGTCATCACCATTATGCGACATTCTCTCTTCTCCTCCCTATTATGGTGGGCAGTACAGGATTTGAACCTGTGACCTTCGGTATGTGAAACCGACGCTCTAACCACTGAGCCAACTGCCCGTGCCCTCATGCATACTATTCACTAGGACATATTAACTTTACCACAGGGGCAAGTGCATCGCAATTAGACTGGCCCTGGCAGAAGTCTGGTGACCGCTTCGTCACGCCGTGTAATTTCATCTTGAATTCGGACCGACAGACACAAAATCCGACTGTCGCTTTGCGACAAAATGCCCTCAAAGGCACTTCAGAGCCAACAGAAGCCTTCCTGACCACAGTGTCCATGGTTTTTCCCATCTTTTCTGAAATCCATGTCTTGCCATTTCTCAGTGCTTTGTCGCAAGATCGTCAGTTGCTGGCCTGTTGAGCGATCTTCCCCAGAGGCATCAGCGAGAGCGCAGCCCTGCGGTCGA
>CAYFSE010000073.1:0-3176 GCA_964345725.1 uncultured Dehalococcoidales bacterium
GTACTGAAATCCCCCCGCCCGGCCGACCTCTATGCCACCAATTATTATGTAGAAGTTAACCCTGAATTGTGCACCGGGTGCGGAACCTGTGTTAAGCGGTGCCAGCTGGAAGCCCGGGAAATGGCGGACGGTGTGGCCATCATTAACCTTGATCGCTGCATAGGATGCGGGAATTGTGTTACCGATTGTGAATCGAATGCCAACCAGCTAAGAAGGAAAGAAAAGGAATCATTGCCCCCCAAAGATACAAATGCCCTGTACACGAAAATCCTGGCTAAAAAAGTGGGCAGATGGAACATGCTCAAAATGGGGGCAAAAATCTTATTGAGACTGAGAGTTTAATAGGAGCCGCCTTTCTCGACCCTTAATCTTGCCTTAAAACGATTGATTCTTCGGGGCAGGTCAGGCTAACTAAATTCCTATTTACACAACTGACAAGGTTGCTATACTTTTACTGACCTACTCAAGATAGCCTGGCTAAGATTCATTTTGAGAGGATGGGCCAAAGACAAGAAATTGCAGGAAAGGAGAGATAACCTTGAAGCGTAAAATTATGATGTTAGCCATTACTCTTATGCTGTTAACTGGCCTTATCGGGATTCCGGCACAAGCCGCCACACCAGAAGAAATCGATGATGCTATCGAAGCTGGGATAGTCTGGCTGGCCGGAAAGCAGAACGCTAATGGTTCCTGGGGCACTTATGCCGATAGGCAACAGGTAATAGGCGTCACCGGTTTTGCTGTGGTGAAGCTGGAAGACCGGGCCTATGAGCTGGGTACCGACCCCTTTGCCCAGGACTATGAGTACAGCGATAACGTGATCGCCGGGCTGAACTATATCTTTAGCCAGGCGACAACGGGTAATTGCAGTGGGGTGCAATTTGGGGAAGGGCATCACGAAAACTATTCCACCGCAATAGCTATGATGACTATTGCCGCCAGCAGGCATCCAGAGCGTGTCGTAGATGTTGACGGTAGTACCGTTGATAACTGGACTTACGAGGAGGTACTGGAGGCCACTGTCACCTGGTTTGAGAACACCCAGCTCGCAAGCGGAGGCTGGGGCTATGGATGTGAGCAGATCCCGGTCAGGGCTGACAATTCCAATACCGGGTGGACCGTGCTTGCCCTGCAGTTCGCTGAGACCTACTTCGGTATCGATGTATCGGCTGTATACCCCGGCCTGGATAGCTGGATTGATTATATCCAGAACGATACGGGAGCGGCAGATGATGGCGGCTCAGGCTACACGGCTCCATCGGAATGGTGTAACCTGCTGAAGACCGGCAACCTGCTTTTCGAGATGGAGTTCGTAGGCGATGATGTGACAAGTCAGCGGGTACAGGACGCAGTTGACTATGTTGAGCGTCACTGGAATGAGCCGAATTCAGATCCGGGCTGGAGGCCACACCACTACCAGGCCATGTACTGCCTGCTGAAAGGGCTTGAGAGCTTCAATATCGACACCATTGAGGTCGGCGGCTCGCCTGTGGATTGGTATGATGAGTTTGCCGATGCCATATTGGACAGCCAGATCTTCGGTGGAGCAATGGGTGATGGCTACTGGCCCACGAACGTTTGGGGTGACGAGATAATGTCTACAGCATGGGCCCTCCTCACCCTGGAGAAAGTGGTTCCCCCAGCCCCTGAGATAGAAGTGCCGGTTGACATCAAACCTACCTCGTGTCCCAACCCTCTCAACGTAGATGGCCAAGGTGTTCTACCAGTGGCCATACTGGGCACCGAGGAATTCGACGTGAGCCAGGTCGACCCCGCATCTGTACTTCTTGAAGGGGTCTCGCCTCTGCACTGGGCCATGGAAGACGTGGCCACACCGTTTGCGCCTTTCACTGGCAAAGAAGGATGTGACGCCTGTACCATCGAAGGGCCTGATGGATTTATGGACCTCACCCTCAAGTTTGACCAGGAGGAAGTCGTTCAGGTGCTGGGTGAAGTCGAAGATGGGCAGTGCCTGGCGCTCCGGTTGACCGGCAACTTGAAGGAGGAGTTCGGCGGCGCTGAAATCGTGGGTGAGGACGTGGTAAAGATACTTAAGAAGGGGAACAACTAGTTTATTATTACTCTGATCGGGGGGGAGGCATTTTGAATAGAGATGCCTCCCCTCGTTTCTAACCTGAAAACGCAGTCGTGACTAACTCAATAGCCGCCAGGCTATTGTAAAATAAGAATCAATCTCTAGCCCTTAACTCGATCTCAAACAACCAGGGCCACGGCTTCCCTGTCACGAACAACCGACTCTTCGCGGCATCATATGCGATACCATTAAGAACACCAGCAGTGGTGCTACCATCTTGCGTCTGCACAAGTCCTGACAGGTCTATCCATCCGGTCACCTGCCCGTTTTGAGGGTCAATTATGGCTATTTTATCTGTTTGCCACACATTGGCATATATGTGGCCATCGATGTATTCAAGTTCATTGAGCCTGTTTACAGGGGTGTCATCCTCGCAAACCTCAATATGGTTGATGACACTGAAACTCCTGGGATCCAGGATATGTAGAGTCGAGGTACCATCGCTCATGATCAGATGTTCTCCGTCATGGGTGATACCCCATCCCTCTGTCCCATAGTGGAAATCGCTTACTAAAGCAAAACTATTCTTGTCATAAACGAAACCAGTGTTAGCCTGCCACGTTAACTGGATGATACTGTCTTTGAATACGGTAATACCCTCCCCAAAGTATTTATCAGGGAGTTCATATATCTGCAAGACCTTGCCTGTTTCCAAATCTACTTTGCGTAGAGAAGATTTTCCATACAGTCCGGTGCCTTCATATAGGATACCGTTTTCGATCGCCAGTCCTTGTGTAAAGGCATCTATATAATGGGGGTACACATTGGCGATCTTATATGTGTAGACCGGAAGCGAAGAGTGATCCGGTGTAGTTCGTTCCTCCACGGATTCGAGGCCATTTGAGCAGGAACTGAAGCCTAACATTGCCAATAGCGGAAAGAGCACGAGGAAGCACGCTTTCAGGAGCACACTCATGGATGTTTCCTTGCCCTGCTATTTATTGACCTGGACTATCTCGCCGGATCAGTGATGGTTTTTAGGTGCAGGTATTTCGGCTAAACCTGCCGCTACCGGGACAAATGCGGTGACCGAGGCCCCTTTTCCGGGACTGGATTCGATATCCAGTTCGCCCCCCACTAA
>CAYFSE010000074.1:0-4905 GCA_964345725.1 uncultured Dehalococcoidales bacterium
CCCTGAGGACCTGTTTGGCAAGAGCGAGGTATGGTTAGGAAGTCACTTTTCATCCTGCTTGCAGTCGCCGTAATTGGCGTGAGTGTCCTGGCTGTTCACGATTTGCGCCCCCGCCCACAGAGCTTGGGTGAGTATCTGAAGGACTTGTTTGTCACGAGTGGAATCACCCTCAGCGAAGACGATTTCCTGGAGCCGGTAGACGATCCCTATGTTGCCTTCGCCAAAATACTGAATCTTATTCCTGGTTCCTCTCAGAGCGGTGAGAGAATGAATCAGAGAAAGGCCCGGCTGATCTCAAAACAGTTCCTCCCCATCAAAGATGAATTGCATCTCGACGGGCTTTACGGCAAGATTGATATGCACGAGCACTATCGGGTTGGCGGTGATATTCAACTGTTTTTGAAAGCTGCTAGTTCTTTCGGCATCTCCAAAGTTCTGTTTGTCCCCACCGATTACTCACCCGATAACAAGGACTACGAGACTCACTGGACATTTCTGATAGCGGCAGCCAAGCTGTGGCCGGATCGGATCATACCGTTCTGCACAATTGATGAAGCTGATCCGCGTGCGGCCGAGCTTGTTGAGCAGTACATCCTTGAAGGGGCAAAGGGAATAAAGCTGATCGGTGGCCACCCGAGCTTCTACGACGAGCCTCTCAATTCAGAAAACATGTACAGGGTCTATGAGAAGGCGGCTCAGTACGGGGTGCCGATTTTGCTGCACGGCAGCATTATCAATATTCGCGAGTTGAAAGACCAGCTGGACCAGGTATACGGGGATTTCCCGGAAGTCACGTTCGTCCATGCTCATTACGGTTCAACAATAATGGCCGGAATTGATCTTGACCAGATTGCCGAGCTTCTGGACAAACACGCAAACTTGTATATCGATCTCTCCATGGGCGGCGGTATCGCCAGGTATCACCGGTATCTGAGGCAGGATCTGGAGACGATAAAGGATTTTGTCGTGAAGTACCAGGACAGAATCCTGTTTGGTTCTGATATTATTTTGCGTCCCGCCAGGAATGATTTCGACTGGCTCTATGAGAGGATACGGTGTGATATTGACCTTCACGAAAAGGCAGAGTATACCTGCGAGTTTGGACAGTCGGACTGGGTGCATCAAGGCTTCAATTTGGATAAGGAAATCCTGAGAAAACTCTACTATGAGAATCCCAAGAAAGTGCTTGGCCTTTGAGTTCTCCAAATCGCTTAGGCGAACCAGCCGTCGAGTCTCTGGCTACCTCTTTCCCATGCTATTCCGTGGATAGCAGCTGAATTAGCTCGACCGATCCGCCCTCCCTGGCAGACACTGTACTAACCGAATGTATCTCGATTGATAAGCCCAAGTAACGATGCTTCAGGAAGGCCACCAGACCTTTACAATTCTTGCTGCCCAGACTATAATGCTCAGTCATGCCCTCTATGAGAAGCAGCAGCTTGCCTGCCATCCTGGCTAAGATATCTCAACTCCTAGCTACCCAGAAAAAGAAAGGCTACATCGTTGGTGGCTTCATTCGTGATCGGCTTCTGAAAAGAAAGACCAACGACATAGATATTGCTGTAAGTGGTGATGCCATAAGCGTAGCCCGCAAAATAGCTAAAGAAACAGGGGGCAAATTCGTACTCCTTGACGATGTTAACAACGTAGCTAGAGTGGTGGTGATTAAGAATGAGCAGCAAAGAAAGACTGCACAAGGCCAGGAATTGCATGGTGCGGAGTGGCACTTGGATTTTTCTTCTTTTGCCGGAGACATCAAATCTGATCTTGCCCGCCGCGATTTCACCATCAACGCCATGGCTGTGGAACTCGATCAGTTTGTCGCTGCCAGCGCAGCCAGGAAGCGGAGCTCCCGAAAACTCGTGACTACCGCGCCTCAAAAGCGATCTCCCCTCAGGCTTATCGACCCCTTTTCCGGTAAGGAGGACCTGAGGGATACGATGGTGCGGCGGGTTAGCGAGCAGATATTTCAGGCCGACCCCGCCAGACTCTTGCGGGCAGTGAGATTAGCTGCCGAGCTTGACTTCACTATAGAACCAGAGACTGAATCTTTGATCCACCGCTATTCCCAGAGTATCGCCGAAGTCCCGGGGGAGAGGACTAGAGAAGACTTCCTTCGTTTGCTCGCTCTGCCCCGAGCGGCCTACTACCTGAGATACCTAGATAAACTCGGCTTACTCCTCGCTCTAATCCCCGAGTTAGCGGAGGGCAAGGGCGTAGAGCAGCCAACAGTGCATTTCTGGGATGTTTTCGAACACTCATTACAGACTGTGGCTGCGGTGGAATTCCTCCTCAGGGAAAGCGATTGGGAGTACGGCAACGAAGGCATGTTGTCTACCACTCCGTGGTCTGAAGCGATAGAAATGCACTTGTCCGAGGAAGTCTCCAGCGGGAGTAACCATAAGGTTCTACTCAAGTTAGGTGCGTTACTTCACGATGTTGCTAAACCAATGACGAAGTCTATTGATGAAACAGGCAGAGCCAGATTCCTGGGGCATACCAAACAAGGGGCAGCTATGACTGTGAGCATTTTGGAGCGGCTGCGGTTCAGCAAGCGGGAAGTAAGCTTGGTGGAAAGCCTTGTCTACCATCACCTCCGTCCAGTTCAGATGGCAAACGAGGAATTGCCTACCCAACGGGCAATCTATCGCTACTTTAGAGATACCGGCGAAGCCGGCATCGATATTCTACTCCTGGCTTTGGCCGACTATCTGGCCAGCCGCGGGCCCCTGGCATCTATGGAGGAATGGAGAAAACACTGCCATGTAATAAACTACATACTGGCAGAGCACGACAAGCAGCAAGCCAAAATCCTGCCGGTGAAACTCATTGATGGCGATGATATAATGGGTAGGTTTGACTTAGCACCAGGACCACTGATTGGCAAACTCCTGGGCATAGTCAACGAGGCTCATGCCAGCGGCGAGTTGAGCACCAGAGAAGAAGCATTGGGCTTGGTTCAAACGGAGCTGTCGGCTGTGAGGAAGCAGAAAACAAGAGTTTCCC
The DNA here is from genome assembly GCA_964345725.1 of uncultured Dehalococcoidales bacterium. GTDB lineage: Bacteria > Chloroflexota > Dehalococcoidia > GIF9 > AB-539-J10 > RBG-13-51-36. The sequence goes on from CAYFSE010000074.1 coordinate 3,007, forward strand.
GAAGATCCCGGAATTCTGCAGTGAAAGCAATCCCTAGCGCAAAGGTTGGTTAAATTGAGAAGAAGAACCGTTTATCTACTGATCTTCATCCTGGTTCTGTTCGGCTTCGCCTTATGGTCCGTAGTGCCCGTAAACAAGTTAGCTCCTCCAAATGGGCTAAGGCTGGGCCTTGACCTGAGCGGTGGCAGCTACCTGGTTTATCAGGCTGATGTCGGCGATATCGAGCCTGATAACAGGGATGAGACTATGAAAGGTGTGAGGGATGTTATTGAAAAACGTATTAATGCTCTGGGCATCGCCGAGTCCACCGTCCGGATACAGCAGTACGCGGGAGAATATGGCGTTGCCGTCGAAATCCCTGGGATTGCTGACATCGAGAAAGCTAAGGAAATGGTTGGCCTCTTCACCGTGCTCGAGTTCCGAGAGCAGGACGCCGCAGGAAATTGGACTCCCGCCCAAGGCACGGTGAACAACGAGACATTGACGCTTACCAGCAGACATTTCAAAGAGAATACCGACGTTGTCGTAGACCAGTTTGGCAAACCGCTGTTAGTATTCGAGTGGGATACAACGGGAGCGCAGCTTTCCAGACAAATAACCAGCCGCCTTCTTGACAAACAGTTAGCTATCTACCTGGGTGACGAGCCACTTCGAGGCGAAGATGGTCAGATCATCGCACCTGTGGTCAGGGCCGTGATAGAAGACAAAGGACAAATTGAAGGGCTGAGCCTTGCTGATGCCACTGAACTAAAGGATGTGCTCAATGCCGGGCGGATTGACGTTCCACTGGGGAGGTGGGTAGACGGAGAATTTGAACCTAGTGTCCCACTCTATGAAAGGACTGTGGACGCCACCTTGGGAGCTGATTCCATTAGGAAGAGCCTAACGGCGGCAGGGATTGGGATACTGATGTTGTTGCTATTCATGATTGTTTACTATCGCTTACCCGGTTTAATAGCTTGTTGCAGTCTAGGGATTTACGGCGTCCTTCTTCTCGCTATCTTCAACCTCTTTTCTTCTTACATAACCCTGACTTTGCCTGGCGTGGCCGGCTTTATTCTATCGCTGGGAATGGCTGTAGATGCCAACGTCCTCATCTTTGAGCGCATGAAGGAGGAATTGCGAGGGGGACGCAGCTTGGCTGCTGCCGTTGAGGCTGGATTCAACCGCGCCTGGACGGCTATCAGAGATAGCAACGTCACCACCTTTATCGCCTGCTTCATCCTCATCTGGCTTGGCAGCGAGCTTGGCGCTCGTATGGTCAGTGGCTTTGCTATAACCTTGGTTATTGGCGTGGCTTTATCCATGTTCACAGCCATCATGGTTACCAGAACCTTCCTCCGCCTGATTGTAGGCAGCCACGTGGTCGCCAATTTGGCAGCTTATGGAGTAACGCCACTCCAAACAGTGCGGAATGCGAAATGATAGACTTTGTCGGTAAGAAGCGGCAGTTTTTCCTTATCTCTGAAATACTTGTAGTTATAGGAATACTTGCCCTGATCATCTCTCAGATACAGCTCGGAACCCCACTGCGGCTCGGAACGGATTTTACGGGTGGCACATCTATGATTTTTCAGTTTAGCCCACCGGTTGAGCAAAGCCGGTTGCGGGAGGAGATGGCTGAGCTGGGCTATGAGGAAGCACGCATTCAAGACGCCGGCGAGGGTAGTTTCATCATCTACACCAGGGAGATAACCTCAGATGAGGCCGGAGTGTTAGCCGAGGAACTCGGTGCAGACCTAGATTCCCAGGTCGGAATAACCGATTACTATTTAGTCTCGGAAACAGTAGCAGCGGAAACAACACGCAATGCCGTCATCGCCGTAATAATAGCTGCTGTGGCTATGATGTTTTACATTGTCTGGGCGTTTCGCCGCATGCCTAAGCCTCTTCGCTGGG
>CAYFSE010000075.1:0-1821 GCA_964345725.1 uncultured Dehalococcoidales bacterium
GAAGCTTCTGAACATGCTGGTTTCCTTCTTCGGTCAGTCCCGTGACGACCTGTTCCCAGCTGACAGCTGTGCCCTCAGTTTCTGTGCCTTGAAGCTCGATTCGAGTGACCATGCTTCGCATGTTGTTGATATGAACGAACTCGATTGCCCGGTTCGGGTCGTACCGACTAATGACCCAGACATCTTTCTGGTCGCCTTCTCTGTGGGAACGAGTCGTGAAGACGCCTCCCTGCTCGGCTAGTCCACTATCAAGGTAGACGATATCGCACTCCCAGCCTGGTAAATACTCATACTCACGAACAGGGCACAGCATGGGAAATACATCTTCGGGAGGGAAGGAATAGTGTTGCTTCCCATTGATGACCCTCCTCTCACCTTTAATTGTCTGTTTTGGCTTGCGTGATAATCCTGCCATTTGTATCTCCTTTATGAAACGATTGTATTGGTGATAGCATTAGCTTTTTCTCCATCGACTTCAAGATGCATAATATTCTTCACAATTAGCTTGAACCCTTTGATGCAAACCTTCCTGGTTGTCAAGTTTGAGCCTCTACTCAAACTAGTATTGTACTACACCATGACAAGCTTGAGGGGAAGGTCGAGGAAGTGGGCCTAAGTCTGGGTCAGCCTTAGAGGCAATATCTTGTATTGAACTGCTCAACAACCTTCAGCAACTCGGGATCAAGCCTATTCCTGGCTTCCTTAATGATGTATTCTGGAATAGTCTTGTAGTAGGCTTGGGCAATACCTCCTGCCATGCAGGCGAGCGTATCGCTATCGCCACCAAGTGAGACCGCCTTTCTAACCGCATCTTCATAACTCTCTGATTCCAGAAACGCTATGATTGCCTGCGGCACCGAACCTTGGCATGTCATGTCAAAGTGATAATAAGGACGGATGTCCGCTAGAGCCTTGTTCAAATCGTAACCGAAGTTCTCCTCAACGAATTCTCTTATCTTGCTCTTACTCTCTTGTTTCCGTGCAAGAAGAATGGCAGCAGCAACTGCCTGAGCCCCTTTTATCCCTTCAGGATGGTTATGAGTAACCTCTGCACTTCTTCTAGCCTCAGTCAGCACCTCTTCCAAAGTATCAAAGGCGAAACCAACAGGGCTCACACGCATAGCTGACCCGTTGCCAAAACTGTTGTAAGGTTCAAGATTATCGCTCTTCGCCCACATGAAAAACATACCGCCAAAGCCAGCATAAGGGTACCTCAGCGTATAACATTGGAATGTGGTGGCATAATCCTTGTTGTGTAGAATGCAATCAGCGACAGCTACGCTCAGTACTGTATCATCGGTGAAGGTGGAACCAGCGGTGAATAACGCAAATTCCGTTGTTTTCAAGCAGTGGCTCTCATAGGCTGAGCCGATGATGTCACCAGCAATCGCTCCAATCATTTAGCTTGCCTCATCCAAGATTATACTACGCTATAACAAGCTTGAGGGAAACAGTCCCCTTCACCACCCAGAAGGAAGCTCGGCGACAGGGACACCACCCCGCAGTCCCCTCGCAGGTGTCACAGCAACAGCTTCTAGCATTTCCGATTACCGATGCTCTTACCTCCGTACTAGTTCTTGTTTTTCTTGTCCCTGAGACAAAAGGGTGTCGCAGGATGGAATAAGGCAAGTTTAATCAGGATTCAACCCTCCAGAAAATCATTCCAACTGAAACCTCAGAGGCTAATCTCAGTACCACTAATAGTAGAAATGGTTGAATTGCCAGAGCGTGAGATGGACCTTGCGGTAACCTTTTGGTAGAAAGTGATCCAACAATCTGGCAGGATGTGCAATTCTCCGACAAAGCCTCAAGACCTATTGT
>CAYFSE010000076.1:0-11799 GCA_964345725.1 uncultured Dehalococcoidales bacterium
GACATCACCGCCGGGCATGACAGGAATAACGATATAGGGCTGTCCTTCATGCTCCCCGATATCGTGGATAGTAACGATGTTAGGATGGTCGCCGAGCCGGCCCATCGCCCGGGCTTCGCGGGTGACGCGGGCTCGGCTGGCGTCATCCAGTTTCTCGGTCTTGATGAGAGCGAAGGCCACATCCCGGTCAAGGAGGGTATCGTGGACGAGGTAGACCTGCTTCTTGCCGCCCTCACCCAGGAATTCCTTTACCTCATATCGGCCGTTAGCAAAGGAGGTGGGTTCAGGCGGGGTTTGGGGCATCTCAGGTGTTGTTTCAACCAGAGAATGGCCACATGAATCGCAGAAGGCACTGTCAGGGCTGTTCGGATGCTGACAGTTCTTGCAGACAAGCTCAGCCTGGAGAAATTGACCACACTTCTTGCAGTATTGAGCGTCGTCACGATTATCAGCCCGACAGCTCGGGCACTTCATCAAAAATCTCCTCCTCCCAGGTCGCAGTCTATGGCCGTCAGGCAGGAATGTCAAGCCTCGAGGGATTCTATTTCATGACGAACCACACAGTCGCCTGTCTCGGTCAATGCTAAACGAAGAACCAAACAGAACGGCTTTCTTTGAAGCAACAGCACCAGATCAAGTGCAGCTAATCTACGGCAGGAACACAGTCACTCAACCACTATGTACTTGCCCGCTCCTGCTCCTAGTCCGTACTTTAATGCGGTGGCAATCTGTGGTAGTTCCCAGAGATTGGCAGGGAGCTTATTAGAAGCGCGATACTCCGAGACCACCTTCATGGCCTCGACATCAATAGCAATGAGATCACCGGAGGACAGCACCAAACCCGGCTCAACTAATTGTCCCGTGACAGGCCCGCCAGACACGAAGGCTTTCCTGCCATCCATGATGATGAGGTCAGGCTGCCAACAAAGACTTACTTCAGCCAGCTTTTCCTGCAGGTGACCAAGATGAAAGCTACGCCGTTGACCAGGCGCAACAAAGCCAAAGGCAAGCTTGATGGCACCAGAAAATGCGGCAAGGTTGTGAGTCTTCATGCAGGGCAGGTAGACCATCTTATCGGCTTCATAAGCGGAGCGAGGCATGACAACCTTGTTCAAATAGTCTCCGTTGATATTGATCTGTATCCAGTCGTCAGGTTTATCTTCAAAAGCAATAAGTTCAACGCCCAGCCTGCGAGCCAGTTCAGTAATACCAACCTGATTGAAGACTTTTCTGGTTGGCCGCCAAACGCCACCAGCGCTCTCCCCAATGGTGACTCCAGCCCCAGCTTCCAGGATAAGTTCAATCACGGCTTGAAGAAAGGACAGGTCGGTAGATGCTGGAAATGGGTCCGGGCTGTTGAAATTTGGTTTTACAAAAACCCGGTCGCCTCTACCAATAGCCTGTTGCAGATTGCCCATCAGTGCCATAGCCTGGTCGATAGTCAGCCTAAGATCCCCTGCTGCTTTCACTTTGGCTACGATTGGTTGGTTGTTTCTCAGCCAGGGATTACTCCTTCGCGGCTTGGGCTCTACACATGGGATACCCCTTGGTATCCTGTCGCCCAGAAAGTGATAAACCCCGACAACTCTATCAAAGAGAAGCGCCATACAACATCCTCGGCAGAGCCAGATGTTTGGTGATTTTCAAAAGGTCTGCCAAATTCATTACGCAGCAATCATCGGTCTCTGGGGAGTTTTGTGAAGGTCGGGTTCCATTGCTCCTATTTCCCTTCAGCGGCTTTGCCTCTACCGTAGGCTGCTGCAAATTTCATGCGATGGTAAGGAGACAGGAGAACAGCGCCAGGATTGTTGCCGGTCACCATATCTTTAGCTACAACATAGGTGACAGGAGCCTCGGAACGTTTGATGAAAACTGTGTCATGTCCCACGCATAAACCATAAATGAAGTTGAGTTCCGTGCCCTCTCGATTCAGGATCTCCGCCTGGGCGACAGGATTGCAGCTTATGCCCAGTGGGTTTACCCATTCATCAGGTATCCCCGTATCCTGAGGTTTCAATCCACCCACCATACAAGCTACAGAGATAACCTGGAAACCTGCTCTATCCAGAAAGCGGGCAAACTCCCTACCCTCACGAATTAAGCCCACACATGCAGCCAGCCCTACCTTCTTCGCACCCAGTTCCCTGGCGAATTCGATGCACTGCTGAACCCGAGACCAATCATAGCCCCCTCTTTTGAGCACTTTGGCTGCCGCCAAATGAAATCGGTCGGTGTCAGGCTCAAGGTATTGTCGCTTGCTTTCCTCGACCAGGTCCAGGAATTTCTGCGCCTGGCAATACTCGGGGATTCCTTGAGGATACCGCGACAAACACTCGCTGTCTTTGCACTGGTGACACTGGATTGTTCTAGCTTCCTGCGTCATTTTCCCTCCTTGCCAGACAGGTACTCCGATGGGGTCGTGACCACTCAGACGTCGCTTCTCCAAAAGCTACCATCATTTCTGGCCGATGTCAATTTAGCGCAATGACGTGACCTGGTAACTCCCATAGGACTTCAGTCACCCGATCGTCATGAACACCTTACAACTGCGCGAGATGTAGTATAATGCCAAGACATACCATGCCGAAGATCAGAGCAGGCATTATAAATGTGACCGGGTACATCGGTGCCGAACTGGCCCGCTTGCTTTGCCAGCATCCCCAGGTGAAGCTTGTCACTGTCACCGGGAGAAGCGCAGCCGGGCAAAAGTTAGGCGATATTCTCCCCAGCCTGGCCGGGAGTCACTATACGATAGAAGCTGAGCTTGGAGGCAGAATCGACGTTGCCTTCTCGGCGATGCCTCACAAAGGCAGCGTGGACATCGTACCATCTCTACTAAAACAGGGCACCCGGGTCGTCGATGCCAGCGCTGATTTCAGATTAAAGAACCCAAGCGAATATCCCATATGGTACGGATTCACTCACCCATCGCCCAACTTACTGAAGGAGGCTGTCTTTGGCTTACCTGAACTGCATCATGATGAAATTGCCTCGGCCTCACTGGTGGCAAATCCGGGTTGCTACAGCACCAGTGTCATCCTGGCGCTGGCGCCCATAGTCAAGGAAGGACTCATCGGCCCTGACATAGTAGTGGACAGCAAGTCAGGCATCTCGGGCGCCGGCAGAGCCCTCAGCCTCACCACCCATTACTCAGAGGTCAACGAGGACATCTGCGCCTACTCTCTTGAAGGGCATCGCCATTTGCCCGAGATAGAACAGGAATTGAAAGCGCTTCAACCGTCCATGTCTTTTTCAACTACCTTCGTGCCCCACCTAGTGCCCATGACGAGAGGCCTACTGAGCACCTGCTATGCCGAACTGGCTGATAGCCGCCGGCTGACCGCTGGCGACCTGGTTCAGATATACCAGGAATTCTACAAGCGCGCGCCCTTCGTTCAGATGACAACCCAGCCTCCCCACACGAAGCATGTCTGGGGAACTAACTTCTGCCTCATCTATCCCACTATTGATTTGAACACGGGCCGGCTCATAGTCATTAGTTGTCTGGACAACCTCGTTAAGGGAGGGGCCGGACAAGCACTGCAGAATATGAATCTCATGTTTGACCTGCCCGAGACCACAGGGCTGGAAGCCCTGGCTATCTACCCCTGACCTGCACAGGATTGCCCGTCTGCCGGAACCGTTTCTATCGTGACCCCATCCCACCCGCCTCTGTTTCATTGATCCCTTGTCGTTGAGCGGCATATGCAGCACCACCCCAGGTACATCTTAACTATCAGAAACATTACTAAAGGACTATTTACAATGGCTGACTACGATGGTATAGTGAAATTAGATCAGGCTCATCCGACTAGGTTCATGGAAAGTAGTGAAGCAGCGATGGCAACCAAGTCTGCTCCGACAGAGAAACTGGACGGGAAAACTCCGGCCACACAGGCCACGACGTCACCGACAGACGCGAGGACTACTAACTCGTGCTTTGTAGACGCGAACCGGGTAACGCCGGTTACACAGAAAACAGGCCAACCATTGACTAAGATCCTCGTCTGCGACGATAATCCGGCAGAGTGCGAATCTATCTGCACTTGTCTGCAACAGATAAGAGACAGGGAAATCGTGTTGCTCCAGGCCGAGCATACCCAAGAGATCCAAAATGCTTTGCATAAAGGTAGAATTGACCTGGTTTTGATGGACGATCAAACACCTAGGAAATCGGGGAGGGAGTGGCTTGCAGAAATCTCAAGAAAACAGCTCGCCCCCGTCGTCATGCTGACTACAGCCGAAGCCGAAGAAACGGCGGCGCGGACGCTTCAAGAGGGAGTGGTTTGTCACTTGCCAAAGGGCAGCCTATCGCTCGATAAGCTCAGCAACACCATCAATGCTGCGCTGGATGAATGGATTCGGCTACAACAAGCTAGGGAGGACGGGGAAAAGCTGGAAAGACTGGCCACCTTTGATCCGCTGACCGGATTGTACAACCGCCAGGCAATTCTAGGCAGACTACGTGAGCAAGTCAACCTTGCCAACCGCTACAAGGAGAATTTCAGCCTGATCTTGCTAGACATCGATCACTTCAGAAAGGTCAATGAGCGCCATGGGCATCTCACCGGAGATGAGGTTTTGGAGAAAGTTGCCGCTTTAATTCGCGGCAACATTCGAGATACCGACATAGCCGGACGCTATGGAGGGCAGGAGTTCATTGTTGTTTTACCCAGAACCGATTTGGCTTCATCTTGGGTTGCAGCTGAGCGACTGCGCAGCATAATCGAGACGGCCCGGATGAAGGGCTCTGGTGCGAATGTATTCTCTATAACCGTGAGTCAGGGGCTAGTCGGCTGGGAACGGAATGATGATGCCGCCTCTCTGATTTCTCGGGCTGATGAGGCCCTGTGCAAGGCTAAAGAAAAGGGCCGAAACCGCGTGCAAATCTTGCTTGGCCCGAGCCTCAGAGACAAAATCTAACCAGAATATACCTGCGGCCCTGTCCGCAGGAACGCACTTCCGACCTGTGCCATTTCTATCTTCCATCCCTGGCTTGTCCAATAAACGGGTAACCCATTGCTGGAGGTGGCGGAACTGATTTGTTCTCCTGCCAGTTGGATGGGACTCGGCTGTCTACAGGATCCAAAGTGTTTTGCTATATGACAGTGCCGCCATCCACAACCAGAACGTGTCCGGTCACGTAGCTGGAAGCATCGGAGGCCAGGAAAATCGCAGCCCCCACCATCTCGTCAGGTTCGGCTACGCGCCGCAACGGAGTCCTATCCATGACAGCTTGTTCAATAGCCGGGTTGCTCCAGAGCGCTTCGCTGAACCGGGTCTTGGTCAGCCCCGGCGCTATCGCATTCACCCTGATGTTATACTGAGCCCACTGCTGCGCCATCACCTTCGTTGCCATAATCACCCCGGCTTTGCTTATGGAGTAGACCGGCAGAATGTCGGGCGTAATTCCGGCTACGGAAGCAACATTGATGATTTTACCTCCGCCCTGCTCCCTCATCACCCTGGCTACGGCCTGGCCGAGAAAGAACAGCCCTTTCAAGTTGAGATTCATAATGGAATCCCAGGCACGCTCTTCTATATCTATAGCCGAGTCCATGGTCGGGTTGGTACCGGCGTTGTTCACCAGAATGTCGATTCTGCCAAGTTCATCTTTCACTTTCGGAACCAAATTCCTTATCTCTTCCACCCTGCCCACATGGGTAGCCACAGCGATTGACCTGCGTCCCAACCCCTTTATCTCTTTAGCCACCTCTTCAAGGTCCGGCAACTTGCGGCTGGTTACAGCTACATCAGCACCGAATTTGGCAAGCCCCACAGCAATAGCCTTCCCGATGCCTCGACTGCCGCCAGTCACCAGTGCCACCTTGCCTGATAGAGAAAAAACATCTGGGGAAATACTCACTGCGCACCTCCTGAACAAGATTCATCAGCTTTGATAAAAACCGACGCCAAAGTATATATTGCAGACGGGATTACACGCAACCTAAAGGCCCTTATCTATGATGCCGGCCATCTCGCTCTTCGCCCCACACCTATCATACGTACGATCCGGCAAGCTGGAAATAGCCGTGGGCGGCAGTTAACACCTTGGTCTTTTCTTGTTCGGGAATGTAGGGGTCATCAAGCTTAAAGCTTTCCACCTTGCCCCGGACGTAAGCCCGGTAGCACTTGTAGAAACCGAGCAATTTGAGGAGCTCTTCGTCATGGCTGAAGCTCACATAGGTATTCACCAGATGTCGGGACAGACCAGTCTGTCGATAGCGATCTAGGTCCATAGCTAGAAAGGCGATCTCCGAGGCTACATCGCAATATCGGAATCGGTCATTAAATTCGATACAGTCATAGATGCAGATATCGTCAGTCAAGCAAACATGGGCAGCATGAAGATCCCCATGACAATCCCTTATTCTGCCTTCTACTACCCTCCTTTCAAACAGGCCAGCATTGCTTCTAATGAAATCATCGGTGTAGCCTCTTATTACCTCATATTTTGCTCTGAGAATGGTGAGACCAACGTATTTCTCGGTTTGAGCGAAGTTTTCGTCACAATTATGCCGTATAACATCCAGTGCGCCGAAGGCAGCAATCTTCTGGCTCGTTTCGGCTCCCTGGTGAAAGTTCACGAGCTTCTGAGCCACCTTGCCTATCATTTCTGGAGTTATCCGACCCACGGGCAAGAGCACATCCATCATGCGGTCCTGCGGCAACTGCCTCATTTTGACAGCATATTCTATGGCTTCGCCCTGTCCTTCCATGCGAAGCCCATCATTTTCTCCCACAATAGGTACTACGGCCAAATAGGCATCTGGACAAAGCCGTCTATTTAACTCCAGCTCTTGCTGGCAGAAGAAACGACGTTGCTCCAAAGTAGTGTAATCCAGATAACCCAGGTTGACCTGCTTTTTGATCTTATACACATATTCGCCGGTAAGGAAGACAAAGGACATCTGAGTCTGGACAAGCTCTATCTTCTGTGGTCCGTGGGGATAGGCCTGGGGCTTAAGAAGGGCTTCAACTGTAGGCGGTAATACTGACACCGGATCTCTCGCGTAGTTTTAGGGCCTTTCCCATAGGGCAGCCATCCCCTGCCCACCACCAATACACATTGTCTCCAGGCCGCGACGCAGATTCCTATGCACCATATCGTAGATGATGGTGACCGCTATTCTCGCTCCGGTGCAGCCGATAGGATGACCCATAGATATGCCACTACCATGAAGATTCATTTGGTCGAAACCCCAACTTAGTTCTTTCATGCAGCCCAGCGTCTGAGCAGCGAAAGCTTCATTGAGTTCAATAACCTCCAAATCTTTGTTGCTGAGCCCCGTCTTCTTGAGCACCTTCCTTACCGCGGGCACAGGACCCAGTCCCATATAGTTGGGGTCTGTCCCCCCTGAAGCCCAGGCACTCAGGGTTGCCATAGGTTCAAGCCCCAGTTCCTTGGCCTTGTCTCTGGACACAAGCACCACGGCAGCCGCAGCATCATTAATCCCTGAAGAGTTGCCAGCGGTTACCGTTCCATCTTTTCGAAATGCTGGAGCGAGCTTGGCCATTTTCTCCATGGAAGTTTCCATAGGTCGCTCATCAGTATCAAAAACAATGGGCTCGCCTTTCTTCTGCGGGATAGCAAACGGGACTATCTCATCCTTGAATAAGCCTTCCGCTATGGCTTGGCGCGCCCGCATATGGCTAAGACAGCCTATCTCATCCTGTTGTTGCCGAGTGAAGCCATATCTCTTGGCGATTTCCTCTGAGGTATTGCCCATATGATAGCCGTAGAATATCTCCCACAATCCATCATAGACCATGAGGTCTACAATCTCTCCCTTGGCGCCAACATCCATGCGGTACCCCCAACGGGCCTTAGGGAGAAGGTAGGGAGTGTTGCTCATACATTCCATACCGCCTGCGATCACAACGTCGGCATCGCCCAGCATTATGGCTTCTGCTCCCAGTGTGATAGCTTTTAGACCTGAAGCGCAGACCTTATTCACTGTAAACGCAGGCGTCTCTTTGGGAATGCCGGCGTAGATGCAGGCCTGGCGAGCTGTGTTCTGCCCCTGCCCTCCTTGCAGGACGTTCCCCATAATTACTTCGTCAACCTGAACGGGCTGTAAAGAAAAATCATAATCATGGTGCCTTTTCTCCAACTCTATTATTCCGTCAGACTTCAGTGCCTCAGGGCCATAGTCGAGTAATCCTTCACCGGACTTAGGCCTCAGTCCCGCCCTCTTCAGGGCCTCCTTGATTACCGCGGCACCTAGCTCAACCACAGGTATGTCTTTCAAAGACCCGCCAAAGGCGCCAATTGCTGTGCGGGCACCATTGACGACAACTACTTCTTTTTGCATGCTCTAATCTCCTTTTCTCAGAATTTCCGATCAGCTAACCCAATCCCAATATTCGAGCGAAGCCAAATCGCAATCTAGCACTCTGATACAGGGCTACGAAGGCCTGAATGCCAGAAAGGTCGTCGCATTTTCTCCTTCGCCCCTATGTAAATAATCTACCTCAAGACGAGTGCCAATTCTTATGGTTTCAGGCTTGCTCTCATCCACCCCCTCAATGCGGGCCACAACCCTCATCCCCTCCTCCAATTCTACCACTCCAGAAACGTAAGGATGTTTCCTGTCGTAACCTTCTTCTATCATAAATGGGGGACCTACAGCTATAGAGGTGAAGGCAGCAAGTCTGCCCTTTCCCTTCATCTCAACCCATTCCATTTCGGAGCCATAGCACCTGATGCAAATAGACCGAGGAGGTACAGAGAGGACGCCACATTTCTTACACTTCGAACCCATCAGCTTGTCCTCACTGACAAATCGCTCATAAGAGAGGTCGTTGAAGGGCCTTCCTTCCATCGGCTGTGTCTGCTTCATTATCTTCTTTCCAGAATGGTGAACGTACAGGTACCTCCCGTTCCTCCCAGGCTCTGGGCTGCCCCCACCCGAAGATTCTTGATGGGAACCTGCCTTTCTCCAGCTTCACCTCTCAGCTGCTTCCAAATCTCAACGAGTTGCCCTGTGCCTGTAGCCCCAACGGGATGCCCTTTGCATTTAAGTCCCCCCGAAGTATTGATGGGCTTTAAGCTATCCAACGTTGTCAGGCCTTCCTCTACTGCCTTATATCCCTCCCCGGGCTTGAAAAAACCCAGGTCCTCGATGTGCAGGATTTCCGCTATGGAGAAGCAATCGTGCACCTCGGCAATCTGAATATCTTCGGGCTGCAGTCCTGAAAGCTCATAGGCTTCCTTGGCCGCATATCTCGTGGCTTCAAAATAGGTGAGGTCTTCTTTGGCATGCAAGCCTTTACCACTTCCCTGCCCTATACCCACCACATATAGCGGGTTGTCGGTGAAGTTTTTGGCTATGCTCTCGGCCACCAGCAAAACGCAGCTTGCTCCGTCGCTTATGGGACAGCAATCATAAAGATGCATGGGCCAGGCCACCACAGGATTGACCCGGGCATCACGGAGGAACTCCTTTTCGTCTCTCCAGGCAGGTACGGGCTCCCCTTTGCTTTTGGCCTTCTCGATCCTCTGATTCATAATATCGCGGATGGAGACATTGAACTGTGCCTTAGCGTTCAAGCGGGCATTATTATGGCTTTTTATGGTGACATTCATTAAATGCTCGCGGCCGGCACCATATTTGGCAAAATAGGCAGTGGCCATGGCTCCAAAAACACCTGGGAATGTAAACCCCGCCTTCACTTCGTAAGGACTGGCTGCCATGGCTAGGCCCTGTGTAACGTCCTCCGTGCTGCGCTTCGACATCTCTTCAACCCCACCAACCAGCACGACGTCATAGAATCCTGAGGCTATGGCAAAAACACCTTCTCTAAAAGCCAGTGCACTCGAAGCACAGGCACCCTCTGTCCGTGTTGCCGGTCTAGGCGTAAGCCCCAGCAAATCCGAGATTATGGGTCCCCAGTGCCCTTGATGGACGAAGAAATCGTTCGTGAAATTACCTAGATAAAGGGCATCAATATCCTTTGGGTCTATCCCTTTGTCCACTGTGGAAAGCATTTCACGGAATGCTTCAGCGAACAGGTACTTGGAGTCCATGTCGCCGAACATGCCGAATCTCGACATCCCGGCGCCCACCACAGCCACACCCCTTCCCAATTTTCTTGGCCCTCGCATTTCACCTCTTGACAAGGGAGTTATTGACAATCTCCCTACTATACCAGATTCCCTGGCCGCATCAAAGGATTATTTTGGGGCGGCACGTACTGCAGAAATGCGCCTCCTTCAAATCGGTATCGGCCAGGCTGTTGGAAAAATGCATGACGCATTTGTTGTTAGGACAATGTCCCAGACCGAAGGTGTGCCCCAGTTCGTGGACGACCTCCTTGGTCGCTCTCTCCAGAAATAGAGTTTCGTCCGGATCCAGGCCATAATACTCTTGTCTCAGCCGACACAGGGACACGATGACCGTTCCGGACAGCACATCGGCTTCGCCAAATACGAAATTGAGCCGGGGGACATAAAGGTCAACATCAGCCACACCTACAACCCGTTCATCTCTTTTCGATCTTTTCGACTTCTTAAGAGAGACCAGCAACTTGGAGGAATGATATTGCCTCCGCTCCGGATCATAGGCCTGAGCCAAATCGCCAAAACCCGCTTCTATTTCTACCGGGCAACGGAAAACTCCGCCAACCCTATCTTTCAGATTCTCCATTATTTCGTCAACTATATTGCCTAACGGTTTAAGCGTAATCTTCACTTGATTTTCTGTTTGCGTTCTTTCGCCAAACGATTCCTCGAGATTCTAGCACAGACCAGGCAGTGCATGGTACGTGCGTAGTATAATTGCTGGGCATCGAGGGGAAGAATTGAATTACACGCAGGCGGAAGAGTATCTCGATAGTTTTGTTAACTACGAACAGATTCCAGGCATATCTTATGCCCAGCCCGGCTACAGCCTAGGGCACGTAGAAGAGCTACTCAACCGCATGGGCAACCCCCAACTGGCGGCCAGGACGATTCACATCGCCGGCACCAAAGGGAAAGGGAGCGTGGCGGCTATGATTGCTCAGGTCTTGAGCGATTCCGGCTACAAAACGGGGCTATATACGTCACCTCACTTTCATACTCTAAGGGAGCGTATTAGCATAGATGGCCACTTGATTCTTGAAGCTGAGTTTGCTGCGGCCATGGCTCAGGTCAAGCCTTTTATTGAATCCATAAAGCAAGACGCTAGCTTCAGGCAACTGACTTATTACGAGGCGTTGACTGCGCTGGCATTTGCTTATTTCCAGAAGACGGAGGTGGACTTTCAGGTGCTAGAGGTCGGGCTTGGGGGGAGGCTTGATGCCACCAATGTTGTACCTAATCCGGCAGTCTGTATCATCACACCGATCAGCCTGGACCATACTGAGATTCTGGGTCACACGCTGGAAGAAATAGCCTGGGAGAAAGCAGGCATTATCAAGTCTGGCTGCTGGGTAGTGGTTTCTCCCCAACCACAGAAGGCAGCCTCGGTAGTCGCCGATATTTGCCGTGAGAAGGAAGCAAAAGTAGTCCAGGTGGGCAAGGAAATCACCTGGCACAAAACAGGCGGTGACCTGCGTCATCAATCGCTGGTAATCGAGAGCAAGACAGGCAAATATCAGGTTAGTATCCCCCTCTTAGGCGACTTCCAGCTTGAGAATGCTGCCACTGCCGTAGCTGCCTTGGAAATCCTGGGCTCTGAAGGCTTTCCCATTGCACCTGGGAATATTGCTCAAGGGCTAGCTCAGGTTAGGTGGCCAGGGCGATTCCAGATTGTGCGGCAACAACCTACGGTTGTGATAGACGGCGCGCACAATGTCGCGTCAATGAGAAGGCTG
>CAYFSE010000077.1:0-1621 GCA_964345725.1 uncultured Dehalococcoidales bacterium
CCTGGCTAAAACCCAGGTCCGGAATCAGGTCGTGAGGCCTCCCAGCCGGTATGTTGTGGGTAATGAACAAGGACACCGTAGCAAGCCAAGCAACGCCAAGAACGACCCAACGGTACCTCGAATATTCGTGAGAGTCCAGTTTCCTCAACATTGGGGCACAGTATGTAGTTTCCTCCCTGCACTGTCAACATCGCATGTCCGCAATATAGCATTCCCATTCCGCATCTCTATCAGCACTGGGGCTAGGCCCTGAACAATTCGATGCCAGAATGACGACAATTACAGTGGCGACAAGGACAGGCAGTGAAACCACAGCAATAAATACGACAAGGACCCACAATGGCAGAAGCCGCTCACGCAACGCTGGGCCCAAGATTTGAAATAGTGACTACTTCACAGACGGCGACGAGCGTATCCAACCAGACATGATATGGAAATCTGGTCGTTCTGGTGAACTCTGGTGGTAGCTTGAGGCTCTATAAGTAACATCCCAAAAGGGGATTGGCTTTCGTCACAAGTATGGACAATTCGCTAGAATTTCTATTGAGGCTCTGATGACGTGTTAGAATGGAGTCTATTCATAATCACAGTCAGACAATTACGTCGAGGTCGATGGGATTTCAACATCGAATACGTCATACAAGGAGGTGATATAGATGGCAGCCGAAAACAAACCCTCGGTACCAAACCGCCGAACGTCCTCCCTTTCTGTCCTAGCACTGGTGCTGGCTATCATTGCCTTAGTCTTGGCTATTGTATTGCCAATGCAGATACGGGTAGGACCTCAGGGGCCGCAGGGGCCACAAGGGCTTCAGGGAATACAAGGGCCGAAGGGTGACCCAGGTGGTTTGGTTTGGGGGACACCAATAGAGTACGGACCATACACTCTTGATATCGGCACCGCCGGTGACTACTTTGCTATCGCATCTGTCAACCCTGGCGACCGAGTACAGTTCACTTTCACCGTCTCGGGGTCTGACGTTAAGTATTGGGTTGCAGACCGCTGGTATAATCACATCTTGACCGGTTCTCTGGGTAATGCTGTTTCAGAGGGCACAGGTTCTTTCAGTGCGGCAAATTCCGGACCATACTTGCTCCATTTTAGTTCTACTGGATTAGTCATCCCGTCAGTGCTCATAATTAACTACACTTTCTATCCTGTACAATAGCCATGTAGCAGTGAAGCTTGAGGATAGCTTGAGGCTCTACTTAGACAAGTGTCGTGCTTTGAGGAAACCCCATTGCCCAATCCAAAGGGCACCTCCTTCTTGATATTTGGATACCTGTCCGCCTAAATCCTTAGATGCTCCACACCTTGGTCAGTTATCCGCAAATAACGCCGATCCTTTTACACGTCGCCACCGCCCACCCAAAGAAGTCCTTTGGCAAGTTCATGCTCACGCTATGTATGCGTGTTCCCAATGACGGTCACAGCATTCCGTTCCAGATTTCCCTTCAAGGCCAGACGAAGAGCGTTTTGCCAAAGCCTGCCTATCAAACATCTCAAGAAGACTCTTTATCTGTGGAAGCTTCTTCTTTGAAAATTGACTTAACGATACGGCTTAGGAATCCAATAGCAGTCATCTGTTTGAAACCAGCCAGAAAGGCGACAACTATCGAA
>CAYFSE010000078.1:0-1636 GCA_964345725.1 uncultured Dehalococcoidales bacterium
GCACGGTAGATATTGTAGTGATAAACGCTATCCAGTTTCACTAGCTCCTCATATATCGCTGCTGCCACACCTTGCTCGCTGGCGATAAGGTCGTCTTTAGGCTCAAGGTAGAGATGTAGCATCGGCTTATCCTCTATCACTTCTTTACGTGCTGTCCAGTCAGCATAGGGAATGCCAATGCCTTCAATTGCCTGCCAGATTAGTCTTTCTGTTAAATGACCGAAGCCCGTGATATCGATGAGTTCATCAGCTCGACTGTGAAATAGCATTTGAGGAATATCAATATTCAGTTTTTCGTTTCTCAATGAAGTTATCTTTACCAGGTCACCCGGCCGATACCTCATCATAATGCCACCGTGAAAATTGGTGATAACCACTTCGTAGATCTGGCCAGCTTTCACCTCGTCCAGCAGCACAGTCTTCGGGTGATAGGAATGGTCCAGTTGCCACTTGAACCATTCCCTTTCAGGTATAAATTCAAAGAAGTTGAGGTTGGGGAAGAAGACCATAGCCTGGCAATCCCAGGTTTGCGCAGCGTAAATACCCCCTTCTGTACCACCGTACGTCTCCAAGGGGTGCCGCCCCCACAGCTCTTTGACCCTTTTCCCGAAGATGCTGCAATCTGCACCACCACCGCCGATTACCTTAACTGACCACAGGTCCTTGGGTAGCATAGGGCGACCGGCTAGTTTACTCTTCACCAGCGCCTTGGTCACCCGGAATAGAGCATTGGGATGAGATAACAGAAAACGAATACTTATCCTTCGTGACTGTTGCTTGAGTTGCTCTCCTACGGCAACCAGGACGGATGACAAGCCGCCAAAGCCATCGAGGCCTCGATATAAAGCCTCACGGAAGCCAGCCTGTATTTTTTCCTGAAAGGATGTTACTTGAGCAGAGTTCGAAGGCAATAAGTCATAATTAAGCGCCTGCCGCGTTAAGTCGATGCCAAGACCACTTGCATATTCTCCAGGCCCCACCATATATAGCATCTTTAGATGTTCCCTAACCTTTGAGACATCCCCTCGCCCGTTGCACAAACCAAAAAGCCCGACGCTGATGGCAGCCTTTTGGTATTCACGGAGAAAATCCTCGGGCATGGGTACCCACTTGACATCGTATTCACCGGTGTGACCCGAAGTTCGTACCCATCTGGCAACCTTGCCCGGCAACACATCCTCTCTCTTTTCCACAAGCTCCGGCAAGTAATCAGCATAGGTCGTCAATGGTACTTGCTCTCGGAATTCTTCGACAGTCTCAGGCATGGCGCCACGCATTAGCTTCCTGCCCAATTCACAGCTCTTTAGTAGCTCAATCTGCTCTAGAAGTAGCCTCTTCTGGATGCCCATAAATTGCTCCAGGCTGAGGTCAATAAAACCGCAGCACATCTGCCACAGCTCTCGTTTTCTCCCTTGTCGCAGTAGGTCGATAGGTCTTGTCATAGCTATCCCTCCTGCTTTCTTCCTTGTCATTCAGAATGACAAATGGAAAATCGCTATCTTGAGGGCAGTATGACAAGGCTGGAATAGCCTGGGAAGAGATTATTTTCTAGAAGATAGTTCTATTTGAAGCTGTGAGGAGTGTAGCCGCAGGGGAAAATGCCAGAAACTTAGGAGCTTTTTACTTTTGCCGAGCC
>CAYFSE010000079.1:0-15970 GCA_964345725.1 uncultured Dehalococcoidales bacterium
TGTCGCTGGCAGCACTGCTCCGACCGGGAAAAGAATGGGACATGCGGGAGCCATCATTACAGGTACTGCCGGCAAGGCTTCAGAGAAGATCAAGGCACTGTCACAGGCAGGGGCTATCATAGCTCCCACCCCCGCAGAAGTTGGCCTTACTACCAAGAAAGTATTAGAGAGCATGTAGGTATTTCTGGTAAGTGACTAGGACTCGGTATCCGTTAATCGAAGAAGTCTTCACTTCCTTGACTGCGCCTGAGCTTTTTGAGCTAATCAGGGACAAACCTTATAGCTTCTTTTTGGACAGTGGTATGGATCCTCGAAGGCTGGGAAGATATTCGTTCTTGGGCAGGGAACCATTTCTCGTAATTAGCAGTCGAGGCTCTGAGGTCACTCTGATTCGCGGGCAGGAGCATGAAGTGCAGCGCGGTAACCCGTTCGATACTATAGGGAAGCTATTGGAGGCATACAGGCTAGACCATTGCCCGGCACCTGTGCCTTTCCTAGGTGGCGCAGTTGGCTATTTGGGCTATGACTTGTGCCACTTCATCGAACGCCTGCCTTCTACGGCCATAGACGATCTTAGACTACCTGAGAGTTGCCTTGCCTTTTATGATACGGTCGTCGGGTTTGATCACCTCGAGAGCAAAATCTACCTCGTTGCCACGGGCTTCCCTGAGATCGAAGAAAGACAAAGATTGAGGCGGGCCAGAATGAGACTTGAAGAGACGAAGGACTGGCTTTGTTCTAGCCGTTCAGTCATTGCGAGTAAAGGGAAGCAATCCCGCGATAGAGACGGCCTCGTCGCTGCTGCGCCTCGCAGTGACAGGCAAGACAAAGAAATCACACTTAAGTCGAATTTCACTCCTGAAGAATACATGAAAGCTGTAGACAGCGTGCGGGAATACATCGCCGCTGGCGATGTCTTTCAGGTCAATCTCTCTCAGAGGTTTGAGGCTGATTTGGAGATTTCGTCCTTTGAGCTCTACAAACGACTGAGGACCGTTAACCCCGCTCCCTTCGCAGGCTATCTTAATTTCCCTGATGTAGCTATTGTCAGTGCCTCTCCTGAAAGGTTCCTCCAGGTCAAGAGTGACTTGGTAGAGACGCGACCGATAAAGGGCACGAGACCTCGAGGCAAGGATTCCGTTGGAGACGAGCGCTTGGCTCACGAATTGGTCCACAGTGCCAAAGACCGCGCGGAAAACGTTATGATTGTTGATTTGGAGAGGAATGATTTGGGACGAGTTTGCTGCTATGGCACGGTAAAGGTCAGTGAACTAGCTATCTTGGAGACTTTCCCAACCGTATTTCATCTCACTTCTACTGTCACTGGCAGACTACGCCGAGGCAAGACCAACATTGACCTGCTTAAGGCTACTTTCCCAGGTGGTTCCATCACCGGCGCTCCCAAGGTGAGGGCTATGGAGATTATTGACGAGATTGAGCCCACCAAGAGGAGCATCTATACCGGCTCCATAGGTTATCTGGGCTTCAACGAGGACCTGGATATTAACATCGTAATACGCACTTTCCTGATCAAGGAAGGCAAAGCTTATTTCCAGGTGGGTGGCGGCATAATTTACGACTCTGACCCGGAAGGTGAATACATGGAGACGCTAGACAAAGCCAGGGCTCTGATTCGCGCTCTGCAATTAGCACCTGAAGTGGTTGTGGCCACAAGATAAGAGTCGCCGACGAATTATCAGTCGGACCATTGAGGAGCTGGTGACTATGCCATATGATAGAAGGATTGTGAAGCGAGCGATTACTGCCCATGTATAAAGCCCTTTTTGAGCGGAGGTGAAAGCTATGGCTGGTAAGTCTGACAGGAGTCTAAACAAGTTGGAGGAACTGAAAAGTAAGCAAGAACACATCCTGCAAATGGGGGGATCCAAGGCGATTGAAGAGCGACACAAAAAGGGACAGATGTCAGCTTGGGAGAGAATAGATTATTTCTTCGATCCGGGCAGCCTGGATGCTAAGCGAGGGACTTCCCTGCACCAAGGAAGTGGCTGTCGCCAGAGCTTGGGTAGGCCAAGCCTGTCACCGTGTGTTTGCTCTAGCACACCAGATTCACGGGGCTATCGGTGTCACAATAGAACATGACCTCCATTATTACACCAGGCGTGCCAAGGCCGCAGAGCTTGCCTTCCGTGATGCCGGTTTCTATCGAGAGGTAGTAGCCAGAGAGATGGGCTTGTGAGTATTGAGTCAACACTGAATCGAAGTAAGGTCTGAACCAGTGTTGTGCTGGTCAGGGTTGAATACTCCTCTGCCGATCTCGCAGCACGAGGGAGAATCCTAAGGCATTGCGCAATACAACAGGAAAGGGGGAATTGCTATGCGAATCAAGAAAGTAGGTGTAGTTGGCTGCGGGTTTATGGGCGCTGGGATTGCTCAAGTCTGCGCGCAGTCTGGCTATGAAGTGGTGGTTGCAGAAATCAGCGACCAGGTTCTCAGCAAAGGTCTGGCAATAATAGACTACTACCTGAGCCGGGGTGTGGAGAAGGGCGGAATATCTCAGCAAGACAAGGACTTGACTCGGTCTCGTATCAAGGGGACCATCACTCTGGAGGAACTGAATGACCGCGATTTGGTCATAGAAGCTATCCCTGAGGATATGGGACTGAAGAGGAACGTTTTTGTCGAAGTGGATAGGATCTGTCCCGGCCATACAATCCTTTGCACCAACACATCCTGTCTATCCGTTACAGAGCTTGCTAGAGCAACCAGCCGGCCGGACAGGGTGATCGGGACACACTTCCTCTCCCCGGTGCCGCCCAGCAAGCTACTCGAGGTTGTGAGGGCAGACACGACCAGTGAAGAGATTCTAGCGACAGTAAAGGAGTTTGGCCGTTCACTGGGAAAAGAGATCCTCGTCGCCAAGGATACTCCTGGGTTCATTTTCAATTATCTGCTGTTAGCGTTGACCGGAGCCGCCGTGCGCCTGTTGGAGAATGGCGTGGCCAGCGCAGAGGATATTGACAAGAGTATGACCCTCGGGCTAGGTCATCCGATAGGGCCGTTGGCCCTAGCCGACTTTAACGGTCTCGATGTTGGCTATTTGGTAGCCCGTGCGATGTATGACAGGAGCAAAGACCCCTGCCTGGTTCCCTCTGGTCTCTTGAAAGAACTGGTCGAGTCTGGTCGCTTGGGACGGAAGACCGGTGAAGGGTTCTACAAGTATAGCAGAGAGAAGTAGTGCGAAACCGAAGACTAGGTGAGGTCCTTGAGCTTGGTTTCGAGATTCTTTTGCCTTAGGGATACTGTTATGTCTCCTCGAGTTCTCTCTATAATGGCTCGTACTGCATCGGTAGTCCGCCTCAAGCCATGAGCAAGCAATTCCGGGAAATCCATGGTTATCAATATGCCATAGATTTCATCCATTATTGTGAGCAATTCCTCGCACCGTGAAAAATCGTCTCGTCTTAGACTATCTAATATATACCTCCGCAGCTCCCCTACCGATTCACCTAGGCCATCAAGGTAGGCAGCATTACTTACGCCCAGTGCTTTCGGTTTGGGCAAGTCTTTCCCGGCAATCAAAGCTAAGGTTATACATCCTTCAGCGAATTCCTTTTGGGCGTCGTGAACGAAACCTGAGTGAAGCAACTTTCCATGTCCGGCCAGGTCGCTCCTGAGTTCCAGAAGTAATTCACGGGCTGAATCAAGGAGTTGGTTTGCCTTACCGTGCTCTCGGCGATGCACGGCCCGTATGGCATCAGCGCTGTGGCGGATGACCTGACGACAAGCACGTAAGGCTTTTTCTCTGGCCTCATCCTCAGCTGCAAAGCGGGGGCGAAGCGTCGCGGCGATAGCCGCCAAATCCTTTACTGGTTCTGACATTTGTCCTGCACCAAGTCTATTTTCGAGACCAATTTCTGCACAGCTCCCTTGACATCTTTCTCGCCGATAACAGCACTAACCACAGCTACGGCATTAGCGCCAGCAGTTACTACCTCCCCGATATTGATCTGATTAATGCCACCAATAGCTACTAAAGGAACGGACACTACTCGCTTGAGTTCTTTGAGCATGTTCACTCCCACCACAACGGCTTCCTTCTTCGTTGTAGTGGGAAACATGGAGCCCACGGCAATATAATCGGCGCCCTCATTTTGAGCTTCTGTGGCCTGAGGCACCGTGGTGACAGAACAGCCGACTATTCTGTCAATGGCCAATTCCCTGCGAACTACACGCACGGGCAAATCCTCCTGTCCAATGTGAAGGCCATCGGGATCGACAGCCAGGGCTAAGTCGAGATGATCATTTATTATGAACAGAACGCCTGCCTCACTACAGAGCTCCTTGAGCTTTTGTGCGACAGGCAGTAATTCTCCTTTCTTGCTCTGCTTGTCGCGAAGCTGGATTACCCTGGCGCCCCCCTGAATGATTTGTCTGGCAATTTCAAGCACATCCCTGCCAGCTAGAAGCTGCCGATCCAGAATGACGTAGAGCCCAGTCATCTCTTCTATTCTCTCCCGCCGTGATATTCTCGAAATAAGCTCTCGCTCCACCGTGTAAAGGGCAAACCTTGTTTGTTCGAAGCTGGCTGAGTTGAGCATTGAATTCATCTCTGGCAACTTGGCAAGCTCCTCTATGACGCGGAGAGACTCCTCCACCCTTTTAGCGTTGGCGGCAACTAGATCCGGCAAGCCCTGCAGTGAGGTCGCCTGCGCAATTGGCTGCCTATCCTTCGAGGGCAGGCGACCAACGTCCTGTTCGGCATCTCTGCCAGATAAGAGCCCTAAAGCTAGTGACTTGGTCTCTCGGGCTAGATCGTGTCGTAGACTCCTTAACCGGTGGCCGAGCTCAGCATCGTCGAGAACAAAGCGCGCGACGTCTTCCAGAACCCGCAAGCCTTCGCTGGAGCGGTTTAGATTGGCATCAATCATACGCAGCGGTCGGTGAGGCACTTTGCAGGTCCTTCAGCGGCTCGGGTAACACGCCTTCCCTGGCTGCTCTTATCTGCTCCTGAACCTGGGACGGCATCTCCTGTCCCATGTCTCGAAACTTCTTTTCCACCCAGCGACCGATATTCCGAGGATCCCTGTAATAATCATCACCAGGGTGCGTTGTAGGCTCGCCGCTGTCCTCCCACACCGTCTTCAATGATTTATGGTAGGCAAAGCCCGAAATGACACGAGATAAGTTGGTATTGCCACAGGATGAGCACCTTGGCACAAACGGGGCAGAAATATCTCTTACCAAGAAAGACATTCTTCTACGGCAATCTTGACAAACAAACTCATAAATGGGCATGAGACATCCTCTCGTTCAATCAATCTTGGACTTGCTTCCTCCTTGGCCAGAAAACTCCTTCCTTTTTTCTTCTATCTGGGCGACGGGCCATTCGCCCGCCTCCATTCTTTCAGTTATCTCTTCATATTCCGGGGGGGATTTCTCACCGCCGGTCATTCTCTTATTCCATTCCGCTATCGCTCTGGGGTCATCGCGCATCATGCCCTCGGTCAGTTCACGGTCGGACAGGATATCTTCATAGACATCTCTGTATGTTTTTTGCAGAGAGAAAGTGGACAATATCCGCTTGAGCTCCCTATTGCCACAGTGGGGGCAAGGTGGCGGGGGCACCGAAGAGCTACGCCGATATGCGCTAACAACTCGGCGACAAGAATTGCACCGATATTCATAAATGGGCATTTTCCGTCGCGAAGAAATTCTAGCACAACTGCGTCATTCGACCAAGCTGCGTTGACTGACTATGACTCCTCTTCCCCTTCCAAATTAGAGAGAGTTATCACAGAGCTAGATCGAGCTAAGGATAGCCTGGGTCTTTGCCCAGGACTGTTACTGCGGCTACCTGAGGGGGGCCACCGAAGGTCTGTGATATACCGAGCCTGGCATTCTTTAGCTGACGCTCAGCTGACAGCGCCTTGCCCTGGAGCTGTTTGTAGACTTCATAGGTCATCCTGAGGCCACTGGCGCCTACAGGGTGTCCAAAGCATTTCAGCCCGCCATCGCTGTTTACAGGCAAGCCACCCGTCAGCTCGAAGAGGCCGGAATCAATATCCTCCTTGGATTTGCCCTCCGGACTAAAGCCAAGGAGCTCGTAGAGAAGCAACTCTGTGCTCGTGAAACAGTCGTGGACTTCAGCAATGTCAATTTGCTCTCGGGGATTCTTGACCCCGGCCTGCGCATAAGCCTGGTGGGATGAATTTGTGACCTCCTCAAAATGGAGCCAATCGAAACCCGGCCGGTTCTGGGGAAGCAGAGCGGAGTGGGCAGCGCCTAAGCCCTTGATATAGATAGGGTTATCTCTGTATTTCTTGGCCTGGCTGGCCGGAACCAGGATGGCTGCTGCCCCGCCGTCACTGTTTCCACAGCAGTCAAAAAGACCTAGCGGCCAGGCGATAATAGGAGCGCTCACTACCTGTTCCAGGGTCACGCGGTTGTGGAAATGAGCTTTGGGACAGAGACTGCCGTTGAAATGGTTCTTGACCGCAATCTTGCCAATGATGCGCTTACCTTCTTGAGGGCTTAGTCCGTAGGTGTAGAAATACCGAGTGGCAATCATGCCAAACGAACCGGGCGCAGTGCGCCGTGCCTCCAGTACAGTACTCGTGCCACGTCCGGCTCCCAGCCCAGGAAAGCCGGTATCCTTGAGCTTCTCGACACCTAACGTCAGAACCAGGTCGTACATACCACTAGCTACGCCAAAACAGGCATTCCTCAGAGCTTCATGCCCGGTGGTGCACCAATTCTCCACGCGGCTCATGGGTATGCCGTGTAATTTCAGTGGTCCCGCCAGATGGGTGCACCCGATGCCCACCACCGGCTGGGTGACACTCCCGTACCAGCAGGCCTGAATGCCCTCGGGCTCGATCCCGGCATCTTCGTAAGCCTCGTAGGCAGCTTCTATGGCTAGGTCATCCAGTCCAGCGTCCCATCTCTCGCCGAATTTCGTGCAACCCATGCCAATGATGGCGACCTTGTCCTTAATACTCTCCATTTGCCTCTCCTCAATTGGCTGTCAGCCTACGGTTCGTTCTCTTCCTAACCCTCATAGACTTCCGGGAATATCTCCTTCCTCCTGAATCTCTGCCAGTCCGGCTTCCTTTTCTGCCAGAACGCGTTTTTCCAGTGTTCGGCTTCCTCCGAAGCGTAGTATTTCCAGAGGTACTGAGCCGAGACCGCTTCTACACCCCGCATATAGGTGGTGGCGGCGTTGAAGCATGCCTTGACGCCAGCTATAGCTCCAGGACTCTTCTCTAATATTTCCTCGCACCACCTATCCACCTCCTCCTGTAACTTGTCTGCCGGTACTACCTTGTTCACGAGTCCCATGTCAAGGGCCTCCTTGGCAGTATATCGGCGGCAGAGATACCAGATTTCCCTGGCTCTCTTTTCTCCCACCACATTCATCAAATCAATAACACCCAAACCCGGGTCGAAACTTCCCACAATGGGCCCAACCTGGCCAAAGACAGCGTTTTCTGACGCTATGGAGAGGTCACAAACCTGCTGATAGACTTGACCTCCTCCTATGGCATAACCATTCACCGCCGCGATAACAGGCTTGGGCATCTCACGTATCAGGGTCTTCACCATTAAATCCTTTTCCAGCATTCCCTTTCGATAGCCGGCTCTAGCTTCTTTGGCATCACCGCCGGTACAGAACGCCTTATCGCCAGCGCCAGTGAACACCACGACCCCTACAGTAGCGTCACTTGCCGCATCCTCAAAAGCTTTTATCAGTTCGTCCTGCGTGGAGGTAGTGAACGCGTTGTATGCCTCCGGTCTGTTTATGGTGATCCTGGCTACTCCAGGTCTCTTCTCATAGAAGATATCCTCAAAATCAAACCCTGGGACCCCTTCCCATTTTCTCTCTGTCATGGCTCCTCCTTTCACCGTGATATCTCATCTGATAGGGCGGCATTTCCAGAAGTAGTTATACATGCCCGCGCCTTCATACAGTCTTCTGAAAGTCATCTCCACGGGCATATCTACTTTCACCTCGCCGGGGTCACAATCTGTCATGGGAAGATACGCTCTGGTGCTTTCGTAGTCAAACTCCACTCCTATCTGCGGTATTGTAGGGTCATCGCTTCTGCCTGCCAGGTTATCCAGGGTAAAAGTAAACACCTTGGCTTTTCTATCCGAGAGCCTGACCTCCTCGAAATTGTCCTTGCTGCGGCAGCTATAGCAGACCCTCTCAATGGGGAAAGTGACAGCGCCGCAACTGTTGCACTTGCTGCCGTGCATACGGATGGCCCAGTTGCGCTCTCGCCAGCTCGTGGTTGCCGCTGGGAAAAGCCTGAATGGTTCCCCAGGTTGAGGCTCTAGCAGTCCTCTATAGCTAAGATATTTCGCATAGCTAGAAAGAGGTTTTCTCGAGTTCAAGTGGCCCTTCACGCCCCTTCTGTTACCCTGGACCCCTGCAATTTCCTCCGTCACGCTGAGCAAGAAGGCGTCGCAGCCACTGCCGTAGCTAGCCATCAGGATCCTGTCACCAGCCCTAGCTTCTTCCAGAGCAGCCACAAGCATGAGCAAAGCGTGTGCACAACCAGTAATCCCCACGTTGTTGATGAGCAGGTCTTGAACCTGCGTATTAATGTCAAACCCCAGGCGGCGCGCTAGCCCTTGCTGCGCCCTTGAGGTGGGAGCATAAAGCACAGCTTTGGTGATATCCTTCACCGATAGTGCCTTCTTTCTTAGCAAGGCTGAGATTGCCTTCTCCATGTTCTCTGTGTAGCCATGCTCAATAACGAAGCGATCTTCCCAGGATTGGACGTAGATATCTTTGTCTAGTCTCCATACGTCATATAGCTCGTTGGATAGGGAATAGGTGCCTTCCACTAGGACTGCAGGTTTAGCAGTGTCACTAATGAGCAAGGCTGCTGCCGCATCACCAAAGGTCTGCTCGAAGTTTGATCGAGGATAACCTATACGGCAATCAGAGGCCATGACCAGGACCTGACTGGCAGAGCCGCTGATTACGGCGTCCAACGCGGCTCTGAATGCCTGCGTGGCTGCCCTCAAGCTGTTGCCAAAGTCAGCGGTGATGATAGCGGGTCTCAAGTCGGCGGCCATGGCCACCAAAGTAGAGCACTCCTTTTCCTTGTAGGGCGAGCTAGTAGAGGCAAAATACGAACCGTCTACCTTCTCACGTTGCAGGCCAGCCAGACAGTCAATCGCGGCCTCGCTTGCCATTGTGATGGCGTCTTCGTCATTGTTGGCCACGCTTCGTTCGCCTCCGGCTGAAGCACTTTGCCAGAGCCCGGCGATAGCGTCTCGAGAGAGACGCCATACAGGTATATAGGCACCATACGAGACAATGCCAGCCATGAGCTGAGGCCTCCTCTATTTGTATTTGTCGAATTCCCGTTCCCCTCTTGCCATCACAGTGTCACGCTCCGATTTTCAGTCGACGCCTTTGGGTGAACGTCGGCCGGCATATAGATTATGCCCATTGCGCTACAGTTGTCAATGGCGAGGACTTGCTTTGCCTGGAACGGATTTGGTGGGCGACCGGTGGGAGTGCCTGGAAGTGTCTCGATGCGAATGTGATTCCGGACGGGCTATTCCAAAACCAGTATCCGGCTACAGTTGTTGCACTGAATTAAATCGCCTGTTTTGGCCTTCTGCCATTGACTAGTAGGTACGGTGATGTGGCATCCCAGACATCTTCCTCTCTCCACTTTGACCACAGCTTGTCCCCTTGCTAGCCTGATGCGCTCATAGATGTTGAAGGCTTCAGAGTCAATTTGTCCCGCTAGTCTACCACGCTCTCCCTTGAGCTCGGCAAGCGCGATATTAAGCTCACCTTTCCTTGGTCTGAGAGTCTCCTGTCTTTGTTCCCACTGCTTCTTCAATCCCTCAAGCTCTGCAGCGGTTGTTTTTACTCTTGCCTCCGCCTCTTCTGCCAGGCTCATCAATCCCAATAAGGTGTCCTCTTTAGTCGTAGTCTGGCTTTTCAGTCCTTTGACTTCTTTGTCAAGATTAACCAGTTCCTTGGGGTCCTTGGTTTTGCCACCGTAGAGTTTGCTGTCAACCTGTCTGATTTTTTCCTGCAGGTCATCCAGTTCCCATTCAGAACTCTTTTGCTTCTTCCGCGCATCTTCGAGTTGTTCTTTTTGCGAGGCAAGTCTGGATTCAGCAGCGACCAGGGCCTTATCATCGCTTAATTGGTTTTCAACTTCGGTTAGCTCTTGCTGCTTCTTTTGAAGCTCCAGGTCAAGCTGCTGTAACTTGTAGAGTTGCCCTGCCAAACTCATACCAGAGCTTATTGTAGAAGCGAGGATGGGATATTGTCAAAGGTGTAGGAACTCCTCGGCAAACGAGGAAGCTAGAGTTCAACAATGCGGGGTTCCACACGGCATTTTTCGGCAGTGACGATGGCGTCTATTTGAGATATAACTTCATCAACCTTATCCTGGTCGCTTGTTATGACATAGTCGAAAAGCGGCAGGTCTTTTGTCTCCTCTTCAGCTCTTGCCAGCCTCAGAGCCAGATCTTGTGAAGACTCACTGCGTCGCCTCTTCAACCTGTTCTCCAGTGCTTCCAGTGAGGGAGGCATAAGAAAAATGAGTATTGCTTGACGCAAGATTCTACTAATAGCGGCGGCACCTTGAACATCTACTTTGACTATTGTATCTAGTCCTTTGGACAAAGCTGGCCTTACTTCATCTTTGGGCACGCCATAGTAGTTGCCGTAGACATTGGCCCATTCCAGGAACCGGTGTTTATCTATCATTTGCTGAAATTGCTTCCGGGAAAGAAAATGATAATCTAATCCGTTCTTCTCCCTGGCACGCTTGGGGCGCGTGGTAGCGGTGACGACATAGTGGAGGGGACGCTCTGACTGTCTCATTTTGGTCAGCACAGCATCCTTGCCTACTCCGGAAGGCCCAGAAAGCACGATCAGTAGGGGTGGAGAGTTTCTGCTGCCTCCTCGCTCACCTCGAACATTTGCTGTGAATCCTCGGTCAGACACTTCCCATCTCAACTTTTTCCTCAGACAAGATGGATATATTGGCTAATCTATGAGCGATAGTCTCTGCTGTCACGGCAACCAACATCATGTGACCGGTTTCAAAAAGAATAACGGTCTTGGCTTTCCTCCCGTGCGTAGCGTCAATCAAACGTTCGTTTTGCCTTGCTTCCCGAATGAGTCGCTTGACCGGTTGTTGGTTTATGGACAAAAAAGCAATTACCCTGTTTACAGCGATAACGTTGCCAAAACCGACGTGAACTAATTCTGTGCACATGCTTCCCTCCTAACTACAGTGCTTCAATATCGCTCAGTATCTGGTTATTTGCCACAGAGTTTGCCAGAAGGCAGGATATGATACCTGCGCCGCCCGGGCATGTTTGATGGTAGTTTCTCCCTTGGCTATCAAACCGGCTATTGCTAGGCTCATTGCCAATCGGTGGTCAAAATGGCTGTCAACCTCTGTGCCCGACAGAAGCCTTTCGCCGTAGATGATCATGCCATCCGGCAGAGGCTCAACTCTAGCACCCAACCGGGAAAGCTCATTTACCACAGTGGCAATTCTGTCCGACTCCTTCACCCTCAGCTCCCCGGCATGCTTGATGACAGTTTTCCCTCTCGCAGCACAACCAGCTGCGGCTAGCACAGGAATCTCGTCAATGAGGCGAGGAACGATATCCCCTCGGATCTCTATCCCCTTTAGCTCGCTAGATTCTACCACAATATCGGCAAATGGTTCACCAGCCTCCAGACGCTCGTTTTCGATTTTCAGTCTGGCTCCCATGGCCAGGAGAACGTCTATGATCCCCGTCCTAGTAGGATTGATTCCACAGTCTCTTATCACTATGCTGGCGTCAGGGTGAATAGCTGCGGCAACCAGAAAGTAGGCTGCTGAACTGATGTCGCCGGGGACGCGCAAGCTGAGAGGCACCAATGGGGTAGTCAAGGGCAGCAGGGAAACTGAATTCCCCTTGCTTTCCAAACTGGCTCCCATCTGTCTGAGCATCCTTTCCGTATGGTCCCGGGAAGGGATTTTCTGCTGCAAAGCCGTATTGCCGCGGGCAAAAAGGCCCGCCAACAGAATCGCTGACTTGATCTGAGCACTGGGAACGGGCAGGGCGAAATCTATGCCCCGCAATTTTCTCCCCTTGATTACCAGAGGAGCAAAGGAATCTTGTCCCCTTCCCGATACGTCAGCGCCCATCAATCTCAGCGGCTCAATCAATCTGCCCATGGGGCGCTTACGGAGAGAGGAATCCCCGGTAATGACAGAGAGGAAAGGCTGGCTGGCCAAAAGACCACCCAGAAGGCGCATCGTCGTACCACTATTCCGGGCATCAAGCACGTTGCCGGCTTCCTTTAGGCCATCTTCACCAGTTCCTGAGACTGATAGAGTAGGCGAGTCCCTCGATCCTCTTCTGCCGATTTTCACCCCGAGGGCCCTGAGGCACCTGACCGTGGACAGACAATCCGCCCCCGGAGCGAAATTGTCAATCTGGGCTTCACCCCTAGCCAGGCTGTTCAGGATGGCAGCCCGGTGGGAGATAGACTTGTCCCCGGGTGGAACTACCTCTCCCTCCAACCTCTGGCAGGCTTTGATGGTTCTTATCTTGTCTGTTCTAGCCATTCTTGTCGTGCCGTGTTAGCCTCAGCTAGGGCCCGTTCCAGG
This sequence comes from uncultured Dehalococcoidales bacterium, assembly GCA_964345725.1. GTDB lineage: Bacteria > Chloroflexota > Dehalococcoidia > GIF9 > AB-539-J10 > RBG-13-51-36. The sequence continues at coordinate 12,615 of CAYFSE010000079.1, forward strand.
CGTTTATCTCCTTCAGCCACCAGTTGCCGATACCTCTCCAATTCTTGGCTGAATTCATCCAGCCAGTCGATTATGGCTTCCTGATTGCTCAGGCAGATATGCGCATTGACCTCAGGATTCCCCGAAGCCAGGCGAGTAAGGTCGTGATAGCCAGACGACGCCAGTTTCGACATCTTAGACCAGGAAGGATTCTTAGTAGTCAGCGATACCAGAGCCGCTGAGACCAACACGGGTAGATGGCTAATGCCAGCTACCAGGTCGTCATGCTCTTGAGGATCTATAAGAAAAGGTGCGGCACCCAGTTTCCTGGTCATGCCTATCACCGTGTCTATTGATTCTGGCGGAGCCTTCTCTGACGGGGTCAGACAATAAGTACACCCCTGAAACAGGTTCGCTTCAGCCGCCCGGATGCCGTAGGTTTCCTTCCCGGCCATCGGATGTCCGCCGATGAAGTCCACAGTTGACGGCAGCATTTGCTCGGCCCACTTCATGACCTGGACTTTTGCGCTGCCGGTATCCGTCACGATGCAGCCAGACGGAAGATGGGGAGCTAATTCGGAGAAGATTTCCTTTACCGTCAAGACAGGTGTGGCGATGATGACTAGTTCGGCTTGTTTGACCGCATCCCTTACATTGGTTTCGCCTCGGTCAATGGCTCCTATGCTTAGGGCTTTGGCTACAGTTTCCCGGCGACGACTATAGCCGATGATTTCCCAACTGGACTTCTTACCCTGTCTGAGAGCTAACCCAATTGACCCGCCGATTAACCCTAAACCGATGATGGCAACCAGCACGGTATCATTATAACAGCGTAAGGCTTGCGTGTCATCGTGAGCCGCTTGCGCATAGAGCAAAAAAGCAGAAGGCGCGTGTCACCAATCATATGAATGATTACAGGGTATTGACAAGAATTCTGTAGTTTGCTATCGTAGACATGTCCTAACTTTGCTCATAAACGAAGTCGTGTCCGAGTCTTGGCAGGGAATATGGGCATAAAAAGGCCAGTATCCTTTCTAATCACCATCCTCATTTTGGTGTTGACGGCTTGCTCGCACGGCTCGCAGGGGACGTCGCTTCCGCTAAGCACGCCGCCGCCCAGCGCATGGCCGACCGTATGGACATGGCTAAGCACAGACCCCAATGAATCAGGTGGCACCAACCACCGTGACGTGGCGGATACGAATGGGGATGGCTACGCGCTCTATTACGCCACTGACTCTCAGTATATATACCTGCGTATGGAGACTGTCACAGCACCCGGCTGGCCGGACGTAACGCCCCAAGGCCAAGCCCGCTACAAGTGGTGGTTTGATACCGTGGGTGCGGATCTCTATGTTAGCGGAACCCTCGCGTATAATGCGGAATTCCAGATCATGCTCGAGGACAGGACGAACACTAGTAACGTTGACGGCAGCAGAGATCGACTGGGCGAGCTTACGCTCGTGGACGACCTTGCCAATATCGGACTCACTACCCGTTGGAACCAGGGGAACTCAGGCGCCTATATTACCGGAACCCCTGACGCTGGTGGCCCCAGTTCCTCTTGGAAGAGAGTGCTGGGAAGCGGCACGGCTGGCGTTGGGGGGCCTCAGGGCGTGATGGCCTCAGACATCGGCTATCGGATCGACAACGGCGCGACTGGAGGCAACTTCGTGGACATGTACATAAGCTGGGCTGCGCTGGGAAATCCCTCCTCCTTATGCCTCATCTGGGCAACCGATAACCATGACCCTAACCTCGATCAGGCGCCCAACCTAGACGCCCCAACCTCAACATTATGCCTCTCGATATGTGTGGCAGCCCAAGCGGCCTTCAATGCCACACCGACCTCTGGCTGTGCTCCTTTGACAGTGTACTTCACCGACCAGTCGACAGGGAACATCACGAGTTGGAACTGGACCTTCGGAGACGGGGGGACAAGCACTGACCAGAACCCATCTCACCAATATACAAGCGCTGGCAGCTACAACGTCACCCTGAACGTGACTGGTGGCTGCGGCTCAGATACCGAAACCAAGACCAATTACATAACGGTTTACGCCGGGCCCACAGCCGATGCCGGCAATGACACATCGATATCTTGTGTGGGCTCAGCAACGATCGGTGGCTCACCGACGGGTTCAGGCGGGACACCTCCCTATACCTATAGCTGGACGCCAACCGGGGGGCTGAACAACGCTACTATCGCCAATCCCACTGCCTCAGCTGGCGGCAACTATACAGTGCGGGTGACTGATGACAATGGTTGCTGGGCTGAGGATACCGTCGAGGTTACGGTCGCTGGCGCTCCTACAGCTGACGCCGGACCTGACCAGGAAATATGTCCCGGCGGCTCGGTGGTCATTGGTGGCAGCCCCACGGCTTCAGGTGGGGCATCTCCTTACACCTATAACTGGACTCCGGCTACCGGTCTGAACGCTACCGATATTGCCAATCCCACAGCTTCGCCCAGTTTCGACACCATCTATAGTGTAACGGTCACCGACAACGCCGGTTGCCAGGCTGTCGATCACGTGCACGTGACGGTCAACGCACCTACAGCCGATGCCGGGGCAGACGCAGTGATTATCTCAGGAGAATCTGTCGTGATAGGCGGCACTCCGACGGCTTCAGGCGGTACACCACCGTATAGCTATAGCTGGAGTCCGACTACGGGTCTGAACGATACCAGCATTGCCAATCCAACGGCTTCACCGACTCTCAACACGACCTATAACGTAACTGTAACCGATTCCAACGGCTGCACAGACAGCGACGACGTGACGGTGACAGTCATTCAGAATTGCTGTATCTGCGGTTTCGTGTATCTGGCCGGCACTACGCAAGGACTTGTAGGCTGGCAGGTCATCCTGGATAAAGAGACGGCAAACCAATGGGTTCAAGCCGGGATCGCCATTACGGATGGCAATGGCAAGTACTGCTTCTGCGGGCTTGGAAGCGGTCACTACAGGGTGAGGGAGGTTGTGCAACCAGGCTGGAATCAGGTTTCTCCTTTGCCCAATGAATATCTTGTAACACTGCCGGGAGGTTGTGCTGATCCTCAGGCTGGACCATTCCTCAACTTCGAGAATCAGCAGGGTCCAGCCGGCCCTACTGTGGGCTGGGAAACTTCCCCCATAGATAAGCTGGCCGTCCTGGCGCCCTGGGTTGCCCTGTTTGCAGTCATTGCCGCCGGCGCGACCCTCTTGGTGCTAAGACGTCGGCACACCCTAGGCTAGACCCTGCAAGACACAGAGGCAAACTCCTTCGGGCGGCTCTGTCCGTTATTCATATCCAACCGAGGATGCGGCCAACGTCGTTCGCTGACTCCCATCTGTGCCCGAAACCATGCTAGAGGTCGGTCGAAGCTGAACCAC
>CAYFSE010000080.1:0-3022 GCA_964345725.1 uncultured Dehalococcoidales bacterium
GCCCTCCAGGTGAGCTTTACCGCTTTGAACCAGGGCACAAACTTGAAATCGGATATCTCGACCTCAGCCTGGGAAAATGCGGCGATAGGAAGAAGAACCTCCAATCCAACCACCAAAGACCACGCCTACCCTTGCTTCATCCTCGTCAGCCTCATTCTTGAACACACCTCTCAATGTTATGAGTAAGATCCGCTGTCAGCTTTGATAGACTTACTTGAGTATCACACCGGCTGATTGTTGTCAAGGTCTTTTGTCCCGCCACATCCCTTCAGGCCTGGTACTCAACCCTCAATTTGCGTATTGTCCCTTCCTAATGAGGGTACTTTAATTATGTGCTCATGATTTTCTTCTTGACTTTTGTGGCCTGCTCTTGTATAGACTGCGTGCCCTAGACTTTTCAAAGAAAGGAGGTAGGGACTATGAAAAGGTGGCGCGTTGTTATCATTTGTTTGGTGGGCCTCTTGGTCCTGGCGTGGACTGGGACCACACTTGCTGGTCCTAGAGTTTCCATTGTCCAGGGAGACGAGAAGATACTGAAGGATTCTGTAATTCTTCCCGAAAGGTTTATATCGTTTCTTCCCAAGAAGCCCGAGGGCGGAAGGACAGGGCTTTACTGGACCCTGGAGTACACCCCAGAAAGTATTGCCCATGTTGAGAAAATGGTCCGCCAGGCCGTGAAACTTGCTGGTGGATGGCCGGTCAAAAGGGGTGACACGGTATTTATCAAGTTCAACGCCAATAACGATCAATGGTATCTGCTATCTACTGGTCACAACACGGCGATTGACTTTGCTGCCACAAATACTGATGGCCGAATAGCAAGGGCAGTTGCGCTCTTATGCAAGGAATCAGGCGCCAAGAAGATAATTATTGGCGAGGCCGCTGGAATCGCAAATACCCTTCAGCAGATGAAAGTGTGGGGAGCCGAGCTTGCTGTTGAGGCCACTGGAGCTGAGCTCGTTGATCTTGACCGTGTGCCCTACAGATGGGTTAGAGCACCGCATGCCCTGGCAGCAAAGGAGTATGCCATCCCTAATGTGGTATTGGATGCAGACGTAGTGATTAGTGTCGCACAATTGAAGACCCACGGTTTTGCCGGGACTACAGGAGTCTTGAAAAATATCTCTATAGGTGTTCCTCCGAACCAGGTTTACGGTGCCCCGAAGGTTGGATTACGACACGATGTGCTTGCTAAGACCATGGCTGATGTTTGTGAGATTGTCGACACTGATTACAACATCCTGGGTGCCATAATCGGTGGGGAAGGACCTGGACCCACAATGTGCAGCGGCATTTATCATGGCATAATTCTTGCCGGCGCAGATCCGGTGGCCGTGGATTATGTAGGTAGTGCAACCATGGGTCGTGCTCCAGAACGCTACGGTTACCTGAGAGTTGCACAGGAGATTGGCCTGGGCACCTACAAGGATATCGAGGTGGTTGGCAAGAGTATCGAGGAAGTTATGATTGAGTATAAGCCACTTCCAGGCCATGGACCTGGTGCATTCGGAGAAGTCTGGGGCTGGTAAGATTCTCTTTACGTGCGGGGGGAGGGCGTCGGTTCTCCCCCCAGTTTGTTTTTCGGTCTTAGCGCTGGGCAATCCAGGGAAGGTCCGACGCTTCTTCTTCACAATGGCTTTTGACAGCCTCCTATTTCTGCAGCGGGCATTAAAAAACACGGCCGTCTACATACTTAACGATTTGACCATCCCTTGAGGAAAGGTGATCCCGGTAGTGGACGCGGTACTCAAGCTGTCTATAAGGTTAAGCGTGCGTGACTTAGTAGACTGGAATTGGCGTGTCTCATGGTAAGCTGGTAATGTCCTTACCGGGATCACCTTCATCTCGATGATCCGATGTGCGGGAGTAAGTATATCTTCGCTAAATAGGACTGCTTCAGGTTCAAAATTCTATCGGAAGGTAGAAGGAGGAAATATGGCCGAAAGAGAACCGTACGCCAGTGACGAGGAATTCAAAAGGAGGGTTGTTCAGTATGCGGACGTGCCTCTTACGGAGTTGGTGCCTGGGTCAACGAGCCATTTGGTCGTGGGGCAGAGGGTTTTGGTGAGCTTCCTGACTATGTCTGCAAACTCATACTTTCCCCCTCATCGCCATGAGGCCGAACAAATTATGATCGTTCTGGACGGATATGTTGAGGAGATAATCGACGGAAAGCTTTACCCCGCAAAAAAGGGCGACGTGCTCATTCTACCATCCGATATTGAGCACGGCGCATACATTGGAGAAGTGGATTGCCGCGTGATTGACATTTTTTCACCCCCGCGCGAGGATTATCTCGAGAAATTCAAGAAAACATTAGAAAAAACCGCGAAGTGAAAACCTATAGTTCCTCCTGAGGGGTGGATATGTCTCTGCCAAACCTCTGGCACTGGTATTGAAGCCTTCCTGATCTGTCTTCCTGCCTGAACCCTGTCCAGAAAGTGGAAAGGGCAAGTCTTCGCGCAAGTCAAAGAAAATAGATCCCATCAACCTTGCCCTAAACCGGTGAGGCAATAAAACATGGGTCCTTTCGTACAAAAGCAGAAAGGACATTTTACTATTTTGTGGCCTTACTTCTTAGTTTCGAGTATAAGCTATCTTGGTCTTATCCATAAAGGGCTTCAGGGAACTTGTGAGGCTTTATGTACTATTAGTCTGCTACTGCCTGTGTGCCAAAGGGTGAGAGTGGCAAGAGGTAGTTGACATCCAGACCTTTGAGTAATTAAATTAATAATCATTACTATTAAGCCGACAACTCAAAAGGAGTTCACCATGCACGAGATAGTCAAAAAAGGGCTCATCGACATCCTCGGTGAGGAAAACCTCACGGACAGCCTCATCGATCTGATCTCCTACTCCTACGATGCCTCTGAACACAAACACCGGCCCGACTTAGCGGTGTGGCCTCAGGACACTGAGCAGGTCTCTGCAATTATCAAGCTGGCCAACGAATATAAGATCCCGGTCATCCCACGCGGAGCCGGCACAGGTCTGAGCGGCATGGCAGTGCCTCAACAGGGCG
>CAYFSE010000081.1:0-3299 GCA_964345725.1 uncultured Dehalococcoidales bacterium
TAGCAATCACCTTACGGAATATGCCCTCATCAGGAATTCAGATAGTGTTGGCGGCAGCCATTTGGAGGCCCCTAACACCATAGGAGAAGGGAGGGAACAGAAGCACGCTGGCTCTACAAGCCAGTAAGCTAGTGAGTTTAGGTTGTCTTACATTCACTTCTCAAAGTCACCCAGTTTGCCCTATGTTGCCAGGATGCGTCTCGTCGCCGGCTAGACCTGGATCATTCAAGTCTGGAAACCATCACGTCACATCATGCCGGCCCATGGATCAGACCCCCGAAGTCCTGGTAATGGCGCTTCAATGTCGGGCCGGGACTGCCACCATTCCAGGTACTGATCAGCTTCTTCCCGAGTCAGCTTGCCATCCTCCACTAGGTTTTGCAGCTTGCTCTCTAGAGCTTCCTCCTGTAGCTCACTTTGAGCCTGGTGCAAAGCATCCTTCAATTGCTCTGAGTCGATAGCCACACCTGTATTCTCTTGATAGATGGCACACGCTCTGTCCAGTAGGGCCTCGCGTCGATCGAAAGGCTGACTCTGTTGGCCAACATTGCCAGAGCTATCATCTGCGGCAACCATGACTCCTCCAGCTATGCCTCGGATCAGTACTATGGACAGCATCACCGGAATGAACCACCTACCTTTGTGCATTCGCGTATCACTTCCTCGTTACTGATGGGGCTATATCTCTTCGCAGGACAACGCGTCGACCTGTTTTTCGGATGTGTACGTTTCATCTCCTTTTTCAATCAGTCCCCATCGGCGCGAATCAAGCCTATCACACCGATATGAACCCGCCATGAAATGGAAATGAACAGCAAAGAAAGTATACAATGAAGCCACTTCATCTCATGTTCATTTTGGTGTAATATGATTTTTCGGGGAGTTTGTCATGCGAGTTTTGGTTGTCGATGACGACCGGCGGCTCTGTACTGTCATCAAGCGGGGACTTCTGGAAGAAGCCTATGCCGTTGATCTAGCCCACGACGGAGAAGAAGGAGAGTACCTTGCCGAGGTCAATCCATACGACCTCATCATTCTGGATATAATGCTGCCCAATAAGGATGGTATCCAAGTTTGCCATGAGCTTCGCGCCAAGAGAATTAATACCCCCATTCTGATGTTGACGGCTAAAGACACCGTCGAGGACCGGGTCAGAGGGCTAGATACAGGAGCCGATGATTACCTGGTTAAACCTTTTGCCTTCAATGAGCTTCTTGCCCGAGTCCGAGCGCTCCTACGGCGAGAGGGAATGTCTAAATCGCCAGAGCTTCGGGTGGGAGATTTGACTTTGAACGCTCTTACCCGCCAGATCTGGCGAGGGCACAGACCTATTGAACTGACTACCAAGGAGTACGTCATTCTTGAGTACCTAATGCGCCACCCCAATGTGGTAGTGACGCGGACTATGATCGAAGAGCATGCCTGGGATTACGATTTCGACAGCTTGTCCAACCTGGTAGATGTTTATATCCGTAGATTGCGGCGCAAGATTGACAACGAGGGGGAGGATAGCCTGATTCAGACGGTGAGAGGAGCCGGCTATCGGCTGAAAGCCTCATGAGCTTCATTCACAGCATAAAATTCCGATTTACCATCTGGTACCTGTTAGTGCTGGCAGTTCTACTGATTGCCCTCAGTGCCGGCGTATATTTCTATCTCTCGCAAAGCCTCTATCGAGGCCTCGACCATTCACTGGAACTACGTTCAAGGTCGATATGTAGTGTCCCCCCTATTGTGGAAAGCATCTGGTACGGAGAATTCCAGGAGGAACTGGGGGAGATCGTCCTGTTGTATTTCTACACTGGTAGCCAATTGGTGGAGGTGTCTCCCCCAGGGATAAATATTACCTTGAGTAACGAATTCATTTACCAAGCCATTAACGGCAGGAATTCGCTTACGACTGTCGAGGCAGCCGAAGGCCAACGGTTACGTCTCCTAGCTGTCCCCATCAATCTTCGCATTCCGGGAATGCCACTTAGTACCCAGCCAGGTGCACTGATTATTGGTCGCTCAACAAGACAGATAGACCAAGCACTGCATGGATTGGTGCGCACCCTTGTCATCGCTGTCCCGCTGGCCCTGGCAGTAGCTGCTGGAGGCGGCATATTTCTAGCCCGCCGAGCGCTCAAGCCAGTGGACAAGATTGCGCAGACAGCGCAGGAAATCGAGGAGAATGACTTAAGCCAAAGGATCAATGTAAACACCAAAGATGAGTTGGGGAGGCTGGCAGCAACGCTCAACGCCATGATTGGACGGCTGGAGCGAGCATTCCAGCGCCAGAAGCAGTTCACCAGCGACGCTTCCCATGAATTACGTGCTCCCCTGGCAGTAATTGAAGCTGAATCCTCTCTGGCGCTCCAGAAGGAGAGACCGCCAAGCGACTACAGACAGTCTTTAGAGACCATCTCTCAGGAATCAAAACAAATGTCCTCGCTAATTGAACAATTGCTGACCCTCGCTCGTGCTGATGCCGGCAAGGAACAATGGAACTTCACTGAAGTAAATCTCGGCGGCCTCATCGCCAACCTGAGTGCAGATATAGAGGTTCTATGTCACGAAAAAGGGCTCAGTTGTCAACTAGGGCAAATTCAGGACTTGATGATCAAGGGCGACGAAGCCCGGCTGCGAGAACTATTCATGAACCTATTGGATAATGCCATCAGATATACGCCCGCTCCCGGGACTGTTTCTATCTCGCTTCGCCGCGAAGGGCACATGGCCGTCGTCGCCGTCACGGATACCGGGGTCGGCATCCCGGCAGAAGACATACCTTTCATCTTTGAACGGTTCTACCGGGTTGAAAAATCGCGCTCCCGCGCTGAGGGAGGCACAGGTCTCGGCCTGGCAATATGCCGCCACATTGCTGAGGCTCATGGCGGAAAGATAGAAGTGGAAAGCCAGGTTGGGGTTGGAAGCACCTTTTCGGTGTGGTTACCTTTACTGTCTCCCTAGGGTTCGCCTATGTCACGGCAGTTCCCCGTATTTGACCTGGAGCGAATCCATGTTATACTGCCGGCAAACAGGCTCGGTTCATAAAGGCCGACTTCTATGTCCAAAGGTCTGAACGTCAACAGCGTCCCGGCCATAGTCGGCATCGTGGGACCCATTGTAATGATTGTCGGGGATCTCTCGGCATCTCTATCTGTTCCTGGATACAGCCCGGTTCGTGACACAGTCAGTAGCCTGGCGTTGACAAGCATAGGCTGGCTGCAATCGATTTGTTTTCTGGCTATGGCCTTGCTGCTGGAAATCTTTGTGGCCGGACTCTTTTTCAATCTTCGTAGAGCTCGTGGCTTCCA
>CAYFSE010000082.1:0-2910 GCA_964345725.1 uncultured Dehalococcoidales bacterium
ATTCGCCACTCCATGTTCCGAAAGAACTGCTTTGACTGTCTTGGCCAATGCCTCGATATTCCCAACCTCGGGGGGTATGGCGCCCCGCATCGACCCGACAGCCGGAAAAACCCGGTCAGCGATCCACGGGGCAGTCTTGCGCTTTGCGGGAGCAGCCGGGTCATAGAGAAGGGGATCCGTATCCTTTGGAAGAATCACGAATCGTTGCATCTTATTCCTGGCCCATTCTCCAACATGGGTGCCGGTAATGTAGCGGATGTTGTCGAAGTCGTAGCAGAGCAGAGCGCCTAGGCCGTGTGTCTTCAATTGCTGTTTCGCTTTTGCCAAACGGTCCTGGCGCAATCGCTCATAGTTCACCCTTTCTTCGAAATCAACTGCCATCGTGCCAACAGTCATCGTCTATCCTCCCTCCAGCATATATAGTGATCGTCATTTCCGGCCTCGGCCATCTGCTGATTCTTCCGTTCCGGCACAGGTTTGCCTCTATTCGATTCCCAAGGGTTTTCTTTGGCCGTCTCGCCATTAACACCGCGCGCCCCAATACTCTCGCAAAAGTCAGTTGGACCAAGCTTTGCATACCGTCATGCGGAAACAGGCAGACCAATGTCGATAGAAACCAGGCGCGCGATTATTGTACTGGATTGTCCCTGAGCCTGTCAAGCACGCATGGCGGATGAGTACAAGGACGTGACAAATATGCTTCAATCGTGTATACTTGTGCGCGCGAGGGAGCGTGTCAGCTCTTGTGAAAAGGTTAGGGGAGGGCATTCATGCAGGAAATAGAAAACGAGAAGCTTAAAGACATCTACACCACAATGGTCAGGATCCGGGCTTTCGAGGAGAGGATAATAGCGGAATACCGCAAGGGCAATTGCCCTGGTTTTATTCACGCCTCGATCGGGCAAGAGGCAATCCCGGCCGCGGTCTGCGCCTTCCTCAGAGATGATGACTACATCTTGACTACTCACAGGGGTCACGGGGATATAATCGCCAAGGGAGCTAGATTCGATAGGATGATGGCTGAACTCTTCGCCAAGGAGACGGGGTACTGCAAAGGCAAGGGAGGCTCGATGCATATCGTGGCGGCAGACCTCAACATACTCGGAGCCACGGCAATTGTAGGTGCGGGAGTGCCCATAGCCAGCGGCGTTGGCCTCGCCTGCAAGATGCGGAACGTAGATAGCGTGACCATCTGCTTCCATGGCGATGGGGCAACCTGTACCGGTGCCTTTCATGAGGGCCTTGGCTTGGCAGCAGTCTGGAGTCTGCCGGTGGTCTTTGTGTGCGAGAACAATAAGTATGGGATGAGCACCCCTCAGCGGGACTATACTAACCTGAAGCATCTAGCTGATAGGGCAAAGGCTCATGGGATTCCAGGGGTAAGCGTCGATGGAAACGATGCGCTGGCTGTTGCCAAGGTGGCGAGGGAAGCGATAGAGAGGGCCAGAGAGGGCGGCGGTCCTACGTTGATCGATGCAATCACCTATAGATTCCATGGGCATCACATGGGAGATCCCGGGACTAGCTATCGAACCAAGGAGGAGATTGAGGAGCACAGGAAACACGATCCTATCGCAATGCTTGAAGGCCACCTTCTAGAGACAAAAGCAGTCACTGAAGCGGAGATAGAGGAGATTCGAGCGAGCATAGCAAAAGAGCTCGACGAGGCAGTCCAGTTTGCCACCGAGAGTCCCGAACCGAAGACCGAAGATGCTCTTGAGGGCGTCTACTATACGTCAGGCTGAGGGCAAGAGGGATAAGAAATGCGAGAGCTAACCTACAGAGAGGCACTGCGTGAAGCGCTCAGGGAGGAGATGAAGCGTGACGAGTCAGTTTTCATCCTGGGCGAGGATATAGCCGAATATGGCGGCCCCTATAAGGTAACACAAGGGTTGGTGGATGAGTTCGGACATGAGAGGGTAAGGAATACGCCCTTGGCTGAATCAGCCATAGCCGGTGCTGCGCTGGGAGCCGCTTTGGTAGGGATGCGACCGGTGGCCGAGATCATGTATATTGACTTCTCGCTGCTTGCCCTCGATCAAATCTTCAACCAGATAGCGAAGTTCCGCTATATGACTGGCGGCATGGTAGAAGTGCCGCTGGTGATTCGGACGCAGGGTGGCGGAGGCAGGTCTGCCGGAGTTCACCATTCGCAGTCTCTGGAGGCACTATATACTCACATACCGGGCCTTATCGTAGTTATGCCGTCCAATCCTTATGATGCCAAAGGGCTGCTCAAGTCCAGCATAAGAGATTCTAATCCAGTCGTATTCATCGAACACAAGGGGCTTTATGGCGTGAGTGGGGAGGTTCCCGAAGAGGAGTACTTAGTGCCGCTGGGGAAAGGAGATGTCAAACGCCAAGGCAGAGACATCACCGTTGTCGCCACCTCACAAAGCGTTAGTCTGGCTTTGCAGGCTGCTGAGACCCTGGAAAAGGACGGGATATCGTTGGAGGTGGTCGACCCACGGACACTGAAGCCTATAGATGAGGATACGATACTGAATTCGATGAAGAAAACGGGCAGATTGATGGTCGTTCATGAAGCCTGTAAGACGGGTGGATTTGGCGCCGAGGTGGCCGCTATCGCTGTCGAGAAGGGCTTCGATTACCTGGACGCGCCAATTATCCGAGTGGCAGCTCTGGACTCGCCTATTCCCTTCAACCCCAAGTTGGAGGATTATGTCCTCCCTAATGTGAATGACATTATCAATGGGGCCCTAGAACTGATGGGCAAGAAGACCCCAGCGGGGTGATCCGACTAGGCCAATGCCTCAACTTCAAGGATAACAGCCGAGAGAGGACTCAAGGACATATCAAGATGGCTACGGCAGTGATATTCCCTAAACTTGATGAAGCCATGCTCACCGGGATAGTCGTACGGTGGCTGAAGAGAGAGGGAGACCACGT
>CAYFSE010000083.1:0-2051 GCA_964345725.1 uncultured Dehalococcoidales bacterium
AACTACATATATAAAGTGGCTACTGACGGAACAGCTTTGGACAGTTTCGATACGGGTGTTCAGCTTGGCGCTTTAGCTTGGGATGGAACCAATAATCAGCTGTGGGCTGCATCTTACGATGGGCTTGGCAAAGTTTATACCGTACAGTGGGGAGTTGGTTTGACTGAACAATTCACCTTCGATCCTGAAACTGGACCGCACTTTGACGGTTACCTTGATGGTCTCGACTACGATGAGAAAGATGATACTCTCTACATCAGCGAAGATTGGGACCACAAGGTTTACCATATCGCCACCGATGGTACCATACTGCACAGCTGGAACGTTACCATAGCAGGCTACGAATACCTGGATAACAGCGACATTGAGAAAATAAACAAGTGGCTTTTCGTAGGGCATCCTGGCGATAGTGCTCATGGGCCGGCCGAGAACAAAATCTATATTTTCGAGATAGATGAGTACTGGAACGTAATCGACACTGGTGACTCTATAGATGCTGGTCTTGTGGAAGGTCTAGCACTAGGAGAATACAATGGTCAATCAGTGCTCTGGACCAATAACGCTGGTTCCAATGAACTAATCGCCTTTGATCTGACTGGCTACAGCCCGGTCCTTATCGTCAACAAGTGGGTTTTTGAGCAAGTTGACGAAGGTGACGGGGATGGTATACTTGAGGTTGGAGAGAGATGGTGGTGGAACGTGGTGATTGAGATTCAGAACGTCTCGGTGGCAGACATCACTGACGTCGTGATCCAGGACAACCTCGGTGGTGATCTCCAACTCGAGAGGTTCAGGCATTCCTATACTCCTGATCCTGAGCCCTGGCTGTTTGTCCCGGCTCCCGTAGATAAAAAAGATACCTATGTAGATCCCGAAGCAGGTGATTTCACTGTACTGTGGACTGGGAAGACACTTAAGGCGCACATCTGGTGGGACGTAGGAGACCTGGCTCCCGGAGAATCTGACTACATTCAGATTATATTCGCTACCGACATCAACACTGGCACCGGAAATGGAAAGAAGCCCGGTCATCAAGAATACACCTCAGAGGGTCCAAGCGAGCTCAACTCTGGTGCCACTGCCAAGGGTCTGCTCCAAGGCTGGTACGAGGTTGAGTCAACGACTGCTCCGATTGAAGTTGATGTTCTGCCTCAAGATCTAGGCTAACTCGATGTGATAATCAGTCGAAAAGGCTGATTTCAAAGCACAGAGAGGGGGAGCCTCCGAAGAGGCTCCCTTCTTGTCTAGCATTCTATAGCTAACTGGATATCTCTAAGGGACCAGCTTCGGGTGGCTAAGCCTGAGTACCGCCAACCCCCGGATACAAACTGGTCAGAGACGGATATCTGAATATCAGAAAGGGGCATGCCCTCCGGATTGGGCAATGGCGCAGCTTCAAATCACAACTGTAAAACTGGCGTAAAATTGGCGTAAAAATGTTTGGGATAGGCCGGGACGTAATGGTACATTACGAACAAAACGGGATCTTGGCAACTAGCACAATGGTTCTGTTTTGTACGTAATGGGACACTTTGGGACATCTGGCTTGGGATTAGGAAACCGCTGCTCCAGCCCAACGAGATTCGGTATTACGACCATGCCAGACTAAACATGCACTCTGAACGGCACAAGTTCTATGTTATTGCGCGAGCACAATCCCATTTGCAGTCTTCGTAACAAGGTGCCTAATTTGATGGCTTTCTAGCGTCAGACAACAATCTGGTGTTTTGTGACTCCTTCACTCTGCATCATGTCTTGGAGAAAAAAGCTAAACTATTGACAATTCCTTAGATAGTAGTATGATACCCTTAACAAGAACACTCTTTACAAAAGGAACGACCGTAAGAGAGAGTACTTCAAGAACAACGTAAGATGGGTGGTTAAGTGTGTGCGTCAGAGGGTTGCGGTAGTAGCCACGATACACAGCCGGCTACATGTAGACATGTGACCTCGGCTCTTTTTCCTGCCATGGCAAAATCAACCCTCCCCGTGACAATGCGGGAGGCGGATATATTATGGATTACAGGCTGCAATTTTTGGAGCGAGCAGAC
>CAYFSE010000084.1:0-9081 GCA_964345725.1 uncultured Dehalococcoidales bacterium
GGCTGCTGATCGATGTGTACACAGGGGCAGGATTTTGAAGAGTCAGCTCAGGCGGTTCGATTAGGCTGAAGTTGTATCGGCGATACTGGCACCCGAATTCACAGTCAGCCCAATAATAACCCAAGCTAGGGTTTGTTCATTTTGCCTTGTTCTGTGTCACCTGGGCTCGCATTTGCCTCGTCAACTCGAAGTGCGCCTCAGTTCAAACACTACCGGGTTCTCCGCGTCAGGGCAGGCAACAGTAGTTTTATTTCCGTCTTTCTCCCACGGGAAGGAACCACCAAATCGCAAGACCTGGGCACCGGGGAAAATAGTGTGAAAGGCCCATGAACAAATGTTGGGCGGAATGCCTTCTCCAATGGCAAATTCATCACCAACCTTGTGTTGAGCTGCGCAAGTACCCTTCTGGGATATGACCCTGGCTATCACATCAGACATCTGAACCTCCTAGTTTTATTACCGCTTAGACTAATACCAATTGTCTCCGTTTTGGGCTAAGTCGACCTGGATATGTATAGTATATTATGATATGGTCAAGTACAAGCCAGCGGCGAATGTATGGGATTTGGCCTATCTATCTGCGCCAATCTAGTTTGTTTCACCGCGACACTTCTCTAAGCTTAACCGACATGCGGCAAAGTCCAGGCAGATTCAGATGCAATATGCCCGCCTGGCAATGCTATAATCACAGAGTTCGGGGTGAGGGATGTCGCTGTAGCAAGAATAGGTAGGGAGGCAGGAGATTGAGTTTCAAAGCCGTTGTTACCTTCTATGTACCTGAGTTAGTCCCCGCCTATGATCAGTTACTTATCAAGCTGGGTGCAGAGGTGGAGAAGACTTTTTGTACTACTGAGGAAGAGCTTATGTCTGCCTGTTCTGAAGCTGATGGTATAATAGCGCTGGGAATAAGGATAACGCCCGGCTATGTCTTTAGTGCCAGAGTAATTGAGAACCTGAACAAATGCCGACTGATTGCCCTTACGGGCATAGGTTACGATAATGTAGATATAGCCGCCGCTACGGAAAAAGGTATCTGTGTCGCCAATAATCCCTACTACTGCTTGGAGGAAGTCTCAGACCACGCTATGGCACTTATTCTGGCCTGTGCTAGAAAGCTTTACAGATTACTTCCCGATATCAAGACCGGGAAATGGAGTACCCAAGCAGATTATTTGAACGCCTTGAAGCCACTACATCGGCTATCCAGACAAACCCTAGGGCTTATCGGCTTTGGCAACATAGCTCGTACCCTTGTCCCCAAAGCCAAAGCTTTTGGCTTCAGAATCATTGCCTACGCGCCCCACGTGCCTCGCATGTTATTCGAGACGTTCGAAGTGGAACCGGTAGAGTTCGATCGATTGCTCCAAGAGTCGGACTTCGTGTCCATGCATACCGCTCTCACCTCAGAGAATAGGCATATGATGGGGCTTGAGCAGTTTAGTAGGATGAAGCCCACCTCCTATTTCATCAACACCGCCCGGGGAGAGCTAGTGGATGAAACAGCTCTGTATGCTGCCCTTTCAGAAGGGTTAATTGCTGGCGCTGGCCTGGATGTGCTGGAGTTAGAGCCTCCTGACCGAGATAATCCCTTGCTCGAGCTCGACAACCTTCTCATTACCGGTCATTTTGCCTACTATTCTGAGGAGTCACGTGAAGAATTATTCAAATGGCCCTGGGAAGAGGTAGCCAGAATATTGCAGGGGGAGTGGCCTCAGGGCTTGATAAATGCACAAGTCAAAGAGAGATTCGGCGCTAAATGGGGTGTCAACCCCAGGTGAACGGAGTTCTTATTGAACTAGCTCTGCCAACGTACTTGGGCGATAATCCGCAATGCCTTCATGCTGAGAATACTTCTTGGGCAGTGTAGCCTACGTATGGGAGGAAATTTGTAGGCAACCGGCTGCGTCCAAAGGGAGTCTAGGGCTTCTGTTTAACAATCATGCTTGTCTGCCTGTTTTGAGAAGAATCTCACAGCCCTTGACAAGGATTTAGAAGTGTGTTAGCATGATAATGCTCCAAGTAACCAGACGAGAACTTGGCAAGCGCAGAACCGGGTTCCGAGTAAGTGGTAGCTGAAAGGCGCTGGGATGCAGAGTTCCAGCGCAAGGTAGGTGAGAACAGAAAGGGCATGGGTGGTGCGCCAGGGACAGCGAGGTTACTTGGGGCAACTTTTTTTGTGCCGAGTGTGCCGTTCATTATGCTGGTTACTAATTGGTGCTATGGAGAGCGGAAGTTGACTCACAGAGTCAGCGGGGCTTGGTCCCTTTGATTAGCTCGGGATGGAGGATGCCGATAAAGGGTAGATTACGGTATTCTCCCTTGTAATCTAATCCGTAACCCACTACGAACTCGTCGGGAACCTCAAAGCCTACGTAATCGAGAGGAACATTTATCAGTCGGCGTGCTCTTTTATCAAGCAACGTACAAACGCGAAGACTGGCAGGATTGTGGGCAGAAAGGTGATTGAGAATGTAGTTGAGGGTCATACCGGTATCTACGATATCTTCAACCATTAGTACATGGTGCCCTGTTATGCTGCTATCTAGGTCTCTGGTTATCTTGACCACCTGACCGTCACCACCGTAGTACGAGATAGCCATGAAGTCCAGGGTAACCGGAAGAGAAAGGTGCTGCATAAGATCAGCCATAAAGCAGACCACGCCCTTCAAGATGCCCACCAGCACTAATCGCTGACCGGCATAATCACGCGAAATATGTCTGGCCAGGGTTCTTACCCGTCGTTGAATTTTGGCGTGGCCATACAGAACTCGGTCGACTCCTTCTACTTTGGCCTCGCCGAGAGGGCCATAACCATATTTCGCCAACAGTTTGAGGAAATCACTTTTGTTCAGAAGCCTGATATTGACTTCAGGATAAAGCGCTCTAAGCTGGCGCAGCTTGCGGTTCTTCTCTGTCAGCAGACTTTGTTTCAATGTGGTCAGTTCAAGATAAAGGTCCAGCTCTGGTAGATAGAAATCGGGAGTCAACATTTCTGTTATTCTGCTGCCTTCCCACCTGAGAGGAAAGGAACGAGGCTCATAGAGCCATTCAATACAGTAGAAGTCCAGAAGTTTGGCAAAATCCTCCTCGCTGGGATGGGCGAAGCTGGTCGGCCTCAACGTCGTAGCCCGCAACGAAGATACTCGAGACGATTTTCTTCGTTTCTCAGTCGTCTTATACCCTTGTTCTAGCAGTTGACGAAGCTCTGCTCTTTCGAATATGACGGCGCAAATATCGGCAACACTGAGGAGGAAACTTCTGTCAGCTTGGGAGAATTGGCGAGGTTCACGGGTGTAAATTCGAATCTCTCCAATGGCTTCTCCTTTATCGAGTATGGGAATCCCGAGAATAGAAGATATTCCTTGTGTTTGTGCTATTTCCGGATGTTGAACTCGCTTGTCTTTCGCGGCATTGGCGATAAATACCACTTTGCCGTCAAGGATTTCCGGTAGGCTTTTGTGGACGTCAAGCGGGCCTTTCTTCAGGTAAATGTCGCTCAAACCATATGCGCCTACAGTAATCAAAAACTTCTTTTGGGGATTGAGGGACAGGATCCGGCAGCCATTTGCCTGCACTGCCGCGGCAGCGCTTTTGGCTATGGAGTTACAGATTCTCCTCAAGCTAAGAGCAGAATTGGCAACTTTGTTTATTTGCCTAAGAGCTGAATGGTGACTGGCTCTCGATCTACCCACGCTTCTACTCCGCTCAGCGCATGCTTTTCTCGTACTCTAGCTGCATTTGGTAAAGCCGCAGGCCAGGCAAATGTTGCAGCCTTCTTGGTAAATCAAGGGACCACCGCAATCGGGGCACTGCCCGGCCCAACCTCTGACTGTCTCAGGATTTTTGGAGGGCGTCTCAGAATTGCCAGCCGTCTCCGCTTTCTTAGTGTACTTCTCAAGTACGCTGGCGATGGCATCAGCACAGGACAGAATAGCATGTCCCTGTTCCCAAGCAATGGAAGGGCATCTGATGCCGCGCAGATGCTTGACAATAGAGTCTATATCTATTCCAGACCTCAGAGCTACAGATGTAAGGCGACTGATAGCCTCAAGCTGCGCCGCGGCACAACCTCCAGCTTTTCCCAGAGTGGAGAAAACTTCGGATATTCCCTGCTGATCGAAATTAACCGTCACATAGATGTAGCCGCATCCCGTGTTGACCCTTTCGGTCACACCTCTGGTGACTTTTGGTCTTCTCCTGGGACCTAGCTTGCCTTCAGCCTTCTTCCTCCCTTCACCGACAGTGAGCACCTGACTTTCTCGGCTCCTGTCTCTATAAATAGTTATACCCTTCAAGCCGTCCCGATAAGCCAACCTGTAGACGTTGGCTACATCTTCGGGTGTTGCCTCGCGAGGGAAGTTGACTGTCTTGGATACAGCACTATCAGTGAACTTCTGAAATGCCGCCTGCATCTTAACGTGCCAGTCGGGTGATATGTCATGAGCAGTGACAAAGAGCCTCTTTATCTGCTCGGGAACTTCTTCTATCCCTTCCAACCTCTTTCCTTCAGCTAGCTGCTTCATCAGTTCCGCAGAGTAGAATCCTCCCTTTTTGGCTGCCTCCTCAAAATAAGGGTTCACCTCTACAAATTCCTCGCCTTCCAAGATATGGCGCACGTAGCTTAGCGCGAACAATGGTTCGATGCCACTGGAGCAATTAGCGATTATGCTCAAGCTGCCGGTGGGGGCAATGGTAGTCCGGGAGGCATTTCGAAAACGAGGGCCATCGGGGATGTCGTAAATGCTTCCCTGAAAAGTAGGGAAGACTCCCCTTTCTTGAGCTAGTTCTATCGAGGCTTCGTCTGCCTCCGCAGATATGAATTTGGCAATCTCCTCGGCCACCGCAAGTCCGTGCTCACTGTCGTAAGGGATCCCAAGCTGAATAAGCATGTCAGCAAAACCCATCACTCCTAAACCTATTTTCCTGGTGGCTTTTGTCATCTTTTCAATCTCTGGCAGAGGGAATTGGTTCACTTCGATAACGTTGTCAAGAAAGCGGACAGCCAGTTTGATTGTTTGGGATAGCTTGTCATAATCAACATTTGACTGGCCATTCCTGTCTGTCACCATCTTGGATAGATTTATGGATCCCAAATTGCAGGACTCAAATGGCAGCAGTGGTTGTTCTCCACAGGGGTTGGTGCTCTCTATTTTGCCCAACTGGGGTGTGGGGTTATGCCTGTTTATCTCATCGATGAACACAACACCCGGGTCGCCGGTGCGCCAAGCCATGTGAACTATTTTGTCGAACACTTCTCTGGCGTTAAGCTTATCCACTACATCTCGAGTTCGGGGGTTCGTCAAATTGTAGTCGGTGCCTTTTTCCACTGCTCTCATAAACTCGTCAGTCACAGCTACAGAAAGGTTGAAGTTAGTCAAGGCCTCGGGATTATCCTTGGCCTCGATGAATCTCAAGATGTCAGGATGTTCAACATTGAGTATGGCCATATTGGCACCGCGGCGCATCCCCCCTTGCTTTATGACATCGGTAGTGGTATCAAAGACGCGCATGAAAGAAACAGGTCCGCTGGCAATGCCACCTGTCGAACCTACTCTGTCCCTTTCTGGTCTAAGTCGGGAAAAAGAAAAGCCCGTGCCGCCACCGCTTTTATGAATCAAGGCGGTATACTTAACTGCATCGAAAATTGACTCCATGGAATCCTCAATAGGCAAAACGAAGCAAGCTGATAATTGTCCTAGTTCGCGGCCGGCATTCATTAGAGTAGGGGAGTTGGGTAGAAATTCTAGCTTCTCCATTAGTTGACAAAAAGTCTCTTCATAGAGAGAGATATCTGCTTTGGGAACGTAGGCAAGCTCGGCTGAGGCAATGTGCCTGGCGACGCGGTGAAAAAGGTCTTGGGGGGTCTCAATAACTCTTCCCTCTCCATCTTTTGTTAAGTATCTCCGTTCCAGAACTCTCAGGGCATTATCGCTGAGTTCAATGCCAGAAATGACCTGGCTTCTGGCCTGGGGAGAGAATTCATCGCCGGTGAGCATTTCCTGGACCATTTCCCGAATTCGGGAGGAAGACACAGGCTGCTTGGTCTGGCGAGCAACCAATTCCTCCATACCTGGGAATGGATGAGCTACCTCGAGGCGCTGGCTCACCTGTTCTGTGAATTTCTCTAACAACTCCCTATCACTTATACCCATGGACTCCCCGGCAGCGAAAACAGCTTGGGCTACTTTATCACGACCAATAGTCCTCTGGTTCTCTTTTCTACGGGTCTTAGGCATTTCATCTCCTCTTACGGCCAGTCAGAGAGTTCACTGCCTCAGAAGAGGGCAGCGGTAGCTGGTTTGCTGGCGCTACCTCTCCTCGTACCGCCAGGCTGTCCACCTCTTGCTTCAGATCGCCGATATCAGCAAATTCTCGATAAACACTGGCGAAGCGAATGTAAGCAATGTGGTCCAGTTTCTTCAGTCCCTCCATGACCAAGTCACCAATATAGGAACTGGATACCTCGCTCTTGCCCACCCTGTAAAACTCAGCCTCGATCGTGTCCACAAACTTGTCGACCGCGCCTGTGGGAAGAGGCCGTTTTTCGCAGGCCTTGCGAATACCGTGAAGCAGCTTGTCCCGGCTGAATTCCTCACGCCGTCCGTCCTTCTTAATAACGAAGATATCATGCGGCTGCACGCGCTCGTAGGTAGTGAAGCGAGCATTGCAGGCGAGGCATTTTCTTCGCCGCCTCACTGCTTCGTCTACACTCCGGGAATCTATCACCCTTGAGTCCTGCTTGCCACAATTGGGACAGTTCACAAGTCTCCCCTAGAGATTGTGGTATGGAAGCATTCTACCACTAAATGTAGTAAAATGCAATAGCCTGTATAGGCCGATATGGTTGTCCACTGTGGCTCCTCTTCCTTTGGAGAATATGTGAATACCGTAGACACCACTGATATCTCCTACGGTCGGCGGGAAGGTGAGGCGATAATAGGCAGGTCCCAGGAATACAGTAAGACACGTGAAGAGAAAGGGAAGTCCCACCAGGTTGAGCTATAGCAAAAGTAGTGCCTCATACGGTTGAATCTCTTATGGTACAACACACTAGAGTTGGGTTAGCCAATCGAATCATTTCACATGGCACTTGTGCTCGTCCGCTACCTGACGTTCAGACATGCAAGGCACTACTAATCCATCTGAACTAGGTCTGTTACGGGCAGCCATCCGCCCCAGCGAGTGGAGAGCCAGAGAATAGGGCATCCCCTGAGATGAAGCTTGGGCCTGGAAGGTTAGCTAACGCTTTCCTCCGGTATCATTTCAATAGCGTCCCTGGGGCATACCACAGTACAAATACCGCACCCTTTGCAGTAGCTATAATCAATCTCAATCTGATTCTTACTACCATTCTTTGTTATGGCTAAGTCAGGGCAAAGCAGTCGACAGAGATCACAAATACGACACCTCTCCTGGTCTAGTATCGGTATATGTGTTCTTGCTGCCACTGGTGTTAATCTAGGGCCTTTCCTTGTTTACCTCTGGTGTATGTGATTGGACCGGGTTCTGCCCAACCTGAATCCAATATTCATAGCTTTTAGGTTCAGCTCTCTAAACTTTCCTGGGATAATCTCTTCTATTGCAGATTCTAGCTCCTTTTTACTAACTACGTCGGTCATTTCCACGGCTGCGCTTAGGATGATTACGTTGGCAGCCATTCCGTTGTTGAGTTCGTTAATTGCTGTCCTGCTAGCAGGAATCCCCACATATTTCAAGCCTTTCATCTCCTGAGGAACAAACCGCTCGTCATAAATGACGACTCCCTCGCCAGGTTTGACGCGTCCGACATATTTGTCATAGGCGGTCTGGCACATAGCAATTAACGTATCGGCGGCAATAACATAGGGAAAAACTATTGGCCTCTCAGATATCACCACTTCGGCTCGACAAGCTCCCCCTCTGGCCGCTGCGCCATAAGAACCTGTGCTGCTAACCCATTTTCCATCATTGAAAGCTGCTTGACTTAGTACAGTGCCAGCCAGGACAATACCCTGTCCCCCAAAACCACACAGTACAACTTGCTTAATCGGCCCCATTAGCGAACTCCCCAGTTATTATCTTACCCTTCAGTTCTTCTGGCGATAAGTTCTTGGCCTTCCTCCTGCTGATGCACCTATCCCTCAGATCCTTGATCATATCTGCAGGAGTATCAAGCTGGTTGTGTCTGCCAAATTGGGTCGGGCAAGGTGACAAGACTTCAATGAAGCAAAAACCATTAGTTTGTAATGCCTTCTTGATACTGGCTATAAGGGCAAAGGGCTGAGTTACCGAATACCGGGCTGCATAGGCGGCACCAGCAGCGATAATAAGCTTGCACAGGTCAAATGGCTCATAAGGGTTTCCTTGGATTGTTGTTTGCGTGAGGGCACCTACGGATGTGGTAGAGGAGACTTGACCTCCGGTCATCCCATAGATCATGTTGCTGGCACAGATGACAGTCAGGTCCACATTTCTACGTGCAGCATGAATAAGGTGGTTTCCCCCAATGTCCGCTAAATCGCCGTCCCCACTGACAACCACTACCCTCAGTTTTGGATTGAACATCTTGGCTCCTGTGGCCGCAGGAATTGCTCTGCCATGCAGAGTATGAAGAGTATCAGCGTTGAAGTGGGGGCTTGGTATCCAGGCAGCGCAACCTATGCCGGAGACGAATAACATCTCATCCATGTTGAATTCAAGCTGATCGATTGCCCTCAAAATCAACCCCATCAAAATTCCGTGACCGCAACCAGGGCAGAAGGGTGTTGAAGTTAGACCCGGTCGCAAATATCGTTGCACATCTCTAGCCATTACAGATGCCTCTTCAACCGCTCTATCAGGGTATCAGGGTATATGACTTCTCCATCAGTTTGAGTAAACGATACCACCTGGCAAGAGACATATTTCCTTACCTCCCCAGCAACCTGTCCCCTGTTCATCTCAGGAACAAATAACACCTTAGCCCTTGCTCCGATATTCTTTGTGAAGCTATCGAGAAAGGGCCACAGGGTCTTCAGCATAAGCATCCCGATTCTGCTCCCTTCCTGCCGCAGGGCCCTAACGGCAAATAGCGAACTCCTTGCCGTAAAGCCATAACTGATA
>CAYFSE010000085.1:0-6410 GCA_964345725.1 uncultured Dehalococcoidales bacterium
AAGTTTTTGAATAGCGAAACCGAGCCCAAACATTACGGGT
The DNA here is from genome assembly GCA_964345725.1 of uncultured Dehalococcoidales bacterium. Classification (GTDB taxonomy): domain Bacteria; phylum Chloroflexota; class Dehalococcoidia; order GIF9; family AB-539-J10; genus RBG-13-51-36. The sequence continues at coordinate 41 of CAYFSE010000085.1, forward strand.
ATAATAATGACCAGGCTTAGAAGGGGGTCCATGTCGATGGCGAAATCCTGCCTCAGGACCAGGCCCGTCGAAAGAAAAAAAGCCAAGTAGGTCGCTAATATGACTAGGTCTCCATGGGCTACGTTTATCAACCTCATAACCCCGAACACCAGGGACAGCCCCATGCCAATTAGAGCGAACAGTCCACCCCAGAGAACCCCATTTACCAACGGGCCAGCTAAACTGGATATGTCTATCATCTATGGCACATCCTGGTGGATTTCATAGTTCATATCTGATTCCTGGACTCGTCAGGAACGGGTTTCTCACTCGATTTTGGGCGTTTCGGAGGCCTTTCACCTCCAGGCATTTGTTGCCCAGGAAGTCGGGCGATTCCCTCTTTGAGCTGGCTCTGTCAAAGCCTGGCAAGAATTCTCGCTTTCTTCGGCAAGAAGTGATACGATGGCGATCGCCATCGTATCACTTCCCTGAGCCTCTCACATATCTCGGCTCTATCACGCCTGCCCACGATGCTGCACTTTATCACATACAACCGTCGCAGGCAACCTCATCTATCTCCTACACTGCCTCACTCTTATGGGTACGTTATTAAGAATGCGGTCTCCGTCTCGGGTATGAAGGCGTGGTGAGAAACGACAACTTCAGGTACAACCGTCTCCAGGTCATCATCCCAGAACCACTGGAAGTAGTAGATTGGACACGGGCTGTCGTTGTCTGCTGGGTCAAACTTGATATTGTAAGCCACTGTGGCCAGATCGGTTGCCTGTAGAGCCGTCTTAATATCAGCCCCATCAAGCGAGCCCGCTCTCTCAATGGCATCAGCCAGGACCTGGACGTTGGAGTAGCCCCAACCCACAGCGGGATTTAGTGGCTGGCCCGTGTCTGCAACCCATCTGTCATGGAGCGATTGCGGCGTTGTGCCGCCAATACCGGGGCAAAGAACCGGGTCATATGCGTTGTGCCACCAGTTCTCCAGACCGATACCAACCGCCAGCTCGCCCAGACCGTCCATGTCTAGCCAGAACAGGCCTGCTCTGGCAGCAAAAACGACCTCGGGCCGGAACCCCGCTGCGTAAGCTTGGTTATACATAGTTATGAAATGCGGGGCCGGGCAATTGCCCCAGATTGCATTGACGCCGTCGTCTATCCACTGGTTAAATATAGCGCTGTAGTCCATAGTGTCCATCGGAAACAGACCTACGCCATACGGGTCTACAGACCAGGTCGAAGTAGTGTAGCCCGCCGCGTCCAGCATGGCACCCATGCCTTCGTACCAACTTCGGCCGTCTCCGTCATCGGAGGCGAAGATGCCCAAAACAAGGTCTTCCTCGTCGACCCCTAACGCCTCGTGAAAGTCGAACCCGATGTCGGCTATCGTGTAGCCTTCTTGTGGTGGGTCAAGCGGGGTTCCTATACGGAAAGTGGATGTAAAGGTGTAGGTTATCGGTAAGTGCTCCTCCCGCAGCGCCATCCAGGGCTCATAGGGACCAGAGTGAACAATATAGGGTACCTCCGCCTCCTCGCAAACGGCAGCTACGGTAGCATCCATCGTCGGGGGTAGGATACCTTGCACCAGAGCGACCACGTTGTTTGTGTCAATCAGGGACTCAGCGAGGCCGGCTACCGCTCCCTCCTCGCTAGCCGACTCCAGGGTATGGAGTCTCAGCGGAATCTGGGTGTCGTATTCTGCCACGTATACTCCCCCTAGAGCGTTGACGTCCTCGATGGCCGCCTCTATCCCGAATAGGTTGCCCTGACCGAAACCGGCATACTTGCCTTCTACGCTGGCAACATGGCCGACTTCAATCCACGACGGGGCTTCCTCCTCCTCTTCCTCCTCCTGCTCCGCGGGCGCACAAGCAGTGATAGACAAAGCAAACGCTAGCGCCAAAGCTAACAGAATTGCCAAAAACTTCTTCACAACTATTTCCTCCTTTGTTTAAGATTTTCTCCATTCTCCTAGACTTTGATAATCTACGCCGCTATTCACCTCCTTCTGGGATTAAGGCTATAGGATTTCGGTTTGGGCATTTCGAAGGCCTTATACCCCACATTCTTGTAGTGACTCGGCCAATTACCTCCGGTTCGCGCCCCAGTAACCCCGGGGGCAAAGGGACACTGAAAAACTGACCGGCAACTTCGAATGTGTGACGACAGCAAATAGTAGTTTGGTTCCCCGAAAATGGCGCGCCTGCCACCCCATAACCCTAATAATGGTAACAGCCAAATGTTAGAATCCTGTTAAGATTCTGGCGTAGTGTAAAGAGCTGACGTTTCTCCTGGAATCCCCCACAGTCGATGATCCTCAGAAAGAGTTGATGCGAAATAGAGGTGCTGTACGAGTACATGTCATTGACAAAAGCTCCGTCGGGTGATAAAGTGGGACAACGGTTCTAGATTGAATATCCGTTCAATCGCCAGGTGAAGATTGTCTAAAGAGTTCACCGTACGCGCTTCCAGTAAAGGCCAGGCTTTAGTCAAAGAGTGCAGAAATCACATGGTGGGCTGCTCCACCTCTGCAAGAGAAGGAACCGATGCTGTTTCGAGGGCGATTAGGGTGGAGACTAGCTAGTGTCGGTAACAGACACAGAAAGGAGTCATTCAAGTGATCACTCTGAAGGAAGGAAACTGGCGCATTCCCAAGTGGAACAGAAAGGTATTTGCCGTTGCCGGAGGGCTGACCAATTACAAGAAGTTCTGCCCGGAAATGAAGCTCGAGGAGCAGGTGATGGTGGCGTTCCGGCAGATGCTGGAAAACAATGACCTGAAGCTGTCTCCCGTGGAAATCAAGGGATTAATCAACTTTCTTGCCTGCGGTAATTTTTCCGACCACTTTCAAGACCAGCTTCTGTGTGAAGCCAAGGTCACTGACTACCTCGGTCTTGACCCGATATATGATATAGGTATCAAGACTGGGGGGGCTACGGGTGGCTCGACAGTGCTAACTGCTGCGATGGCGGTAGCCAGTGGATATGCTGACGTGGCGTTAGCGGCAGGCTGGGAGCGAATGTCTGAAGTGGATACGCGAACAGGCAACTACTACATTGCTAATGCAGCCTGCAAAGACTTTGAGACCAGGCTCTCCCGAATCTATGCCGCCTACTATGCCCCTATGGCTGTCCGTTTCGCCTGGGCCTACAATCTTTCTGAGGAGACTAGAGCCAAGGTGGCAGTCAAAAACCACCTCTACGCCTATTACTCACCGTATTCGCAGCAACCGGGCAAATACACAATTCAGGATGTCCTCAACAGCCCGATGTCAACCTACCCGCTGCGTTTCCTGGAATGTTGGGCCATGACCGATGGTGCCGCCTGTATGCTGCTTTGCGACGAGAAAACCGCCTATAAGTTGACCGATAAACCCTGTGAGCTTTTCATAGCCGGCGGGAGCCATACCTTGAGGGTAGCGGACCGTAGAGACATGGAGATCCCGTTGCTGCCACATGAGACTCCTCAAATGTATAAGGGCTTGCGCAAAAAAGAGGGACAGCGGTGGCCGGGGTTCGAAAGCTTCGCCGCGTCACGTTTCGCCGCTTATTTTGCCTACGGAATGGCTGGTATCAACAACCCGCTTGAAGAGCTTGATCTCGTAGAACTGCATGACGCGTTTACCATAAGTGACATCCAGACCTATGGAGACATTGGGCTCCGTCCGTATGGGCAGGAACCTGACTATATAGAATCGGGAGATGCCTACTTCGGAGGCAAGTGTCCAGCCAATCTGTCCGGAGGTCTGATAGGCACCATGCATGCTGTAGGGGCAACCGGCATCTTCTCAGGAATTGAATGCCTCTGGCAACTGCAGGGCAAGTATGATAAGTTCCACGGCGACCGCAGGATTTGGGAGTCTTTTGGAAAGAAGAAGCCGGAAGACTGGAAGAGTCTCCAGGTTCCTGATGCCAAGCAGGCACTCTGGGTATCACACGCTGGTGTTGGGTCACATGTGACGGTAGGCATTCTCAGGAAGGCTTATTGAAGGAGGAAAACTATGGCATCAAAGAGAAAGCTAACAAAGTATACCGGCAAACCGGCAAAGGTGCTTCAATCTGAACCAGCCCTAGTGATAGAGTGGCCGAGGAGTCTGGCCCACAGACATACTTACGGAAGACTCTCGCCGTTCTTCAAAGGTCTGACAGAGGGTAGATTACTGGCCACCAGATGTGCTAACCCTGAATGTGGAGAACACAGGCTGTGGCTCCCACCGCGGGCTGATTGCCCCGACTGCAACCAGCCCATGGTCTGGGAAGAACTGCCGCAGCCAGTCATCGGCACCGTGCACACTTATGCGTGTGTGGAGTACGCCGGCGCTGGCATAGAACTGACTACCCCCTATTTCCAGATTGACGTTGAATTACCTGGCGTGTGCACCATATTCAAGGGCTATCTGCAGTACGGGACACCCGAAATAGGCATGAAAGTAAAGGCCGGCTTCCGCAGGGAAGACCCCACCAATACGATTATTGATATATATTGGATCCCCGTGCTCGATGACGCGGGTGCGCGGTCTTAGGAGTGTGATTGGCGGGGCGAAAACCAGCACAAGCACTGACCAAACAGGAGGGAGACGACATGGGCAAGTTACTTTGGGAACCGACGGAAGAACGGAAGAAGAACGCAAACGTGACCCATTTTATTGAGTTCGTTAACAAAGCACATAAACGGAATTTTCACACCTACAAAGAGCTTTATGACTGGTCCGTAGACAAGATACCGGATTTCTGGGCTTCCGTCTGGGATTTTGTTGAGGTAAAGGCTTCCAAAGGCTACGAAATGGTGGTTGATGATGTGACCAAGATGCCGGGCGCGAAATGGTTTGCTGGAGCGAGACTTAATTTCGCCGAGAATTTACTGAGATACAGGGATGAGAAAACAGCCTTCGTCTTCAAGGGAGAAACTCAAAAGTCAGTGGCGATGAGTTACGCTGAACTGTACAGCTCTGTGGGACGCCTGGCAGAGTCTCTTCGCGGGCTAGGAATCAAGCCTGGAGACCGGGTGGCTGCCTACATGCCTAATATGATAGAGACGGCCGTGGCAATGCTTGCCAGCACGACTATCGGTGCTGTCTGGGCATCGTGCGCCACCGATATCGGTTCGGGAGCAGCCATTGATCGTTTTGGTCAAATCGAACCCAGAGTCTTGTTTACCGTTGACGGCTATTTCTATAAAGGGAAACCTTTCAATTCTCTTTCTAACGCTGCTGAAATTGTGAAGGGGGTACCCTCTATTGAGAAAGTCATAGTGGCCCACTACAGGGAACAGAAACCCGATATCAGCCATATTCCTAACTCCATATATTATGAGGATTTTCTATCACAAGGGAAGCCCGAGATTCGCTTCGAACAGTTGCCTGCAGATCATCCTGTATTCATCATGTTTTCATCAGGGACCACGGGCAAGCCAAAGTGCATGGTTCAAGGAGCCGCTGGAATTCTGGTCAATCAACTGAAGGAGTTGATAATCCACACCGATTTGAAGCGAGACGATATCCACTTCTTTATCACGACCTGTAGCTGGATGATGTGGAACTGGATGCTGACTTCCTTAGCCACAGGCAACACCGTCATTCTGTATGATGGTAATCCCACGTATCCTGGGCCAGGGGCTATGTGGCAACTGATTCAGGATGAAAAAGTGACTATGTTTGGTTGCAGCGCGAGTTACATCAACTATCTGAGGAGCGAGAATTTCAAGCCGGGTGAAGACTACGATTTGTCATCACTAAAGCAGATATGGCAGACTGGTTCGCCCCTCTCAGCGGAGGGGTTTGAGTACGTGTATAAGCGAGTCAAGAAGGACCTGCATTTCAATTCCAGTTCGGGTGGCACAGACATCAATGGCTGCTTTTTTACCGGAAGTCCGATTCAGCCCGTATATGCGGGTGAGTTGCAGGGGCCGGGTTTGGGCATGAAGGTGAAAGCGTATGATGAAAAAGGTCGTCCGATAGTCGACCAGGAGGGCGAACTTGTCTGCGAAGCAGCTGCCCCGCCTATGCCTCTCTATTTCTGGAATGATCCCGACGGTAAGAGATATAGGGACGCATACTTTGGTGTTTACCCTGGTGTCTGGCGTCATGGGGACTATATCGTGTTTCACGGCGATACGGGAGGAGCTACCTTCTACGGTCGCTCGGACGCCGTACTGAAACCGTCCGGTGTTCGGATAGGCACAGCCGAAATATATAACGTGATGGAAGGGCTGCCGGAAATTGCTGATAGCCTGGCAATAGGGCAGAATTGGGAAGGAGACCAGCGGGTCCTCCTTTTTGTCAGATTGGCTGAGGGACATCATCTCACGGAGGATCTGGAAAACAAAATCAGGAAAAGCCTGCGTGAAAAAGCGAAGACAAGGCGCAGAGAAAAAAATGCCCAAA
>CAYFSE010000086.1:0-4346 GCA_964345725.1 uncultured Dehalococcoidales bacterium
CTACGAGTACACCTACCTGAGCCGCGCCAGCCTGCCCGGCGAGTACCGGGTGATCCCCACCAACGCCTACCAGATGTACTTCCCGTAGACGTTTGGGCGGGGTGATGGGGGGGTGTTTAGCATTACTGAGTAATAATAATACCTGGCTGACGCTTAAGCACCCATCCTAAAAATCCTGGCCGTGCAAGTGGCTAGCGAACTGAAAGGCCCCAACCTGTGTAATGGTTGGGGCCTTTCAATCGTAATTGAGCTGAGAGATTGCAATAATGGAAACACACTTGAATGACGTCTTGCTATGTAATGCTGATACTTGTCACCAAAGGAACACATCATTGTGAGCAAACTGTTAGAAAAGGGTGACATTAATTGCGATCTTATGCTATTATAATAAGAGTACGAGTCTCAGTTTGGCGAAGCTTCCACGATACGGTCGCCGTAGAACTGGGTACCTAAGGATTGGGAATTAAACAAATTCCTCAAATGCAAGTGAAGTATCGGCCTGATCCAGTCGGCTAATGGATAAGTTGTTAAATCCCTAGTCCTAAGCAGGGATAGTGCAGGCTTCACCTTGGCTCTAAGATAGTGGAAGGACAAATATGGGCAGGCAGGGAAACCAGGCATATATGCTCGGCCAGCGCGTAAGTGGCAAAGTGGAGAAAATACTTCCCTATGGCATCTTCGTCCGCCTGGGTGAGGGAAGCCAAGCCTATATCCGCCGCCGCGAGTTATCCTGGGCTGGCGACATAGAGCCGCAGAAACTGGTCCAGAAAGGGCAAGTAATCGAAGCAGTTATCACTGAACTCCCCGGTCCAGGCCAAAGCATGGAACTCAGCCTCAAGGCCACCTTGCCCGATCCCTGGGAAGTGTTCGCTGGTGAGTTCGGGGAAGGCGACGTCGTGGAAGGGACAGTCAAGGATTTAACGTCTTACGGTGTCTTTGTGGAAATCTTGCCGGGAGTGGATGGACTGGTTCCTCTCTCAGAGTTAGTTCAGTGGGAAGTAAAAAAACCTGAAGACGTGGTCTGGCAGGGCGACGACGTAGAAGCAGTGATTACACGCCTTGATCGCAAGAACAAGAAGATCCGGCTGAGTATTCGGTTACGTATGAAGCAATTGGGTCAAGTAGCCGATATTATGGAATTCCTCAACCGACGTGTAGATGATGACCCAGCTCTGGACAGCGAACTGACACTATCTCAGGTGGAACCAACTCCTGTGCCAGCAAGCGAAGAGCCAGGCTGGAACGAGACGACCGAGGACTATGGATCCAAAGATGTCGGACGGATTGTTGTTGTAGATGGCCACGATGAGGTTTGCGACCCTTTGGTCGCTTGGCTTCGTGAACGGGGTTTCGAAGCGGATGCAGCAAAGACACTGGAAGAAGCCAACGAGAAGATCCGCGAGCACTCTTACGCGGTATCCTTGGTGGATATCGACCTGCCGGGAATGGACGGGCTGGCCCTCATCCGGCAGATGAAAGCAGAGATGCCCGAGACCCAGATTGCAGTCATGAGCATCCCCGAGTGGTTGGAAGAACGCACTGGCGAAATCGAGGAGCTAGGCGTTGTCGAGATCCTGGAAAAGCCGCTGGACCTGGAAAAGATCGAGCGGTTACTGGTCAAAATCGGCCAGGAGGAACCGCTACCACTGTGGCGAGTCTCACTTGCAGCACCACGGACCGCAGAGCCAGCACCCTTTCAGGAGTTCACGGCCACAATAGACACTGGAACTTCCCTGGTCGACGGACTCCGTGCTGGCCTGAAACAACTCGTCGAGTCTATCGAAGCAGAGATAGGGATTGTCTTCCATCTGAACCCCCTTACTTACGCGGTGTCCATCCTCGCCAAGGCCGGCACTGTGAAGTTGACAGAAGAAGCAATCTATTCCCTGCAAGAGAGCCCGGTCAAAGACGTCATTTGTGAGGGCGAACCTATTCTTGAGACCCGTGTGACCGCACGGATGGAAGCCAGATTCCGCAAACTATTAGACTTGCTTCCCTTTGAGTCGTGTATCGGCGTTCCTATCGAAGTCCAGGGGGAAACGCAGCACGCGCTCTTCCTCTTCCACCGTAATCCGGGGGCTTTTCATCGCTACCGCCTGCGGGATGCTCTGGCCACTGCCACTTTGCTCGCGGCAGCAATAGAACGCGAGACACTAAGGCAGCGAATCCAGTCAGTCAACAGAATTCTGCTCAGCGGCCAACTATCGGCTGGTCTAGGGCACGAGGTGTACAACAAGATGTCAGGTCTTGAAATCCAGCTTCGCAATCTACAGACGGACTGTAGACGGCTGGGACGCATTGCCCCTGACCTGATAGACTCCACCGAGTTTCGGGGAGTGGGGCAGGCTGTGGAAAGTCTTTTGGAAACAGCCGGGGACCTAAGCTCCACAGTGGAACTTTTCCAGCAACTGATCCGGGCTGAGGACGAGAGAATTTTCGATGTAAGGGACGTCTTGCACAGCACGGAAGCACTCTTGAAGCCCGTCGCTCTTAGAAATCAGGTAAGTGTCAAGATCGAGTCAGGGCCAGGTTTGCCCGGTGTCTTCGGGAGCGCGATCCGCCTACAGCAGGCCTTCCTCAACATCATGCTCAATGCCGTGCAACAGATGGCGGCGAAATCGCAAAATGGGGGAACACTGGAAGTGAATTTCTCCTACGAAACAAAAGATGGCGAGCGGCCTATCAAGGTACGTATCTCTGATGTTGGGCCAGGCATCCACAAACAACTCTGGGGCAAAATCTTCACTTTAGGTTTCTCCACCCGCCCAGATGGTACAGGACTGGGGCTCTTTATTGCGCGAAGTCTGGTAGAATCTCTGGGTGGTGAGGTCTCAGTTGAGCGCAGTGTGGTGCCTGTTGGAACTACCTTCGTGGTTGAGTTACCTACGGCATCATCACAGGGGGAAACCAAATGAGCGAACAACCATTGCGAGTGCTTCTGGTAGATGATGAAGCCAGCCTGCGGGAACCACTGGCAACGTACCTGCGGCAAGAACACCATTACCTCGTAGACACAACCGCCAGCGGTGAAGAGACACTGGCGCATATAGAAAAGGCCCAAGGCCAATATGATGTAGCACTAATCGACGATATGCTGATGCCAGATGCCGGTTCTGAGGAGCCGAGGCCACTTGGGATCAAGCTCATGACCGAGATCAAGACGGGCTATCCCCACATTGAGTTCATCATCTTCACCGGTTGGGGAATGGCGTCGGCGCTTGACGCCCTGCGAGCAGGTGCATACCGGTACATCCGCAAGCCCTTTGATCCAGAGGAACTGGCGGTGATGATCGAGCATGCAGCCGAATACCAACAATTGAAGGGCGTCGCGCGGGAGAAGCAGATTCTGGAGCGATTGATGGAAACCAGCACCGCGCTGCTCGGCGTCGGGGGCTTGCAAGACATATTAGATACTATCCTTCGCGGGGTTCAGGCCATCGGTTTTGACCGAGTACGTCTCTACCTGTTATCCGAAGATGGGAAAGCCATGGAGGGGCAAGCTCAAGTGGGCATGGAACCAGAATTCGTCGGGGGCGAGCTCCGTATCGAAGAGGATCCTTACGTGCAGGCTATGCTGGCCGATCCGCGCCCAACCGTATTTGAGCGTGAGGACGACAAGCCAGTGCCATACGAACAGCAGTTGGCCAAAGAAAAAGTAACTCAGTGGGCCTGTGTGCCACTCATGCTGCAAGGGGAGGTCATCGGCAAGCTGTCGATGGACAACAAGTTCAGCCAGCGGCCAATTGCGGAGGCAGAGCTCGGACCTGTGGCCCTGTTCGCCTCCCAGGCTGCTGCTGCAATTGAGAACGCGCGCCTCAGGGCCAAAGAACAAAAGGCGACCGAGGATGTGAAAAAATATGCAGAGAAATTGGAGATCCTCCATGAAATCGACGCAGAGATGGCTGCGGCCCTGGAAGTGGACGAAATTCTAAAGCCCATTGCTAAACACATCGTCAGCCTGGTGGGAGCCAGGAGAAGTCTCTTCCTCCTGGTGGACACAAATAGAAAGCGCCTGGTCAAGGCTACGGGCCACGGTTACCCTACAGAGCACTTGCAGGGGCTAACCTTCGAAGAATTAGAAGCAGGCGTGAGCGGTTGGGTGATGAGAACAGGAAAGCCGGTATTGGTCGAAGATGCCCAAAGTGATCCCCGGAACACGGGTAAAGCTTTGGAGCGAGCTAAGGAGATGCGGGTACGCGGCATCGTCGTGGGGGGCATTGGGGCCGAGTTGAAAGAACAAACGTCAGACTTTCCTTGTTCTGTCATCGTTACTGAGGGCATGGGACAGGTGCCCATGGCTTCGGTGATCTTTGAATTGCTTCGCTCCAACGCAGGTCGCGAGGCAT